>JAHFVC010000559.1 GCA_023264765.1 Mycobacterium sp. | reverse complement strand
CGTCGGACCAACATGTCCGGCAAGGGTTTTCGGACCGGTCATCCAGGTCACGGTGCCCGAGGAACGACGCCCGGCGATCTGTAACAGCTTCGGCCCGAGCGCCGCGATGTACACCGGCGGGGCGGGAGCGTGCGGGATCATCAGTGCGCCGCGAGTGGTCACCGTCTCGCCCGTAGCGTTGGCCTTCTCGCCGGCCAGCAGCGGCTGCAGCCCATCGAGGTATTCGTTGAGTCTGCGCACAGGCTTGTCCCACGGGATACCCCACATGCCCTCGGTGACGGCCTGATGCGTCATGCCGAGCCCGAGCAGAAGGCGGCCACCGGACATCCCGCTGATCGTCAATGCCCGTTGCGCCAGCAACATCGGATGCTGGTTCTGGATGGGCAGGACACCCGTGCCCGCCTCGATTCCGTCGACCTGATGCAGCGCCACCGCCAGAACGGTGAGAAGGTCTGGCTCATAAGGCATTTGGGCGAACCACGCGCGGCGAAATCCTTCGCCCCGCAACTCAGAGAGAAAGGCGATGGTGTCGTCGACCGGAGACTTCAGGCCACTCAACGAACCGAAAATGCTGATCTGCACGGATTACTCCTTCGGGGCGGGACGGTGACCTGTTGAATATCGAACCATGAGTACCGATACTCCCGAGGCTGCTCGCCTCCAATACTTCGGACCGAACTGGTTCGCCTCAGTCATGGGCACCGGCATCGTGGCCAACGCCGCCGCAACGCTGCCGGTGCATCTGCCCGGGTTGCGGGCCTTCGCCGAGATCGTGTGGGTGATCGCGGCGGCCCTGCTGGTACTGCTGATCGTCGCGGTGACGGTGCAGTGGTTCCGTCACCCCAAGGTGGCGCGGGGCCAGGTCCACAATCCGCAGATGGCGCACTTCTACGGCGCCGCCCCGATGGCGCTGCTGACCATCGGCACCGGCGCAGTGCTGGTCGGACGGGACTTGATCGGCCTGCGATTGGCAGTGGACCTGGACTGGGTGTTGTGGACCGCCGGCACCGTCGGTGGACTTTTCACCGCCATGACCATCCCGTTCCTGATGTTCACCCAATTGGAGGTGGGTCCTGACGCCGCGTTCGGCGGCTGGCTGATGCCTGTGGTTCCGCCGATGGTCGCGGCCGCGTCCGGTGCACTGCTGATTCCACAGATGGCACCCGGCACCGCGCGCACCACCATGTTCTACGGCTGCTTCGCGATGTTCGGGCTGTCACTGATCGCAGCACTGATCATCATCACCATGATCTGGAGTCGACTGGCGCACTACGGCACCTCCGGATCGGCCCGCGTGCCGACGCTGTGGATCGTGCTGGGTCCACTAGGCCAGGGAATCACCGCGGCGGGCCTGCTGGGGAGCGTCGCCGCACTCACGGTCAAGCCCGAAATAGCCTCGGGCATGGCTGTTTTCGCAATACTGTTCGGTGTTCCGGTATGGGGTTTCGCAGTGCTGTGGATCGCGTTGGCGACGGCACTGACGGTCCGAACCATGCGCCGCGGCATGCCTTTCGCACTGACCTGGTGGAGCCTGACCTTCCCCGTCGGGACATTTGTCACCGGCACTTCACAATTGGCCAACCACACCGGACTGCCGATGTTCCGCGTCGCGGCAGTCATCGCATACGCCTGCCTGTTGAGCACGTGGGCACTGGTTGCGGTGCGCACGTTGCGTGGCAGCGTGAAGGGCAGCATCTTTGCGCCCCCAGCGGGTCCGGTTGTGGTGCACAAGGATGCCCAGCCGTGACGCTCGAGACCGCCGCCAAAGATCCTGCGCACAGCCACATTGCGGTACTGAGCACCGACCTCAGTCTCTGGCCGCGGCGTCTGCAGGTTTGGCGGTGAAACCCACCAGATGCCGTGCCCGATCAGTGTCCTCGGTGAGATCATGCAACCGTGCGGTAAGCAGGTCCTGCAGCAGCACGTGGCCCATTTCGACGCCGTCGGCGCCGAGCACCCGGAGCGGACGTCCGGCCGATTCGGCCAGCACGTTGGCGGCGTGCCGCAACGTATCCGCCGGCCCTACGATGCCGCCGAGCTCCCCTGGCGGCGGTCCGGGGTGAAGCACCTCGGAGACGAAGAAGGTTTCCAGCGGATCGGTCGTGTAGTCACGGGTCAGATGCAGGCCGCGCCGAGCGATCTTTTCGGTCAACACCGATCGGTCGAGCAGCAGCACCGAAGCGGCGAACGCGGTGACCGATGCAATGGTCAGCGGAAATATCGCCGGCCAGGCGTGGGTGAGCTCGAGGGTGAACACGATGCCCGTCAGTGGTGATCGCATGACGCCGCCCACCACTGCAGCCAGCCCGAGGATCGCCCAAAATCCCGGAAAGACCTGCGGAAAGCACTGTCCGACAAGAGCTCCCAGCGCACCACCGATCATGAACACCGGCGCCAGTACGCCCCCAGAGGTCCCCGAACCCAGGGACAACGACCAGATGGTCGTCTTGACCACCAGGATGCCGACGATCAACGACACGGACGCGTGCCCGGTGAGCAGTGCATCGATGACGTCGTAGCCCACGCCAAGCGCGCGGGGTTCGATCAAGCCACCGATACCGATCACCGCACCTCCGATCGCCGGCCACCACATCCAGTGAATCGGCAGCCGACCGAACGCGTCCTCGGCCAGATAGACGAGTCTGGTCGCCGCGATCGCGACCACCGCACCGCATATCCCGATGACCAACGCCAGAACATTTATGTACCAAGGGATTTCAATGCTGCCTACACTCACCGGGAACACCGGTCCGGAACCAAGGAT
>JAHFVC010000558.1 GCA_023264765.1 Mycobacterium sp. | reverse complement strand
CTTGGTGGCGCCGCTACCCACGCCACCGTTCCCGTTGCCCGACGAGCTGAGCCCGGGTTTGGGCCACCACCACGGCAGACAGTGGTGCCCGTCCTGGTCGCACTCGTCCGGGTCCTCTGGATCGTCTGGCCCTTGCGGGTTCTCCGCGCCGGGATCGCCGGGATTGGGCGGTGCCGCCGCCGCGAGTCCCGCGTCCGGATCAGCGCCCGCCGCCGCCACTGGCGCCGACACCGTCGGGGCGGCGCCTGTCGGCTGTTCGCCGACGGGTGCGGCAGGCGTCCCCGCCGAGGGTCCGCGGCGGTTGTCGGATTGTTTGCTGGAATCTCCGTTTGCGGCGCTTTCGCCAGTGCCGGACGGTGCGGCGTCCCGACCGTTCCCGACGACCACCCGAGGTGACTGCGCGTGCCGCCCGCGCCGGTCGGGACGGCCGGTTGCGTCGGCTGCGGCCGGTGCGGTCGCGGACCCGTCTGCGGGCGCCTCACTCACGCCGGCACCGGCCGTCCCAGCACCGCCCGTGCCATCGACGTCCTCGGGATTGGCAAACGCCAGCGCACCGCCGGCACCACCGACGAACAGGCCGGAAGCCATCAGACAGGCTGCCGCCGCGACTCGCACCCGCGACACCACGTCGTCACCACCCCTCACGGCACCGCACTGTGTGGCGGCGGAAATTTACCCGATTGTCGCATATCGAGGTCGAATTGTTTGCTGTGGAACAAAATCCGCTGCCGCGAGAGGACACCGGCGACCGACGCGTGGTACGAGCGATAGTGTTGGCCACACTGCCGTGCCTCGACCTCGGCAGTCGATGACACACCGGGAGGCAACGCCGATGGGCCTGTTCACGCGACGCAAGAGCCGGGCAGTCCGCCGGGCCGAGGCCCGCGCCATCAAGCGCTCCATCAAGACGAAGGCGAAGCTGGAGGCCAAACTCGCGGCCAAGAACGACGCCCGCCGCATCAAGGCCGATCGCAAGGAGCAGTCCCGAGCGCTCCGGTCTCAGATCAGAGCCCAACGGGACAGCGATCGCGCGGCCCTCAAGGTTGCTGAGACGCAGCTCAAGGCCGCCAGGGAGGGCAAGCTGCTGTCGCCGACCAGAATTCGCCGGACACTGACCGTCTCGCGGCTGCTCGCACCGATCCTGGTCCCGCTGGCCTACCGGGTCCTGGTGAGCGCCCGGGGTCTGCTCGACCAGCGCCGCGCCGACCGCCTGGGCGTCCCGCTGAGCCAGCTCGGTCAGTTCTCCGGTCACGGGGCGTCCCTGTCGGCACGCGTCGCCGGCGCCGAACAGACGCTGCACCAGGTGGCGGCAAAGAAGCCCAAGGATGCCGAGACCAAGCAGTTCGTCGCGGCGATCACCGATCGGCTGACCGACCTGTCGGCCGCGATCACCGCCGCCGAGAACATGCCCACGGAACGCCGTCGTCCCGCGCACGCCGCGATCAGCGCCCAACTCGACGGTATCGACGCCGACCTCCTGGCCCGGCTCGGACTCGGCTGAGCGACCGCGCCCCATGACCGCCGCCACCGTGCGCCGCCCGGCGCTGTTACGCGGCGGAGCTGTCGGCATGCTGACAGCGGCCCTGGCGTTGGCGGCACACGGCACGGCGTCGGGAGCGTTTCCCGCGGGCGCGGGGCTCAGTCAGCTCCTGGTGCTCGCCGCTGCGACCGCAGCGGTGTCTGCCACCACGCGCGGCGGGCTGCGTCCCCTACTGGCCGTCCTGGTGGCCGGTCAGTTGCTCGGCCACCAGCTGCTCGACATCGGGCAGCACTCCCATGTGCAGGCCCACCCGCTGGCGATGACGGCCGCGCATCTCAGCGCGGTACTGGCCGGCGCCGTCCTCATCGCGGCGGGCGAACGGCTGTGTGCCGCACTCTCGCGCGCCATCGGCGTCATCACCGGCCCGGTATCACCGCGGGTGCCGGCCACACCTCGGAACTATCGCCCAGACGACCAACCACGCCACTCGGCGCGGATGGTGCGGGCGTCGATATCGCATCGGGGTCCGCCGGTTCCGGCCTGACCGCCGACCCACGACTCCTTCCCCAGAAAGCCGATAACAGAATGCGATTCACCCATCGGGCGCCGGCGCGCGTCCTTTTCACGCTGGCCGCGGCCGGCACCGCTCTCATCACCGCAGCCCCCGCATCCGCCCACGTGCACGTCAACGCCGACGACGCCCATCCGGGCGGGTCCGCCGTGCTCACCTTCCGTGTCCCCAACGAATCCGAAAAGGGTTCCCTCACAACAAGTTTGACCGTCACGTTGCCGAATGTGACGTCGGCGAGCACCGAACAGATGCCCGGCTGGACCTCGCGCCTGGACCGGGACGCCGCCGCAGGCACGGTCCGCTCCGTCACCTGGACCGCCTCACCGCAGAACGGGATCGGCCCCGATCAGTTCGGGTTGTTCCGGATCGCGGTGACGTTGCCCAAGCAGGACAGCGTCAGCTTCCCGGCCACCCAGACCTATTCCGACGGAACCGTCGTGCGCTGGGATCAGCCGCCATTGCCCGGCGGCGGCGAACCCGAGTACCCCGCACCCGAGTTGGCATTGTCCGGCGCGCCGGAGGCCTCGCACGGCCCCGCTCCTGCGGTGGTTCCGGCAGCCCCGGCGGTCGAAGCGCAACCGGCGGGCAAGGCCGACAACAGCGCCCGCTGGCTGGCGGGTGGCGCGCTGGCGCTGGCCGCGATCGCCGTGGCGGCCGCGCTCATCGGCCGGCGCCGGGCATGAGGCTGCGCGTACTGGCCCTACTCGGCGCGGTCCTCGC
>JAHFVC010000557.1 GCA_023264765.1 Mycobacterium sp. | reverse complement strand
CGGTGATCCGGTACTCCCCCGCCCACGCGTACACGTCGGCGAACACGTGCTGATGGATCACCCGGGCGTCCAGATCGGCCGCACCCACCTGCCCGGCGCCGACGCGCTGCTGCCACTCGAGCATGCGGCCGGCCGTCGCGACGAATTCCAGGTCGGTCAGCGCGGCCTGGTCGGTGAGCCCGAAGTTGTTGCGCAGCAGCGTCGTTCCAGGTATCAGATACGGAACCCGGCGGCGCAGCACCCATCGGCGCGGGGTGGGTGCTGCGGGTGGATGCCGAGAGCGGTAGCCGGCCAGATACTGCCCGAACGTCACCTCGGCGCGCGCCAGCCGGTCCAGATCGTGCAGCTGCTCGTCGGTGGGCTGCCATCCCTCCAGCCGCTGCGCGGCGACGGTGCGGCGCACCGCGCCCGATGTCACTACCGGAACGCCGAGGTCGACGCCACAAAGGTGAGCTTGCGGCTGATGCCCGCCACCTCGCGATGCACACCCCGCAGCCCCGCCCGCTCGTGCGGGGCGATGTCGGCCAGTGCGATCGCGTCGGAGACCGGCCTGCCCTGCAACCACGGCCCGGCCCGCATCCGCCAGCGGAAGCGGAGCAGCCACAGAAAGCAGTCGTGCAGCGTCGAAACATCCTCGGCATCAAGGATGTTGGCTGCGCCCGCGGCGTCGAGCCGGTCGAGGGTGGACACCGTCGCCGCGCCCGCCGACAGCCCGGCCCAGCGCGCGATCTTGACCACCGGATCGACCATTGCCAGCTTCATGTCGACCGTGTCGGCGTGCCGGGAGAAGATGCGCAGCCGCGACGGGAAGCCGGCCCGCAGGGTGGTGGCGTCGTCGAGCATCGCCTTGCGTACCGGATAGTGCCGCCGCGCCGCGGCGACCGTGGCAGTGCGCAGGACGTCCTCGCCGTCCGGGAACAACCCGGCCGCGTCGGCCATCAGTCCGGTCATCACCACGCCGCGGTCCTCGCGGGGGTCGGCCGACCAGCGTTCGATGCCCTCGGTCCAGCTCACCGTCCGGCGGCAGAACCGGGGCCGGCTGCCCAGCACCCCGTTGCCATCGCCCTGGATGCCGCACCGCTCCAGCAGCGCATGCACATCGGCGGCCCGCGCCATCAAGGCCGCCTTGCGCTCGTCGGAGACGGTGTCGGCCAGGGCAATCATCGTCTCGACGTCGGAGCCGGGTGCGGCCTCGCCGCGCGCCACGCTGCCTGAGACGAACCAGCGCGACTCCCCTTCGTCGTCGCCGGGCGTCATCCGCACGGCGGCGGCGACGCCGTGGCGCAAGACCTCCGACCAGCCGGCAGCCAGGGCCGGAGCGGGTGTGTGTGCCGACAGCTCCGCGCCGACCGACTGCTTGGCCCGCAGGACTCCGGCGTGCAGATCTGCCTCGTCACGGGCAGCATCGAGGGCTCCGAGAGCCGCGGCGATGCCGTGTTCGGGGGGCATGACAACGATTGTCACTCGCCTCCATCCTGGATGCAGGTCACACAGTTGTGACGACTTCGAAATGCGGGGAACAAGAACACACGCTAATTTCTATCGCACGATAGTTATTTCCCACCCCAGGAGAACCTCATGACCGCCACGTTCGACCCGGCGATATCCTCGCAGGAGGACGCCGCCACCCTCGAGGAGCTCGGCTATACGCAGGAACTGCACCGAGGCATCGGCGGTTATGCCGCCTTCGCCGCGGGTTTTTCCTTCGTGTCGATCCTCACCACCGTCTTCGCCTTCTTCCCGCTCGGCTTCGCGCTCGGCGGCCCGGCCTTCTTCTTCACCTGGCCGATCGTCTTCATCTGTCAGTTCTGCGTCTGCCTGGTCTTCGCCGAGCTGTCCGGCAAGTTCCCCGTCGCCGGCGCCATCTACCAATGGTCCCGGCGCCTGGCCGGTAACGCCGTCGGCTGGTTCGCCGGCTGGTTCATGCTGATCGGCTACATCGTGTCCATCGCCGCGCTGGCGATCGCCATGCAGACCGTGCTTCCCCCGATCTGGAGCGGTTTCCAGATCGTCGGCACCGACATGGATCCGCTGTCGGTGGACGGCGCCACCAACGGCATCATCCTGGGCAGCATCACCATCATCCTGTGCACCATCATCAGCGCCGCCGGTGTCCGGTTCATGGCGCGCATCACCGTCACCGGAGTGACGCTGGAGATCATCGGCGTCTTCCTGATCATCGGTGCGATGCTCTGGAACGCTGAACGCAATCCGGTGCAGGCGGTCGCCGACACCGGCGGCCACGGCAGCGGGCTGGGCTACCTGCCCGCATTCCTGGCGTCCATGCTCATGGCCGCCTACGTGATGTACGGATTCGACAGTGCCGCAGAACTGTCCGAGGAGACCAGGGACCCACGCCGGACCGCGCCCAAGGCCATCGTCAACGCCCTGCTGGTGTCCTTCGTGGGCGGCGGACTGATGATCGTGGCCGCACTCATGTCAGCTCCCGAACTGGGCGACGACCTGGCCACCGGCGGCATGGCCTGGGTCATCGAGAGCCAGCTCGACACGTGGCTGGGCAAGACACTGCTCGGCCTGGTCGCCGTCGCGATGTTCTCCGCCACCCTGGCCATCCAGGCCTCGGCCTCACGGGTGATGTTCTCGATGGCCCGCGACAACCGGCTGCCCTTCGGCAAGTTCCTGTCCAAGGTCAACAAGCGCACCGGCACCCCGGTCATCACCGGTATCGCGGTGTCCACGCTCGCCATCGGCGTGCTGTTGGTCAACCTCGGCCAGGCCAGCGCGTTCCTGGCGATCGCCTCGGTTTCGGT
>JAHFVC010000046.1 GCA_023264765.1 Mycobacterium sp. | reverse complement strand
CGGTCCGGTGCGTCGAGGTGGACAACGACAGCCACATGTATTTGGCCTCGCAGGCCATGGTGCCGACCCACAACTCAACGCTTGGTTTGGATTTCATGCGGTCCTGCTCGATCAAGCACCAGTTGGCCAGCGTCATCTTCTCGCTGGAGATGAGCAAGTCCGAGATCGTCATGCGCATGCTCTCGGCCGAGGCGAACATCAAGCTCGGCGACATGCGCTCGGGCAAGATGAACGACGACGACTGGACCCGGCTCGCGCGCCGGATGAGCGAGATCAGTGAGGCGCCGCTCTACATCGACGATTCGCCGAACCTCACCATGATGGAGATCCGGGCGAAAGCGCGCCGGCTCAAGAAGAAGGCCGATCTGCGGCTCATCGTCGTGGACTACATGCAGCTGATGAGCTCGGGCAAGAAGTACGAGTCACGCCAGCAGGAAGTCTCGGACTTCTCCCGAAGCCTCAAACTGATGGCCAAGGAACTGCACGTGCCCGTGGTGGCGATCAGCCAGCTCAACCGTGGCCCGGAGCAGCGCACCGACAAGCGCCCGCAGGTGTCCGACCTCCGTGAGTCCGGATCGCTCGAGCAAGACGCCGACATGATCATCCTGTTGCACCGCCCGGACGCCATCGACCGGGACGACCCGCGCGGCGGCGAGGCCGACCTGATCCTCGGTAAGCACCGCAACGGTCCGACCGCGAATATCACTGTGGCCCACCAGCTTCACCTGTCGCGGTTTACGAACATGGCGCGGTAGGGCCTCCGGCTGGTGTAGGTTCTCAGCCCGCGCGTCATATTCTCAGCGGAGTTGTCATGTGGTTGTCAGGTGTCTCGCAAAGTTGTCATGGCAGACGCCGATGGGATTAAGACGATCCACCGCTATTGAACTGAGGTAGTGGCGCAGCGAGCTACTCCGAATCACCATCCGAATCGAAGAACTGCCGGACGATCTCCGCCACGATCGGCGCAAGCACCGCCACGCCAACCTCGATCCAAAATTTGGTGTCGGGCCACAACAGGTAAACTGCGGCGGCGGACCCTGCAAGGCAGGCCATCGCGATTCCGAGCGCGATGAGTGCGCGTGTCCCCGTCCAGGAATTCATGTTCGCTCCTACCGTCGTAAATATAGGAGCGAGTGTGGCAAACGCTATGTGAACCGTTCGGAACTAAAGTGTGGCATTCACGGGGACTTCACACCCGCGTTCACGCGCACTTCACGCCAGATCCATTGAGGCGGCAGGCCGACCGATGTCTCCTTGCGACGCGGAGCCGGTATGTGGGTTGACCCTCCGGGCATTGCAACCGCGTCTCGCTGCGCTGATCATCGCACTGCGTAACACCTCTGCCTCTGCGCCAATCATGATGGCATCACGCCCACGGTTGGACATGCACGTGTAGACATAGCCTTCCGGATCGATGCGAGTACCCGGAGCCCAGCACCGCTGGTACGAACAGAGGTATCTGCAGTAGCGAACTTCAGTTCCCGCGATACGTGCAGCCGATGTGGCTGGAGCGAACTGGTCTGTGAATGCGAACTCCGGACGCAACCCCAGGGTCGCTTCCAAGGTGCTCATGAACCAGTGCTCGGCAACGTGGGGGCGCGGCTCCATCCGGTTGATCAGTTCGCCGCTCAGTGGAGGCAAGACCTGAAGGTGCTCGAAGAATTTGATATTCAGAGCATTGCTTGTCGCGAACTCTAAGAAGGCAGGTACCTCTGATTGATTGAATCTCGTTAGCACGACGTTTAATTCGACGTCCAGTCCGGCATCACGCGTTTGACGGACTCGATCCTCGATCGAGAACGGTTCGTTGAGGCGCCCACGCGACGGTCTCGGCTTGGTCGGGTCGAAGGAGTCAACACCCAAGCGCACCTTCGACAAGCCGGCCTCAGCCAGCTCTCGAACCTTTCGGGACGTCAGTAGCAACCCGTTCGTTATTAATGAAGTCCGCCGCACATATGGGCTCAGACGGGCCACGTACTCGACGACACCTGAATGCAAAAGCGGCTCACCGCCACTGAGGATCAGCTTGTCTATCTCACTGGTTTTGAGTAGGGCTTCGACGGAGTTCACAATCTCATCCGACATGAGCGACGACACGCTTTTAGGCTGACCCTCGTTATGGCAGTAGAAGCAGGCTAGATTGCAATCTGCGGTCAAGAAAAGACGCATACGGCCGTTCGCAGCTGGGCTAGTGTGACTTACCGAAGCTGATCCTGTCGGCAGCGTCATTCGACTGGCCGCAACGAGGTCGCCGCCGGCTTCAATACCGGAGACACGTCTGTGTCCAGTACCACCCAGTCCCCCTCCTGTAGACCTGCGATCGTTTCTGGAGAGACGATCGCGCCCGGAATGCCTCTTTCGCGTAAAACGACCGACAGGTGCGACAGCAACGACGCTTGCTCGAACACGAACCCGCATCCCGGAGGACAGCCGTAGACCAGGGGCAGCAAATCAACTGAGGCGCGCTCCGCAATGAAGATGGCCGGCTTGTCTGGGCCCGCGATAGAGATGCGCTGGTATAGATGGGCGTCGAGATCTTCAGTTCCGTGGCCGCGAAGATCGGCCACCAAACCCTGGGCTCGTCCTCGCGAAACAACGTTCATCGAGTTCTGCTGGATGGTGAGGGAAGAACTTTCCTCATCAGACTCCGCCGCATCGATGAGATACACCAACCCATCTCCGCTCCCAACTTCGCTGAAGTCCGTTAACCCGAACTCGAGTGCAAGATGGGGGACCTCGGACAGTAGCGGCGACAACGCAATGACAATTCTCTGCGTAGCTGATTCATCGAGCCAAGCAACGCCTTCTGGCTCGTCCTCCCGAACTACGTGCCCGTTATAGAAGTGCAACGCGCTGTCCTGTCGCGTCTCATGGCTAGATACAATCGCGCCGGCAGCATTCACAAGGTAGGCGCTCGTCTGCACGTAACCCTTTGGTACAAAATGCCCTAACGCAACCTCTATCAGATAGCCATCGTCGAGCCTACGGATGATACCGGTGGCGTGAGCGTTCCAGATTTCTTGCTCTAGCACTACCGCGACGGCAGAAACATCGAGACCTGTTGCAAGAACACGGTTCTCGGTATCTGCAATGTTCTCGAACGACGGATACTGACGGATTGAATATCGGCGACATTCCCTAGTGATGAACTCGATGTCCGTCCGATCCACCTTCGCGAATTCTCGGACGATTCGGTTTTCGACAGTGAACGGGTGGAGCAACACAACGCTGCTCCCTGCAGCTCTAAGACCCCTCTCTATTGGGACGGGTTGGCGTGGGTCGCGACGGTTCCCAATCGACGCGCGCGCGGGCGTCATCGGAATGCCAAGTTGGGCTGCGAGGCGTCGCAATGCGACCTTCGGGTGCGAGGCAACGACAGGCGGTAGCGCTGTGAAGGAATCCGCGTCGTCCAGATCAACAGTCTGAGCAATGGGCAACACAACAGGCCGAACCTGAAGTATGTACAGATGTCGCGTGCGTGCTTCGACGCACCACTCGACGTCGACCGGTCCTCCAAGAGAGCAGTCCAGTTTGGCCAGCACACCAAGCAGTTCCGCCAGCAGGTCGGCCTCGTAGGGCCAGTCTCCCTCGATGGGGAGGCCCGTTTCGCGGTTGACTACCAGGTCGTGGCCTACGGAGTCGCCACTGACGAGGCTCGCGCCAAGCCCCTTCGTCCATGACAAAGTGACGTGCGAATAGTAGAAGGTCCCAGGATCTATAGAAAGCGCGACGCCCGACAGATCCGCATCGACCAGCCGCTGGATGATTACACCCATCTGATGGCCGCGAGCAGATGCCCGAACATCGGCAACCGCCGCTGTAACTTCCTGCACGCCAACCACGTTCAAGCTCGTCCGAAAAGATCCCGCCATCGACTGTGAGGTGGTGTCCTCGTCGCAAGACGAACTGCGCACCGCAAGAGCGACCTCACCGCCGTCGGGCCCTAGTAGGCCGAGATCGTCCGACGAGAATTCTTCGTCGACAGCCAATGCGAACCCATCCGGAACGCGGAGATCCAGCCTCATCAATTCCGCGAGATAGAAGGCCTTCCAACCGTAACGATCCGGGATCACCGCTCTCTCGCGGAGTGACTTAGTCATAGTTCGGCCTGGTCCAATCGCATCTGCACATGCAGAGCAACTTTCGGCGGAACAAGGTGCTGCCATGGTTCACCATGGCGAATGTGCGAACGGATAGCGGTTCCAGATGTTGCCCGCTGCTCGTGGGAACGTCGCCAGAGGACATCGACTAGGTAGCCTAGATCTTCCATCACGTCGACCTTTTCATCACCCCAAGCGTCGTAGACCGTCAAGAAGCATCGCGCCTCCGCAGGTGACGGTATGAAGTGCCTCAGCCGCTGCGGCTCCCGAATGGGAGCCGGCACAATGCAGAAGGTTTCTGCACCCCACCCGGCACCGAGTAACGCGTCCTCGATCATCTGGTGCCGCTCGAAATACGTGAAGGGGTTAGCTTCAGACTGAGAGCGACGAGGGTCGGCAGTTGAAGGGATGCGTGACTCTTCGTCGGGATTGGTGATACCGATAAAGAGTCGACTGCACAATCGGCGAGCAGCTTCGAGGTACTCCATATGTCCAATGTGGAGAGGTTGGAATCGCCCAAGGACGATTCCTCGAAGCGCAGTGTCGTTCACTCAGCCACCTCCAAAGGCCTTGCATCATCCCAGGTCTGCTGAAAGTAGAGGCGGAAGGCTGATGCGAGGGGCCAAGGAGCGAGGGGGTCGAGGGTGACGTGCGGAGAATCCCAGCCAGTCAGATTGGGCACCCGAGCTTCTTGCTCCAGCGAGTATGGCGAGAAGCTGACGAGATCGTCGTCGATTACGATCACTCGAAATGCTGGTAGCGCGGCGATCCCGCGAACTTCTAGGCATTGGTATCGCCCCGCGAGTTCGATCAATACGTTCAGCGATTCCGGACTCACTGCGTCGCCGCGCATCTGTTGCAACCTTGCGTATCCCTCCTCTTGCGGGTCCAAGACCAAGAAGCGAACTTCTGATCCGGGCGGTCTTTCCTCCGAATCAAAGGACTGCAAGAGCTTTTCAAGGCTGTTGCGCACAGCCGGAGGATTAACCCACTTGCCGGCAAGTACGCCCGCGAACCACAAGGTGTGCTTTGCACGCTCGATGCAATCAGAGGGCTCCAGCCGAGACCCACGCAGCTGGGTCGACGAGGCTGGCGCAATCCCGAGCGTGTCGATCAAGGCGAGGCGAGGGTCGATCTCCTCTCCCAGGCCCCTCACCAACTCAGCAGCTTCGCTTACTGTCGTTGGCAGCTGAACGTCAATCAACTGAGTCGGCGGCTTGGGAGCAAGCCGACGCAGGTCGTCGGGCATCTTTCGCTGACTTCGCTCGTACGCGGCCAAGCACTGCTTCCACGCACTCCTGTGGCGATCAAGGTCTTCCATCTTGTCGGCGGCCGACAACCTTCGCCGCCAGATGCGATCCCCGCTTTCAGGGTGCTTCACAAGGTCCGTGAGACTCACGAAGGCCTCCTTCGCCTTCGTGGGGCCTTGCCCGTCAATAAGGAGGAGATCCGCCAAGAAAATTAGTTGTTCGGTTCGATGGTCCTCCCATTCGAAGGCGATATCTTCGAGAGAGATCTGGTCCTCCGGTTTAGGGAAGCGCGAGTTCGCTCGGCCCCTCGCCCTGCGTGGACGTTCTTTGAAAGAATCAAGGCCGGTCGCGGGCGACGCTTGCCAGAGCTTCGAGGCGTGCTCGAGTAGGTTTTCGGCTTCTACCAACTGAGGCGAGAAGGCGCGAAGATCGCTGAGGTCGCCAGCGACAAACTTGGCGTTTTCAACCAACCTGCGGAATTCGGCGAAGTCGGTGTCTTCTCTGCCCCACGTCAGGTTTAGATGTCCTTGAACGCTCTCGACAGCCCCCTTGGCAAGATGATCATTAAGATTGGCACAGTACTTTCTGACGCCGGTCGGCTGAATATTTAGCACACGACTGACTACGTCGTGGGGGACATATTCGTCTCGCCAGAGCAGCAGGAGCCGTAGCAAGAGCGCGAGCTGAGGCGGCCGAATGTCACGCTCGCCCCCCACGTCGTCTACGGACACAAACACGCGGCAGGTGTTCAGACGCATGTCGGACCTCCGTCACCAGCGGTGGATGCACAGAGTATCCGCGGACCGTGACGATTCCGTGAAACGGCGCGACCTACCCGCCTCGGTGAACGTCCATTGATTGAGGGCCCCTTACCAACCAATGTCGGCAAATCGCCGCTGAATATCGTCTTTATGAGAGGATCCCCGCACTGCGCAAGTTGACCCGAGATGAGGTACCGCGGGTATGTTCCGCCGCCATTTGCGAGGCAGCCTGACCTCGGTGAGTACGGCATTGTCGCGCATTTCCGGCTCCGGAGCGTCCGAAGCTGCGAGAGCAGGACTGGCACCGACGGCTTACGGCGACTACACGTACGGTTCCGTGGCATCGATAGTCAAGGCCACTCGATCTCCACACCGTCGGCGGACCGGCGAAGGCTTGCGTTTCCCGGTGTGGGGATTACGTCCATCATCATCAGATCTTCGATGCTGAGTTCTCCAAGTTGCCCGTCGACACCATGTAGATCGAGCTTCAACTCCATGGCGCCGGCGAGTGGGCGACTGATAGTCCACGCGAACGACGTGGACACCGGAACGGTAATTGACCGCACATAACGGGCCGGTCACTCTTTTTCATCGTGCGGCCGTCGAGTTGAAGCCTGCGGTCGTCTCTCAGTTGCGCATGTTGGCGAATGGGCGGTGGCCGTGGTGGGCGCGGAACTGTGCGATCATGTCGGTTTCGATCTCGGCCGCCTCGGCGTCGTCGGTGACGCGCCATCCGACGAGGAGGTCGGCGTGGTCGGCGAGCTGCCATATTCGGCGGCCGCCGGAGTGGCCGACGGGCTCACCGGCGCCGAAGCGACGGAATTCGTCGAGTCGCTTGCGCAGACCGCGTTTTCCGCGGCTGCCGTGGTTGGCCTTGCCGATGTAGACGATGCGGGTGCCGGGCACCCACAGATCGTGCAGTTCGGAGAGGGGCACCGTCGGGTCCTTGCCTTTGAAGTGACCCGCGGGTGAGGCGTCGAGGAAGGCGGGCGGCTCGTCGGTGGGTCGTACGATGACGTACACGCCCGGCCCGGTCGGGACGCCGGCGGTGGGTAGCGCGGTGAACGGCACCCACCCGGTGAAATCGTCGAGATCGATCGGCGCGGTCGTCACGGCAGTTCCCTCGGGCGTCCATCGAGGAGGACTGTGATGACGGCTTCGAGCCGGTGGGCGGTCATGTCGCTCAGGCGCAGGGATTTTGGGCCGACGGATTCGTCGGTGTAGAAGTACAGCAGCCGCGTGCCGTGGCGTGTTTCTGCTGCGCCAGCTGGCGCGCGTGGTCCATCGGGAACAGCCACGCGCTGTCGGTTGACATGTCCACGCCGGCCATCCATTGCGCTGGAGAGTCATCGGGGAATGGCCAGCTGAACAGCAGCTTGCCTTTGCCGCCGGCGGGCTTGGGTGCGACGTTCGCCTGCACCTGAATCGTTGCGGCGGTTTGCTGACCGGGCACGGACATCACCAGGTCGATGCCGGCGTCGGTGGTCAGCCGTGCACTGTCGATGCCGAGCTCGACCAACTGGTACTGCACAAGCAGTTCGCCCGCTGCGCCGATCGCCTGGGTACCGAGTTTGACTGCCGTCGTCATCGGTTCATCTTGTCAGGGTTGCAGATCCCGCACTTCGGGATGGCGCTGCATACGGCATCGAGGGCCCAGGTTTCGACGGCGGTCAGCTGTTCGGCGCACACCTTTACGTAGGGTCCGGTCCACGGTCCGTTGTGCGGATTCTGGCCGCTGACGGTGCGGCAGTGAGCGCGGTGCAGCCGCGCGGCGGAGACGCTGTGATTGCGGGCGATGTTGACGACGTAGCCGTGGGGGTGGGCGGCGAGCCACGCGAGGTAGCCGGCGTCGTCGTCGCGGAACTCGCGGGCGCCTGGACGTGGATCGCCTGCAGCAGCATCAAGCGGTTCCACGTAGGAAATCCTATCGGCGGGTGGCTGTGGTGCGACGAGCGCTTTTGTGGGGTCGATCTGCATCCGTCCGGGCGAGGCGTGGACTGCGACTAGGACCGTGTTGCCGGCCGCTGGATCGACGCTGTGGTGCATGCCGAGTTCGGTGATCCTGCCGTCGCGGGGATGCCACGCACGGTCTGGTCGGGTACGTCCCAGGAGGGGATCGAGCGCGTCGATTGTCTGTTTCCAGAGGTTCAGCCAGTTGCGGCGAGGGCCCAGCGTGAAGGACAGTTCGAGCCGGACCGGTCCGTGTGGTAGCTCCGTTGCAGCCGCGGCGGCGGCGTGGATCTCGTCCTTATAGGCAGTGCTCGACGCCGATGCGGTGGTCTTGGCGACCAGTACCCCGGCCGCTGGTGCGGGCACCTCTCGGGCAGCTGCAAGGCGCACCGTCGACTGGTCGCTGTGCTGCTTGGTGCACCACACCGACACCAGGTTGGGATCGCGAAGTCGGTAGACGAGCGGGTACGCGTAGTTGTCGAGGTCTCCGGCGTCGAGGAGGTCTCGCGAACTGGGCAATCCGACGTCGAGGCGCAGCGCACAGGGGCCGTCGACCCGTGAGGTGGCGACCAACGCCTCAGTGTCGTCCAAGTAGGCGCGGAGTCGCACTTGGTCTGGATGGTCGGCCTTGTTCCATGAGGCCAGCCGCGGCGCGACCCTCAACACCAGCGGGTCGTTTTCAGGGCGGGCAAACCAACGCATCGACACAAACTAACGCGGTGCACCGACACTTCTACGGGCAAATCGGTAAGGAACGCGGCAGCCGAGCGACCGCTGCACAAGACCGCTGAGCGTCGGACAGTTTCGATGGTCACCAGATCTGGAACTGGTTGAACGAAGTCCGCGATGCGTCGCCGGCCGCGTCAACCACGATCTGTGTCGCACTTGGCGTGGCGTAATCGGCTCGGTGATGACAGGACAGAACCGACCAATGAGCACGGGCAACCACCGGGTAGTGCAGTCAGCCGATCCAACCGAGTACTTCATCGCTGAGGCGTACTACAACGGCGACAAGCTGAGTTGGGTCGATGACTCGCGCGACTGCCTGCGGTAGCTCGATTACAACAAGCTTGTGGGCACCATCGAGCTGAATGAAGCAGGCGTTTGACAAGCCGGTGCTAAGAGTGACGAACGACCAACGCCTTAGCGAGGTCACGCCCACCTGAGATCCGGCGTGATTATCGGCATCCAGTGCAGACGCAACGAAGCGGCCAGCTTGGTGCCACGGCAGCCCACCCAGGGGGAAGCGTGCCGAGTCTCGTTGCGCTGTGCCACTAGTTCAGCCTGGGCCTGGCTCGGACGGTTAACGATTTCGAGTAGGTTGCGCGTGGTGCGCGGTATGAAGCGCAGAGCGGCGAATACTGACGTTATGTTTCTTCGGAGAGTCGACATACAGGGGTATCGGGCTGCTGCCGAACGACCGTTGACGTGCGAGTTCACAGGTTCCTTTAATCTCGTGATCGGCGCCAATTCCTCTGGAAAGACAACGATCAACGAAGCTATCGTGCATGCCCACCGCCACCGCTTTCCGCAGGGCGTCTCGATCGACGCTGCAGTCTTGGGGGCTCCCCCTCGAGCAGTGAGTATGGCGTATGCATTCAATGACGACCCAGCGACTGAAGGCGCACTTGGTAAGGCGCTACAACGTGCCGGTAAGCCTGCACCGAGTTGGAGTCGGTCACTCGAACGAGTCTTAGGCCGCGTTCGCGCTGGGCCACCTATCGGCACTATGGATGGACTTGAGCGACTTCGGCTCGTATATCTGCCAGCACTGCGTAACCCGGTAGACGAACTCTCTCGTCGCGATACGCGGATACTTGTTGAGCTCTTACGTGCTGAGCAGGCTCGCAACCACGGATCCGGAGCGCTGGGCAAGTTGAGGAACCGCGCGCAGGGCCTGCTCTCGGACCTCATCAGCGACCAGTTGGTCGTAGACGTTCAAGAGCGAATAGCTGAAAACCTTCGAACGATCAGCGGGGGTGTGATGGAACATCATGCCTTTGTTGGCGCACAGAAAGTTGACGACGCATACCTTGCGCGCGTTCTTGAGTTACTTCTAGCGACGGTGCCCGACCCGTTATTGGCGCGACGTCTGGAGGCATCCAGCCTCGGTTACGTGAACCTTCTACACATTGCTGTCATGCTTGCCGGCATTCCGGATCCAGCCGTGGAGACAGAACCAAAAGAGCAAGGAGAACCGTCCGGTGAGGCAAACACTGCCGACTCCGGCGACACCGAAGAGCAGCAAGCCAAACTAGCCGGCACGAAGGATGATGCCGACGCGGCGCGGGTTCGATTGTCCGAGGCGTCCGAGGCGGCAGATGCTGATCAAGATTCGTTCTTCCCGGACCTGTTCCATGCGACCGTTCTTATCGAGGAGCCGGAGGCGCACCTTCATCCCCAGCTTAAGTACGGGCTCATTCGCTACCTCAAGAAAGTCGCGAAGACGAGACGAGACCTGCAAATCATCGTCACCACCCACTCCGGTGAACTCGCTTCGGCGGTGGAACCGCACGACCTCATCATCATGCGCTCCACCAACAAGCGGGAATTCATTTCCCGTAGTCTAAAAGACCTTCCCCTGCCAAAGGCCAAGCGAGACTGGCTGTTTCAACAAACGCGCTTACACATGGACGCAGACCGCTCGGGGGCGCTGTTTGCAGACCAAGTTCTGATCGTTGAGGGGGTAACTGAAGCAATTCTGATTCGGGTCATTGCGAGGGTGTGGGCGAATGGTGACCGTCAGAAGTCAGCGTTCGCTGAGGCGCTTTCAGTACTGCCAGTAGGTCACGCGATAGGCGAATGGCCCATAAGAGTCTTAGGCACGCCCGGCTTCGAATTAGTACGCAAAGTCGCCGCGCTCAGCGACACCGACCTCCGCGGCGACCCGATTCCGCAACCTTCGCCGCCCAATTGGCAGGATCAACTCTCACCCGAGACGGCCCGATTCTTCTGGTCGAAGCCCACGCTCGAACCGTCGTTAGTCGCGGGCAATGAGGCGTTGGTAGGTGAGGCGCTTAAGAGCATTGGGGAAGAGCAATCCTCCGTCACACCGAAAGTCGTTGACGACGTGTTTGTCGGCCGCCCCAAGAAGAAGGGGTTGTTTGCACTGGACCTCGCCGCGCGTGTTGAGAGTCATCCAGAGCAGTTTCAGGTGCCCGTTCACATTGCCGAGGTCTTCGAATGGCTCTATAGCAACGAGGATTCAGTGATGTCAGATGGGTAGGATTTGGTGTGGCCGAGTATGGCGCGACTAACGGACGAGCAGGTCCTCGCCGCCGCCTCGGAGGCTCAGCTCGTTAACATTGTCTCTGCACCGGGCAGCGGAAAGACAACCGTCGCCGCGGAGCGCTTCGGTTATCAGCGTTATTGGCGTACCGATAGCAGAGGGGTTCTCGGCCTCAGCTTTACCGTGGCGGCGGCAGGAGAGCTGAGGTCGCGAATCGCAAGTCGGTGGGGATCAACAAGCGCATTGTTTCCGCACTGCATCAGCACATTCGACGAGTTCCACGTCCAGGTGTTTCAGTGGCTACTGGATCAGTCGCTAGTCCACTGGCCTGGTCGAGACGGCCCGATAGAGGTCCACGACAACTACAGTGGATTCAAGGGATATCGGTGGCTGCGTGCTGGCAGCTGGTGTCGGTATGCGGCTCTCAACAACCAGGGTCAGGTCTTCTCGAAGGCAGATAAGCTGACGAAGGCTCGGCTCGGTATCTCTACCGCTGCAGACCATAAGGCGATCCTGGGCGCCGGCGAATGTAGCCATGAGGATCTCAGAAAACTTCTGTGGGAGGCACTGGGGCGTGATGACGTATGGTCGGCGTTAAGCCGGTGGATGTCTGCTACATACTCAAATCTCATAATCGACGAGGTCTATGACGCCGCCGAACTCGACCTTCTGATCGCTGGCATGGCAGGACAGGCGGGTTTGAACGTCACGGTCATTGGCGACCCCTGGCAGGCCGTATACGGTTGGCGCGGAGCGACACCCGATAAGGTGTCCGTTCTGCTCGACCAGGGGTTCGAGGAGTACTCACTGTCCAAGTCATTTCGGTTCCGCGGTGGCCAGATGCCAGCCTTGGCGGCCACCCTCAGAAACGGAGACGGGGTCGTAATCCCTTCGATCGATAGCAAGGATGTAGATGTTGCGATAGCTCGCCAGTGGCAGCACCTGCTACCCGCGGGAAAAAACATCCTGCCGTTAGCTTTTCGTTCAATCGGTAATCAGATCGACGCAATGCTGAACCTGTTGCTTGACACGGTGACACGTGCCCACTTAGGGAGGCCCTCGTTCGGCCGCGAAGGCGCCATAATCCAGCTGGGGCTGGATCGTCAGGTCTTGGAGGACAAGCAAGAGGCAACCTTTCGGCCGATTCTGGAGATGCTGATCCAGGGAGCACAGGCGGAAGATGTGATGGAGCAACTGAGGGTCGCAATCTCTCAACTCGGCGCTCGGAAGCCGAACCGCCTCTCGCCGGAGAAGCAAAGCAGGAGAGTTGAAGAACTGCGTTTGCTTGGTGAAAGGCTTGGCTCCGATCGCCTCATCCCAGGGATGACCGTTCACCAGGCAAAGGGTCGTGAGTGGAACAGTGTCGGCGTCGTACTCACGCCGAACGATGCAGCGATGCTCGCCAATGGCCTAAAGCCCCTCACCGATGATCACTGCGTCCTTTACGTGGCGCTAACGCGCGCGAAGGAACACTGCGGGCGAATGATCGCGGAGGAGCAGGGGCCACTACCGCTCGAATGATGTGCGCCAGAACGGAGCCATCCCGAACTGCTGCACCGAGCAGGATGGCTTAAGGGTTCGTTCTCGAAGCTGCGTCTTGAAGTGCTTGGCGGAACTGGCGGGCCCGAAGGCCCCATACGCTGTCGTCATCTGCAAGGCGTTGTTGGGTGTCAGCATCCAGACCGAGTTCTGCTAGAAGCACAAGCAACAGAAGAGCTCTAGTCACCGACATAAGTTGGATAAGAGCGGCTTCTGGAATCTTCGTCAGATCCTCGGCATTGACGTGGCCCACGGCATTGCGCGCCGTGCGCAACCACGATGCCCAAGTTTCGACGTCTGTCAGAAGCAACTTCACCGCCGTTGGGTCAGCCTTCGTCGTCGCCAGCTCAACGTATCGCAGGTGAAGGCCCGGTCGGTTATCTCCAACTTTGTTAGATACCCACGAACGATGGGCGGTCGAGCTCAACCCCATCAACACGCGATTGACTTTGTCCTGCAACGACCTGGCGATAGCGGCGTCTTGAAGGGCCTCGAAAATCTGTTGCCTATCACGCTCGCTGCATCCTCGCGCAACCGTTCGTATTAGTTCTTTGATGGCGGCGTGGTCGTCGGGAGCGAGGTCGGTGCTCTTCGGACACAAAGCCGCATGGAATCCCTCAGCGGCGGAGGCGACATCAAACAGCTGGTTTACGTAGTAGCCGCCTCGGTGATAGTCAACACCCAGTAGCAAGTCAAGGGAGACTCCAAGCGATTCGCGCAGTTCGAACCACTTTTCCAGGACCTCTGTGAAGGCGTCTCTCGCAAGGGGAAAGATCACTTCATAGGGGTCGAACTCGCGGATCGCACGAGGCGTGTCGTCTGAGGTGGTGTAGTACAGAGCTACCTGTGCCGGCGGGCCATCGCTCACATCGTCGATCCATAGGGTGCGAGAGGTGATGGCGGCCGGATGCCGAGTCGCAACCGTGACGAGATCGCGCACGCCCGTCCACGGCTCTTGGAAAGCATCCCATGTTCGGGGCGTCGTCGAAGTTGCTCTAAGCACCAATGTTTCGACGATCGAATAGCTGCACGAGTTGGCGTCGATGGTGGGCTGGCCGTTGAAAGGATGATGCCAGTCAAGACTGAACTTCCAATGCGCGGAGTCAGTCAAGTCGGCTTCTAGCGAATCGACCCGGTGGGCTTCCATCCGCACCTCCACCGTTGAATCCCGTTCGGGAAAGGGAACGATTGAAATGCCACGCTGGGCCGCCCAGGCTGTTAGACCGGTGATGGTTACGTCCCCGCTGCCAAATACCGCGTCAGAGCCGCTGCCTAAGTGAACACCGATCAAGACAACGCGTGTTCGAAGGACCTGGATGCAACTGACTTCCTGCCCGACGGTCAGCTTGCTACCGCTGGATAGCAAGCAATCGAGAAGCGTGACGGACTTACCTGCGGCCGCACCCCAAATCACAGGTGCTGTGGGTACGGGTCCGACTGAGTAGCTTTCCTTTACAAGGGATTCTGTTAACTCGAGCAGCAACGGCTTCGAAGTGTCGATCTCTAGAACTCCACCAACCGCCAACTCAGGTGCAGTTGGCAACCACCATCGGCCAATCAACCGCACTGACTCCACGCCGTCTAGCCTGCCATAGCCACGAGCTGGCTGTCAGAGTGTGTTCGGGCCCCCTCCACACTTGGGCGTGCAGGGGGGCACATTCCTTCCCGCGGCGTGGTCGGTCATTGCGGAGCTCCGATACGTGGCTACTAGTAATGCGGTCGAACTCGACGGAGGCATTTCTGTCGCCGCCGCAGCGCGCACGGTCGCTGGGGTGCGACATGGTCGTTCTCGGTACGAACGCACTCGAACTTTCCGAACCTGGACCTCTTTTGCCTAGAAGCTTAAGACCATCCGCTGCTCCAACGGGTGTTGAAGGTCTGCCTCGGTGAAAGCGCAGGGCGATACCGGAGTGGTGCGGCGCCTGGGCGCCGTCTACCTTCTCGACGACATGAAACTCCTCGCGTAGGCGCCGTCGCGTCAAGTGACGGAAGAACAAGCGCCCATTGGACTGCTGGAACTTGTAGGTGAGGGTGCGGGCACGGCTGATCCAGGGCCCAGCGAAAAAGGACACGAATATGAGACGAAACGCAGCTGACACGACGTGAGACGCCGACGGTGACCGCAGTTCAGAGCGCCGCGATATGACACCCAGTTTGAGAACCTACAGCTGGTGTCGAGATGCAAGGAAGATTAACAAACGTGCGTTGCCTGTTAAACAAGAATGCTAGCTAACTAAAGTTAGCTAGCGATCACGGATTCTTGCAGAGCGCTGACCACCACGTGCCGTGATTGACCCAGGTCTAGGCTGCTGATGATTTGCCATGGATCCTACCTTGTAGCGGCTAAACGGCAGCTGAGCGCCGTACGCTGCCTTGACATTGCTGGCGACATCGGCTGGCGATACGCCGCATAGACCGCTGCCAATTAATGAAGTATCACCAATTCGAAAACGATCGGCACAGCAGCATTGCTGGTTCGCCTTCTGATGTGGCCGCCGAGCGACGCGGCGTATGCGTGACCGTGGAGCATCACAGCACCGCGACGCTGTCCGGTTCACCGCAGATGCGCTCGAGCGTTGTGCGTTGGTCTGGCGCGGGCGGAGCGACCGAATCGGTTGAACTGATGCAGATCAGGATCGGCGCGGCAATAAGCTTGGCCGACCGTCCCGGTCGATAGCGGATCAGGCTCATCACACTTCGGGCCGCTGCACGGCTCACCCATGGGTAGCCTTCGGGCAGCAGCGCCAGCATGCCGGGCACCGCATCCGGTGCGGTCATGAGCCCCGGCTGGCCGGGCGCGGCCGCGACGGGGACGCAGACCGGCTCCTTGCCACGGACCGCGGCCAGCACGTCGCGGGCCACGAATCCGAATAGCGTCAAGGATTCGCGCATGCCGGGGGCGCCTGCTGAGGCCAGCCCGTCGGTAAACGGGCACTGGGAGACCGCGGCACGGAGCTCAGGATGGCGCGCGGCGACCGCGATGGCGTGCCCGCCGCCCAACGAGCTTCCCCACACCGCGAGGCGGCTGCGGTCGATTCCAGGAAGTCCGGCGGTTGTCGTAAGTCGACGATGATTGGGTATGCAGCCCCGCACGGCTTCATGGCGATGCCCATTGTTCGGTGCCGCGAAATGTCCGCCACGC
Source organism: Mycobacterium sp. (assembly GCA_023264765.1). Taxonomy (GTDB): domain Bacteria; phylum Actinomycetota; class Actinomycetes; order Mycobacteriales; family Mycobacteriaceae; genus Mycobacterium. The sequence continues at coordinate 8,091 of JAHFVC010000046.1, read as the reverse complement.
ACGCGATTTGGACGGCAGTCGTTGGCCCGCTGGGTGCGGTAGGTCGATCTGCGAGGCTATGGTCGGCGTATCAGGGTCGAAACATGTTGCACTGGTGCAATTTTCCCAGATGGCCGCGCCGCGGGTTGATTGTCGCCGCTGACGATGTCACTCTGGACTGTCGAGTATCCGCAGTGCGTTGTTGATCCCGGCGTCGAGCACCTGGGTGGAGACTTCGGGGTCGGTGATCGCACGGGCGAGTTGCAGCGACGTGACCAGAATGCTGAACAGTCCCCACGCTGTCTGCACCCGATTCGCTCCCGACCACGCGGCTGGGAGATGCGCGGCAATTTCTTGGACGATCGACTGTGCCCCAGCGGAATAGGCGTCCCTGACGACGTCATCGCAACGCCCGATTTCACTCAGCAATGGCGCCGTCGGGCAGCCGTCGGGCTGGTTGTCCCGGTGTCCGGTGGACAGGTATTCGCGGATATAGCCTTCCAGTGAATCTCGATCAGCCCCTAGGGCGCTGACGGCGGCACGCTGCCCTTCGAGTTGATCGGCGATGACGTTCGCGACGAGATCGTTCTTGGATTCGAAGTGTGCGTAGAACGCGCCGTTGGTGAGGTTGGCGTCGGACATCACCGCGGCGATCCCTGAACCGTCGATACCGTCTTGCTTGAGGCGCCGGCTGGCTGCCGCGATGATGCGCCGACGCGTCTCAGTCTTGTGTTCCGCTCCATACCTGGCCATGGAACTCACCTCCGCTTGTGTCACGAACCACTCTTGACGATGATAGTACAGTAATAATATTATGGTCGTAATATCAAAGTTCCGCGGCGAGAGGCTCCGATGAACGCCCTACATCAACCACTCCGGCTGCCCAACGGCCTGGTGCTGCCCAACCGGATCATGAAGGCCGCGATGAGCGAGGCCCTGGCTGATGGGCGCCACGCGCCCGATGACCGTTTGGTGCGCCTCTACGACCGATGGAGCCGCGGCGGCTACGGGCTGCTTATCACCGGCAACGTCATGGTCGACCGCACCCAATTGGGGGAACCGGGGAACGTGGTGATCGAGGACGACCGGGATCTGGCGGCACTGTCGCGATGGGTCAAGTCCACTCACGACGCCGGCGTACCGATCTGGGCGCAGCTCAACCATCCTGGGCGGCAATCCAATCCGCTAGCCGTCGGCCATACCCCTGTCGCGCCGAGCGCCGTGCCGCTGAGCCTGCCGGGCTCGGCGACGCCGCGCGCATTGACCGGCCCTCAGATCGAGAACATCATCGAGCGTTTCGCGACCGCCGCACAGGTGTGCGAAGCGGCGGGATTCGACGGCGTCCAGATCCACGGCGCGCATGGATATCTGGTCACCCAGTTCCTGTCGCCGCTGACGAATCTGCGTGATGACGAGTGGGGCGGCGACAGTGAGCGGCGGATGCGTTTCCTGCTCGACGTGGTCCGCGGTATCCGGGCCCGCGTCTCGCCGGCATTCGCGGTGAGTGTGAAGCTCAACTCGGCTGACTTTCAACGGGGTGGGTTCACCGAAGACGACTCGCGTGAGGTGGTCAGTGCGCTGGCCCGAGAAGACATCGACCTGATCGAAATCAGCGGCGGGAACTATGAATCGCCGGCCATGTCGGGATCGGCAGCAGCGAGTACCCGAGCCCGCGAAGCCTACTTCCTCGACTACGCACGTACCGTTCGCCAAGCAGCAGGGCAGGTACCGCTCGCGGTCACCGGCGGTTTCCGGTCGCGGGAAGCCATGGCGCGGGCAATCGAATCGGGAGACTGTGACGTGGTCGGCCTGGCGCGTCCGACGGCGACCATGCCCGACGCCGCAGAGGCGATATTGTCCGGCCAGCTCGACGTGCTTCCGACCCGCGAACTCAAGTACGGAATGCGAAGCCTGGTGAGCCGATTCGTCGATGTCAAAGCGCTTGACGGCGTGCTCAACATCAGCTGGAGCACCGATCAGCTCCACCGCCTCGGAGCTGGGCTCGAGCCCGACTTGAACCGCGGTCGACTTGCCACCACCCTCGCGATGCTCAAGCGCAACGGAACCGCGTCGCTGCGCCCCAAACGCGGCATCCGATAACGCCCAGAATCGCAATTCATACCCAACGCAAAGAGGTTTGACCATGCTCAGCTGGAAAGACACACCCACCAAGACAATCGACGTCAACGGAGTGCCGTTCGCATTCCGGGAGCTCGGCGTCGAATCCGACGTGCCCGTGGTGTTCCTGCATCACTTCACCGCGGTGCTCGACGACTGGGACCCGAGAGTGATCGATGGCATCGCGGCGCACCACCGTGTCGTCGCGTTCGACAACCGAGGCGTTGGGTCGACCGGATCGGTGGTACCGGACAACATCGACCAGATGGCCGACGACGCGATCGCATTCATCCGAGCGCTCGACTTGACCAAGGTGGATCTGATCGGGTTCTCCCTCGGCGGGGCCGTTGCACAGGTGGTGGCCCTCAAGGCGCCCGACCTGGTTCGGCGAATGATCTTGGCGGGCACCGGACCTCGCGGTGGCGGCGGAATCGACGCGATGCGCAAAATCGTCGCCGTCGCCTACGTCAAGGCTCTCCTGACGCGGAAGGACCCCCGCGAGTACCTGTTCTTTCCCCGCACCGCGGAGGGTAAGCGCGCCGCCTCCGACTACTTCGTCCGCCTGCAGGAGCGAACCTTCGATCGGGACAAGAAGGTCTCGATGCAAGCGCGGCTGGCGCAGCTCAAAGCGATCGTCAACGGCGGCAAGGCCACACCCGACGACCTGTCGCGGATCACGGTACCCGTGCTGGTCGCCAACGGCGATGACGACCTCATGGTGGCAAGCAGCTTGTCGGCGGACATGGCGCGGCGAATCCCCAACGCGGAGCTGAAGATCTACCCGCGCTCGGGGCACGGCGGCATCTTCCAGCATCACACCACCTTCATTCCTGACGCTCTCGGGTTCCTCGCTGACTGAGGGGCAGTCGTTCCACTGCAATTCCCCTACACCGCAGCACTATTAAAGAAATGAGTACCTCATGAGCAGTATCAGTGACATCATCACCTCCTACGCCAAGGCGCCGTCGCGCACCGTAACCGCCGGCGGCACCACCTACGCCTACCGCGAACTCGGTCCTAAAGGCGGCATGCCGGTGGTCTTCTTCGTGCACCTGGCCGCGACCCTGGACAATTGGGATCCACGCATCATCGACCCGATCGCCAAGACCCGCCACGTGATCGCCTTCGACAACAAGGGCGTCGGAGCGTCCAGCGGCAAAGTGCCGGGCACCATCGAAGAAGCTGCCGATGATGCGTACAGCTTCATCACGGCTTTGGGGTTCAAGAAGATCGATGTGTTCTCTTTCTCGATGGGTGGCATGATCGCTCAGGATCTAACGCTCAAGCATCCTGAACTGGTGCGCAGGCTGGTGCTGACCGGGACCGGGCCGCGCGGCGGCAAGGACATGGACAAGGTGGCGGGCGTCACTTACTGGGACATGCTGCGGGCCACGCTGACTCGTTCCGATCCCAAGGAGTTCTTGTTCTTCAACCGCGACGCCGTGGGCAAGCGTGCCGGCAAGCAGTTCGTCAACCGACTCAAGGAACGCACCACCGACCGCGACAAGGACATCACGATCAGTGCGCTCCAGACCCAGCTCAAAGCGATCAAGGCCTACGGCCGTTCCAGACCGTCGGACCTGTCAAAGATCACTCAGCCGACCTTGATCGCCAACGGTGACCACGACCGCATGGTGCCAACGGTGCTATCTGAGGATCTCCATCGGCGCATCGCGGGATCGGAACTGATCATCTATCCCAACTCCGGGCACGGTGGCATCTTCCAGTACCACGAGCAGTTCGCGCCGATCGCCGCGTCGTTCCTCGCAGGCGACGGCAAGTAGCGACTCCGATACGGCATGGAGAGTTTCGTGATGGCTCGTGCTCGTCAGCAGACCTACTCGCTGGACCGCAAGGTCGTATTCCTCACCGGTGCGGGAGGCGGGCTCGGCGCGGCGACTGCGGCATTGCTGATTCACCGCGGCGCACAGGTTGCCCTTGCCGACATAGACCGCAGTGCCGCAGAACGAACGGCTCGAACGCTGCCGCCGGGGCAGGTCCTGCCCGTGGACTGTGACGTCACGGCGATCGACTCCGTCCATGCCGCAGTCCGCAAAGTCGAAGACCGATTCGGGCGCATCGACGTAGCCATCGCCAATGCGGGCCTGATGGGGCGCGGGGGAACATTCCGTACCCTGGGGACCGATGAGGTCGACCGCGTGCTGTCGGTCAATGTGTCCGGCGTCCTGAACACGGTGTCGGCGACGATTGAGTCAGTCATTCACAATCGTGGCCAGATCGCGCTGGTGAGTTCGGTTTTCGCCTACATCAATGGCGCAGGAGCAATGCCGTATGCGATGAGCAAGGCGGCGGTCGAGCAAGCCGGTCGCGCGCTCGCCGTCGAACTGGCCAGCCACGGCGCAACCGCCATGACCGCATATTTTTCGCTCATCGAGACCGGCATGATCCAGCACGGCATCGACCAAGACCCGCACGTGCAAGCTTTGATGTCGGCGATGCCGAAGTTCATTCTCAAACGCATCCAGCCGACCACGGCGGCAGCAGTCATCGTCAACGGCCTCGAACAGCGCCGACGCACCGTATCCGCACCAGCGCGCTGGCGCCCGGTCTCGGCATTGCGCGGTGTCCTCGGCCCTTTGGTCGATGCCCGACTGGCACGTGACATCGGCGTGCAACGCGCACTGTCTGAACTCGATACCAGGCATGGCGGTTGAGCCGCCGTGTGGAACTGTGCTGACGCTCGGCAAGAGCTTCTGATGGCCGCCAGCTATTGGTTCGGCGGGCAAGTGGGAACCCTTGCCCAGAACAGAAATTCGTGACAGATGGTTTGCTCGAAAGGACGGCGATGACACAGCAAGTACGAGGCGATCTGGTGATCGAGGACCACGGGCGGGTGTTGGTCGCCCGGATAGACGGTGGCCCGCATAGTTTGTTCGGGATCCAAATCGCAAGGCAGATCGAGGCATTGGTGGACCGGGCCGACCGTGACCCCGGTGTGCACGCCGTGGTGTTCACCGGCGCACGCCCGGGGCGGTTCGTCAGTCACGCGGATGTGCGCTGGCTACAAGCAGAAGGTGCCGCAGTGCCCGAGTTGGGCCGGCGCAGCGCGTCGGCCGCCCTGCGTCTGGCCCGCGGCGTGGACCGCGCCCGGGTCTTGGATCCGGTGGTGCAGAAAACACCGCTGCGCGGTGTCGCACAGCTGGATCGGCTCCACGCGACGTTCCTGAAGATGAACGCCAGCGGCGTCATCTTTGTCGCTGCCCTCAACGGATCGGCTCTCGGGCTGGGTGCTGAATTCGCGTGGGCCTGCGATCTGCGGATCATGGCCGACGGCGACTTCTTCATCGGCCAACCCGAAGTGCTGCTGGGCATCATGCCCGGCGGCGGTGGCAGCCAGCGTCTGACTCGGCTCATCGGCACGCACAAGTCACTGGTCGCCATTTTGGAGGGCAAACCGTTCACTCCCGCACAGGCGCTGGCCAACGGCGCCGTCGACGAAGTGGTGGCCCCTGGGGACGTCGTGACGCGGGCGGTCGAGGTCGCCGAATATTTCGGCAAGCGGACGAAGGGCTCGGTCGAGGCGATCAAGCGGTCGGTCTACTTCGGCGGGTCCATGTCGTTGCAGGAGGGCCTGCACGTCGAGCGCACCGAATTCCTCGGCACCGATCAATCCCCGGAAGGCCAGCAGCTGATGTTGCAGTACCTCGCCGACATCGAATCCTCGGGTGAGCTGCCGCTGTATCACGATGACGTCTACGACCGCGCGCTGGAATCAGGCACGGTACCTGCACTCGACGGCATCGGTGCCGGGGCGGCGCGGAAATGACCTCGCCACAGTCATTTACGCGACAGGACGTCTCGTTCACCTCCGGCAAGGACACCTGCGCCGGGTGGCTCTACTTGCCCACGGGTGTGGCCTCGCCACCGGTGGTGATCCTGGGGCATGGCCTGGGCGCCACCCGGGAGATGCGGCTGGACGCTTTCGCCGAGCGGTTCGCGCAGGCCGGCATCGCCGCGTTGGCCTTCACCTACCGGCACTTCGGAGACAGTACGGGCCAACCGCGCCAGCTGCTGTCGATCAAGCGTCAACTCGCCGACTGGGATGCGGCGATCGCGTACGTGAAGGGGCGGCGCGATGTCGACGGCACCCGGATCGCGGTGTGGGGCAGTTCTTTCGGCGGCGGTCATTCCATCACGGTAGCTTCCCGTCACCCTGAGCTCAAAGCGGCTGTGGCCCAATGCCCGTTCACCGACGGGCTGGCGTCCGCCCTTGCCCTCGGACCGGTCGCCTCGCTCAAAGTGCTGCCATTGGTCGCCCGCGATTATGCCTCGATCCTGCGCCGACGTGAACCGGCGATGATTCCGCTGGCGGGTGCCCCGGGAACCCTGGCCTTGATGAACGCTCCGGACGCATTACCCGGCTATCAGGCACTGCTGCCAGCGAATTCGACGTTCCGCAACGAGGTCGCCGCTCGTGTGGCACCGACGATCATGGCCTACCGGCCGGGCCGGGCCGCGAAGAAGATCGCGTTTCCGATCCTGTTCTGCATCAGCGATACCGACACGGTCACCCCACCCGAAGAGACCGAACGCTACGCACGGTCGGCGCCCCGCGGCGAGATCAAACATTACAGCGCAGGCCATTTCGCGTTCTACCTCGGCGAACCATTCGAGCAGTTGGTCGCCGATCAGACCGAATTCCTGACTCGTCACCTGAACCCGATACACGTCGCGCCGTGACTGCCGATGCCTTGGGCGGCCGGCTCGTCGGCCCGCTCAACCCCGCACTGCTCAATCCCGCCGTCACATCGGCCATGCTGGACCTGTCGGTCGCTGAACACGCGAACACCTCCTTGACCGATCGGGTCCGGGAAGTGGTCATCCTCACCGTCGGCGCGGTGTGGCAGGCTGACTACGAGCTGTACGCACACATTGCACCGGCCCACCACGCGGGATTGTCCAAGGACGCTGCCCGGATGATCGCCAATGGTGATGTCCCCGCTGAACTCAGCGCACCCGAAGCGCTCGCGCAGCGCCTGACACGGCAACTATCGGCCACTCACCGCGTCGACGACGCGTTCTACTGCGAAGCCGAAAGTACTTTCGGTGCAGACGGATTGATCGACATTGTCTTCCTCATCGGTATCTACCACACCGTCTGCGCGACGCTGACCATGTTCGCCATTCCCGCCCCCGAACAAGCAGGACACCCATGAAGCTATCCACGCTCACCGACCGCCGTGCTGCGCACGATCCGCACGGACCAGCCGTGTCCGACGCCCGCCACACACTGACCAACGCACAACTGCACGACCGTGTTTTGGCCACCGCACAGCACCTGTGCGACGTGGGAATCAGTGTCGGGGACGTGGTGGCCGTTGCGCTGCGCAACCGTGTCGAGTTCGTCGTGCTGCTGTTTGCGGCCTGGCGGTTGGGTGCCGCGGTCACGCCGGTCAACCCGAGCCTCACCGACGATGAGGTCCATCGCCAGCTCGCCGACGCTGGGGCGCGACTGCTGATGATCGATGACGATGGCACCCCCGTCACCGGGGTACCCACTCTGAGCGTCACTCGGTTGGCCACCACGCCCGTCGGGGACAATCCGACACCGCACGACGATCCCGCGGCGCTGGCGCTGCTGATCTACTCCAGCGGCACCACGGGCGCACCCAAGGGCGTGATGCTCGACCACGCCAACCTCGATGCGATGGCCCAGATGGGCCGCCAGGCCCTGCAGATCGGGCCGACCGACCGATGCCTGCTGATCCTGCCGCTGTTCCACGTCAACGGGATTGTCGTCAGCGTGATCACGCCACTGTTGGCCGGGGCCAGCGTCGTCATCGCCGACCGCTTCGCGCCCCTCACCTCCTTCGAGATCATCGAACGTGAGCACCCCACCTATTTCAGCGCGGTGCCCACCATCTACACCATGCTGGCGGCCCTGCCGGAGGACGTCACTCCGGACACGTCGTCGTTGCGTTTTGCGATCTGCGGCGCGGCACCGGCGTCGGCGGAGTTGTTGAGCCGCTTCGA
>JAHFVC010000556.1 GCA_023264765.1 Mycobacterium sp. | reverse complement strand
CTGGCCTGGTGGATGGCGGTGTTCCCCGGGGCCGCCATCTTCGTCATCGTGCTGGCCTTCAACCTGCTGGGCGACGGCCTGCGCGACGTGCTCGATCCCAAGCAGCGCACCATGATCGAAGCGCGGAGAGCGAAGTGAGCGAATCGGTGCTGTCGGTCAGCGACCTTGCCGTGCGGATCGGCCGCCGGGAGATCGTGCGCGCGGTGTCGCTGGCGGTGGAACGTGAGCAGACGCTGGGCATCGTCGGTGAGTCCGGCTCGGGCAAGTCGATGACCGTGTTGGCGGCCACCGGCCTGCTCGACGCACCCGGCGCGGTGGTCAGCGGCTCCAGCGTGCTGGGCGGCGAGCAGGAACTGGTCGGCGCGTCGGCGCGGACACTGCGGCACGTGCATGGCGGCCGGATCGGTTTCGTCTTCCAGGATCCCGGCACCTCGCTGAACCCACTGCTGACCATCGAACGGCAGATCACCGAATCGCTGGAGTCACACAAACATCAGACACGCAGGCAGGCCCGTGCACGCGCACTCGAACTGCTCGAGGCGGTGGGACTGCCCGACCCGCATCGCCGGCTGCACAGCTATCCGCACCAGCTCTCCGGGGGGCAGCGCCAGCGGGTCATGATCGCCATCGCGCTGGCCTGTGATCCGGAGCTGTTGGTCGCCGACGAACCCACCACCGCGCTGGACGTCACGACGCAGGCACAGATCATCGCCCTGGTCCGGGATCTGCAGCGCGACTTCGGCACCGCAGTGGTGTGGATCAGCCACGATCTCGGGGTGATCGGTGAAGTCGCCGACACGGTGACCGTGCTGCAGGACGGGCACGTGGTCGAACGGGCGACGGTCGATGAGATATTCGCCCACCCCCGTGAGTCCTACACCCGCGAATTGCTCAGCGCCCGTCCCGTATTGGGCGGCGGCACGCCACCTCCCGCGACCGCGGCCCCGGAGGTGCTGCTCGCGGTCGACGGTCTCGACGTCCGGTTCCCGGTCAGCACACCAGCCGGGCGGTCCGTCGTGCACGCGGTGCGGGATCTGTCGTTCCGGATCCAGCGGGGCCATACCCTCGGGCTGGTGGGCGAATCCGGTTCGGGGAAGTCCACCGTGGCGGCCGCGCTGACCGGTCTGGTCGCTCCCGACGCGGGGAGCGCCCTATTGGACGGTACCGACGTGTTGCACGTGCGGGGCGCTGCGCAGAAGTCCGTACGGCGGCGCATCAGCCTGGTGATGCAGGATCCGTTCGCGTCGCTCAACCCGCGCATGCCGGTGGGGATTTCGATCGCGGAGCCGCTGGTCGTCCACGGCCTCGTCACCGACCGGACGCAACGGGCCGGCCGGGTCGGCGAGTTGCTCGATTCCGTCGGTTTGTCGGCGTCGTTCGCCTCCCGTTATCCGCACGAACTCTCTGGCGGGCAACGCCAGCGGGTGAATATCGCCCGCGCCCTCGCCGTGCAGCCCGAGCTGCTGATCCTCGACGAGGCCACCGCGTCCTTGGATGTGTCCGTGCAGGCCAAGGTGCTCGACTTACTGCTGGAACTGCAGCACGAGATGGGACTGACCTACCTGTTCATCGGCCACGACCTGGCTGTCATCGAACGGCTGAGCCATGATGTGCTGGTGTTGCGCGACGGCAGCGAAGTCGAATACCGGCCGGCCACAGATCTTTTCGCGGCTCCCGAGCACGAGTACACCCGCGCGCTGCTGGCGGCGGTACCGCCTGATCGGTTGACCCGTGCCTGACCAGAGCTATTGGAATCACAATTCGGCCTATCACCGGTGGCTGGTCCGGATCGCCTCCGAACACGCCGGGGGCGTGCTCGACGTCGGGTGCGGGGAGGGCCTGCTGGCACAACGGCTGGCACCGGTGGCGCGTTCCGTCACCGCCATCGACCCCGATCCCGACGCGGTCCGGCGAGCCCGGGAACGCCTCGGACCCCTGCCGAACGTCACATTGGCCGAAACGTCGTTCGCGGACTTCGATCCCGGCCCGACGCGGTTCGGCGTCATCACCTTCGTCGCCACCCTGCACCACATGGACCTGCGCGCGTCGCTGGCCAAGGCGCGCGACCTGCTCGCCCCCAACGGCATCCTCGTCGTGGTGGGGCTGGCCCCGAACCACACCGTCGGCGACTGGGTGGCGTCCGGGCTGCGATGGCCGTTGGTCCGCGCCGCCGGTGTGCTGCGGCGCGAGACCCCGGACATCGGTGTGGCTGTCGCCGAACCCCGCGAACCGTTGGGCGAGATCCGGCGGACCGCCGCGCAGATTCTGCCCGGCGCGACGATCCGCCGCGGTCTCTACTACCGATATCTGCTGCGATGGTCCAACGTCTGACCGGGGCTCACCAGCGGTCGTGACGGATGATCCCGGCCGCGTCGGGCATCAGGCTCATCCCGCTGGTGCCGGTGGTCCCCGGCGTCGAGGCCGACCACCCGAGACCCTCGCACACCAGATCGGTGGGCATCGACACCTGCGTCGGGACAGGGACTCCCAGACCGCTCAGGCCGGGCATGGTCAGCTGAGGTGTCGGCAGGAACCCGGTCAGGCCACCGGTTCCGGTCGGCGGCGCCAGCGACGGCTGCGGGATGAAGTCGGCCATCAGCCCGGCGGCACCGGCCATCGGAGCCATCAGCAGACCGGGCACCGCGCCCGCAATCGCACCGGGGATGGCCCCGGCGACCGCTCCGGGCACCGCGCCCGCGATCGCGCCGGGCACCGCACCGGCCACCATGGCGCCGGGCAGCGCCGCCAGCGCTCCGGCCGGAGCGCCCGCC
>JAHFVC010000317.1 GCA_023264765.1 Mycobacterium sp. | reverse complement strand
GGCCCAGGCGATGTCGAGCTTGCCGAAATGTTCGACGGTCTGCTGGACGGCCGCCTCCACCTGGCTCTTGGCGGCGACGTCGGCGGTGATCGCGATGGCGTCACCGCCGGCCTCGGCGACCAGTTTCAGGGTCTGCTCGGCTCGATCGGCGTCCACGTCGACGATGGCGATCTTTGCTCCTTCGGCGCCGAACAGCAGGGAACTCTGCCGTCCGAGGCCCGACCCTGCGCCGGTGATCAACGCGACTTTGCCGTCTAGCTTCATGACCCTCCTCTGGATTGACCCCGCCCACCAGGCGGTGTCGATAGCGTCCGCGACACGGGCGGCACTGTGACGTGCGCCACCTGTCGGGGAAACCTTACGCCGATAGATATGAGACGTCAATCAAAAATTGTCAGCCGATAAATAGCGTACGTTTGCGCATGTGAAATGCCTAGTTGACGGTGCGCAGCGGGTCCCGGCCCGGCGCCTGAGCGTCCCCGTACGTGGCGGGCTCGGGGTGGCCTCGGACGAAGGAAGTGCAGACGCCGCCGACCGCCGATGGCGATGCCGCCAGCGTGCACGCGTGCTCGCGCGAGCAATTTTCGAACACAGTCGTACGGCTCGCCCGGCTTGCTGGGCATTCGGCGCGCTACGGGACGGGCGTGGGCGGTGTCGAGGTCGAGAATTTGCTGGACGTCTGCCGACGGCAGCAGGGTGCAACAGGGTGAATGGCGTTTCTCAGCGAGCGCGGGGAAACCGTTCGGCGATGTCGCGGTACTCGGCGCGGATGCTGCGTTTGTCGAGTTTCCCGCTGGGCAGCCGGGGCAGCGGTTTCTCCCGCAACACCACATAACGCGGCACCTTGTAATCGGAAAGTACTGCCTCGCAATGCCGGATCACGGTGGCCTCATCGGCGACGGACCCGGTGATGATCGCGGCCGGTGTCTCCCCGAACCGAGCTTCGGCGGCGGCGATCACCGCCACTTCGGCAACCCCCTCGAGTGCCCCGATGGCCGACTCCAGTTCGACCGGCGAAATGTTGATCCCACCGGAGATGATCAGGTCCTTGAGCCGGTCCACGAAGGTGACCCGGCCCGCCTCGTCGGTGGTTCCCAGGTCGCCGCTGTGCAGCCAGCCATCGTGGAGCGCCGCCGCGGTCTCCTCGGGCGCCTCCCAGTATCCGGGGGTCACACCCGGTCCGCGGACGACCAGCTCGCCCAACTCACCGGGCGCCAGCAAGGCTCCGTCGGTGCCCATCACCCGGACCTCGGTGAAGATGGATCCGATACCGCAGGAACCGGGATGTTCCAGCGCCTCGTGGGGGAGGGTGGCCGTGGCCACCCCACCGGATTCGGTCATCCCATAGATCTGGCGTAGCAGAACCCCCTTGGCTGCCCACCGACCCAATAGTTCGACGGGCACCGCGGCGCCCCCGATGATCGCGGTCTGCAATGAACTCAGATCGGCCGCAGCGAACTCGGGGGCTTTCGACAGGGCATCGAAGATCAGCGGCACGCCGAAAAGAGCACGAACACCGTGCTTTTCGATCAAGGTCACGGCGCGGGAAGGGTTCAGTTCGGGTTCGACGATGAGCGTGCCACCGAGCACGGTGGTGACCAGCACCCCATAGACCAGTCCGGGTGTGAATGCCAACGGCAGGACCAGGAGCGCAACGGTGCCGGGACGGAAGCCGTCTTGGGTCAGGGTGTTCTCGAGAACGATGCCGAGCAGCGTGGCGCTGGTGAGGATCACCCCCTTCGACAATCCGGTCGATCCGCTGGTGAAGATGATGGCGATGGGGTCTTCGGGCGCCCGGTCGATCCTGAAATCGTCCGGCACTCCCAACCGCTCGTCCTGCACCACGGTGAAGTCGAGGACGACGAAATCCCTTCCACCCGAACGGGCTTCCTCGGCGGTCTGCGCGTGGGCCTGATTCGCCAGCACCAGACTCAACCCGGAGTCGTCGGCCACCTTGCGGATCTCGGCAGCCTTGAGTCGGGCGTTGAGCGGCACGAGCACCGCGCCGGCTTTGATGATCGCGAGTGCCGTGACCGGCCAGTCCAGCGAATTGGGCCCGAGCAGACCGACCCGATCGCCGGGTTTGACCCCCTCATCGGTCAGCCGCCGTGCCAGCCGACTAGACCAGTCGTGTAGCTGCCGGTACGTCAGCCGGTCCTCCGCCACGATGAGAGCGGTGTCCTCGCCCTTGGTTCTGGCCCACCAGTTCAGGGCGGAACCGACCGTCGCTGCCATCTGTCTCCTCGCTCCTGCGTTTCCGGTGTCAGACAGTCGCCGGTGACCCGAACACCGTCGAACTGACCAGAGGTGCCATCGGGCCGCCGATCAACAGTGAGATCTCGGCTGCATCGACCGGGTTGGGGGAGCCGCCGCGAATCTGTCGCACGGCCTCCACCACCAAGCCGATACCGTGCACGAAACCCTCGGCGATGTTCCCGCCGGCGGTATTGATCGGGAGCCGGCCGGTCCCGACGGTGAGGTTCTCGACCGTGAGGAACTCGCCGGCCGCAGGCCCGGCGGGGCTCAAGCCGTGATCGATGATCGACGCGACAGCCGGCCCGGTGAAGTTCTCGTAGACCTGTGCCACGTCGACATCTCCCGGTCCGATACCGGCGCCCGACCACAGCCGCTGGACCAGCGCCGGGTGGAAGCCCGCGGTGCTGTAATCCTGCTCGTTCTCCACGGATTCGGTCCAGCCTGCGGCCGCACCCTGCACCCCGGACAAGATATATGCCGGGACACCCTGGTACTCGGCCGCACGCTCGGCGCTGACGACCAGGACCGCGGCGGCTCCGTCGTTCTCACGCGAACAATCGAAGAGATGCAGCGGCTCGGAGATCCAGCGACTGCTGTCATAGCGAGCACGGTCGACGGAGTTACCGAACCCCACGGCGTCGGGATTGTTGCGCGCATGGTGGTAGCCGGCCAGCGAAATGGCCTCCAGCGCGGATCGTGGCACACCGTCGATCTCCAGCAGACGCTGAGTGCGCAGGGCGCACACCTGTGCCGGTGCGAGTACACCGTGCGCTGCGTAGAGCGACCCGAGGTGGCCCTTGGCGAAGGCACGGCGGCCGTCTGTGGTCTCGGACAGGCCCCGGTACACCGCAACGCACTCGGCCTGGCCGCTGTACACCGCGGCGGCGGCGCAGTTGATCGCGGCGGCGATACCGCCACCTCCACCGCCCCACACCTCGGTGGACCAGCGCACCTCACGGACACCGAGTGCGGCGCCGACTGCGAGGCCTTCGCTGGAATCCCCGCCGTAGGAGACGAATCCGTCCACATCTCTTGGGTCGGTGCCGGCGTCCGCGCAGGCCCGCAAGATCGCTTGCAACACCAGTTGAGATGACGTGAGCGGGCTGGTTCCCCGCTTGTAATACCCGGTGCTGCCGACACCGACGACCGCGGTGGATCCGCGGAAGCCACTCACGATGCCGCACCTTCGAGGTGCCAGCGCAGCAGCGGCCAATGCTCGTCGTCCGGCGGCGCCTCGATGGTGCCGCGCACCGCGGCGCCGATGGTCGGGGTGACGCCGTCGGCGTCGGCGAGCACTCCCACCACCCGGGATCCGCCGGCTTCCGGCAGCTCGACGAGCACCACGACGTAGGGCAGATGCCCCGTACTCTCCGGTGTGAACGGCTGCCAGGTACGGGTCCACGAGTAGATGGTGCCGCTGGCTTGAACTGCCTCCCATCGGGTGTCGAAGGAATGACACGTCGGGCAGATCGGACGTGGCGACCAGATCCAGCACAGGCACTCCCCGCACCGCTGGATGCGGAGCACGCCTTCGCGCAGCCCGTCCCAATGCGGTTGGTCGGAACCGTCGTCGGCAGGACCGGTGATGTCCATCCACGGCGCGGTCGCCGGGATGTTGCGCACGCTGAACACCCGCCAGCTGCCGTCGTCGAACCGGATCCAGCGGCTGCGTAGCTCGAACCATTCGTCATCGAGCCTCGTATACCGGATGATCGCGTCGTAAAGTCCTTCGCCGGCATCGGAAATACTCCGTACCTCAGCGCTTTTGAGCCGGTTGGGTACGTCCGCGGAAGCGATCAGCTGCCCGATCCGGTCCGGCAGGAAGTCGGCGAGGACGGATCGGTTGTCGCCGGCGGCCACGGACTTCCCGTGAGCCTCCACCACACCGGCGAGGTCGGCCGGAATGGTGGCGAGGTCGACTGTCATGCGTTGTCTCCAAGTTGTAAGAGCACATCGGTGCGGTCGTGCTGGAAATGGGCGAGGCGGCACGCATTGACCAGAACGGAGTCGTCCGAGTCGACGTGGACGATCAGTCCGGTTCGGCCGGACTCGTACGCGAGCGCGGCCGCGCCGTTGAACAGTCGACGCCTATGGACCGCGTCCGCGTCAGGTGCGCTGGCCACCGATCGGATCGTGGCGCAGGCGCCGAATTCCTCGGATGACACGGGTGCGAGATCCACCGTCACCACTCCGATGACTCGCCCTTTCTCGCGCAGGGCGTGACACGCGGCCGTCGGGGATAGTCGCGACGCCCAGCTCAGTTCTGCGAGAACCGATGTCGAGAGAGGCTCTAGTACCGGTGCGCCGGCGGATTCCTCGAACGAATCGGTGGCGCGGATCAGCTTCCACACCCGCCGCGTGCGGGGGATCAGGAATCGGTTGCTGATCCGGCCCGTCGCCGGGTGATTTCCCTGTGCCCATGCGGTCAACGTGTGCACACCGGTCCCCAGCCAGCCGTCGGGAGCCGAGGTGTCCAGCCCCACCCGCTCCAGCAGCAGGGTGACTATGCCGATAGATCGCAGATCTGGGTCCACCACCAGCGACGCGGCGCCGAAGCCGTTGTCGGACAGTCTGAGTCGCAACAGGGCGGCGATGCGCTCGGGCCGGTTCTGCTCACCGAGCGCCGTGGCATACGGCAGCATCCAGACCAGAAGATGTCGGATATTTGAATCCGGTTGCGCCATAGAGTCTTCCACGTCTCGGAAATCGATCGTGGTGTATTCGGGTTCGGCGTCGAACTCCGCGGCGCGGCGCAGCAGGTCAGCCAATTCGGCCGACTCGGCTGCATTGAGATTGTCTCGCCAATCGTATTTGATCATCCGGTCAGGATTCGCCTGCGCCTTCGGCGACCAGCTTCTTGATCTCGCGGCGAAAGACCTGGTTCGCGGTCTCGTTGCGGCCCAGCAGCATATCGCCGGCGTCCGCGCTGGCCATCGCGCGCTGAGAGTTGCGCAGCAAGGGGAAGTCCTCGTTGTGCAGAACGGCCAGCAGGATCTGCCAGTTCTTGTCCCACAGCTTGTTCCAGTGCTCCTCGGTCATTCCCGACTTGTCCACCGGCGGCACCATCAGTCGTTGTTCCATCCGGGACCGCGTCGGGTCATGCGGGTGCGGCCGGAACGTCAGCAACTGGAAATGGTCGGGCTGACGCAGCAGGGTGCTGTTGGGCAGCAGGAAATGCGTCTCGGTCACATAGCGATCGAGCGTGCGATCTCCGGGATCCTCCTCCAGCCAGCGATCGATCGACTTGCGCGGCGCGATGAACCGGCAGTGCCTGCCGAAATCCTCGAAAGCCGTGACGTTGGTGTGGATGATCTTGCCCGCGGTGTTGGGGTGCGCATACTGGATGTGATAGCCGTCCAGAAACGCGTCCTGCATGATCTTCCAGTTGGTGGGTTCGTCGAAACCGGCCGACCGCACACACACCAGCTCGTCGAGGCGGTAGTCGGCCAGGATGGAGTCCATCTCTGGTCCGAGCCAGTCGGCGACATCGATCGATGAGTGCGCGTTGTCGACCAGCCAGATGAAACCGTGCCGCTCCTCGCAGGGCAGCTCGACCAGCCCGTGCTCGTTCCGGTCGATCTCCCCGAAAGTATTGTCCCTGGTCACCATTCGAAGCGAGCCGTCGGGATTGTACGACCAACGGTGGTACTGGCATGAGAAGAACCGGCAACGGCCCTTCTCGGCCTCCTCGAGCATGGCCCCACGGTGTCGGCACAGGTTGACGAAGGCCTTTATGCCGCCGTCCTTCTGCCGTACGACGATGACGTTGTTACGCGGCATCTGGATGGTGAGGAAATCGTAGGGCTTCGCCAACTCTGTGCTGTGCGCCACGATGGACGGCACCCGGCCGAAGACATGGTCACGTTCATTCTGGGCGAGTACCGGGTCGGTGAACTCGTGTGCCGAGAAATCGACGACATCGTCGAACTTGTCGGTCGTCTCTTGGCGTAGCAGCTCCAGTGCCCGACGGATGCGGTCCTGCCGGGGAAGCGATGTCGTCATTCTGTGCCTTTGCTTCTCTGCGCTGTACGTGATCGGCAGGGGCGTGCGGTGCCGGGCCGGAGTGTCATCGACCCTCCTTTGAGTTCGCCGCGCGTCACCGGTGGCCGATGCTCGACTTCGGGTCTGAGGCCCGCGTCACCAGTGCGGTAAACCTTACGCTGATAGGTATGAGACGTCAATCAAGAATTGTCATCTCAAGGCAACCCGTACGCCGTCGTTGCAAGTCAACAGTGGTCGGTCGCGCGTGGTGGTGGGCTTCTCGGAGGTGTGACGCCAAGGCTCTTGACGCGGCGAGGTCAGCCCACGATGAAAGTCAGTCCTCGTCGATGATCAGGGCCAGTTCTGGACAGGAAGCGACCCCGTCGCGTATCAGCTGTTCGTCGCCGGGGTTGGCGATGTGGGGCTCCAGCGTGGAGTACCCGTCGTCGTCGATGGGAAAGAGGTCCGCGTCGACCGCGTAGCACTGGGCATGGCCGGCGCACTTGGCCCGTTCCAGTCGTACCTTCATGAAGCGCCTCCTGGGCTGTGGATGTTGGCTGCGTGAAAAACTATAGGATTTAGGTGTTTTGAAGTCCATAGTGTTCAGCCCGCGGTATAAAACTTATGAAGTTAGATATGCCGCACCACTGCGACCGAGGGGAACCAAGCGTGATGGACCAAACTAGTAGTGGCGCGGCGCTCGACACCCGCGCGGACATCGTCGTGCGGTGCCCTGCCGACGGCCGCGTGGTCGGCACCGTGCCCGATCTGGCGGCGGCCGATGTAACCGCTCTGGCCGCCCGGCTGCGTTCGGCGCAACCCGCGTGGGAAGCGTTGGGGGCCTCTGGGCGTAGCGTTCACCTGCTGCGCTGGCTGGATTGGTTGTTGGACAACGAACGCCGCATTCTGACGCTTGTGCAACAGGAAACGGGAAAGTCCTGGGCGGACGCATCGATGGAGATGGCGGTCGTCATCGACGTCGTCAACTACTTCACCAAGAACGCGGAGAACTTCCTGGCCGATCGCAAGGTCAAATCGGCAGGACCCGCCAACTCGGTGCGCCGGCTGCGTGTGCAAGTGCGTCCACATCAGCTGGTCGGCCTCATCACGCCCTGGAACGGCCCGCTGGCCGGACCGATGATGGATGTGGTCGGTGCGCTGATCGCCGGGGCGGCGGTGCTGAGCAAACCGTCGGAGGTGACGCCGCTGGCTTGGGCGGAAGCAGTGCGGGGCTGGAATGACGAGATCGGTGCTCCGCCTGTGCTCGGATGCGTAACGGGTGGCGGGGCGGCTGGGGCGGCCGTCGTTGACCAGGTCGACATGGTGATGTTCACCGGCTCGGTCCGGACCGGCCGGGCGATTGCCGTTCGATGTGCTGAGCGCCTGATCCCGTGCAGCCTCGAGCTCGGTGGAAAGGACGCATTCATCGTGCTCGCCGATGCCGACATCGAGAGGGCAGCCGGTGCCGCGGTGTGGGGTGGGATGACGAACTCGGGGCAAGCCTGCGTGGGTGTCGAACGGGTCTATGTGGAGGCGAGTGCGTACGACAGCTTCGTCGCAATGGTGACCACCAAGGTCAAGGCGCTGCGCCAGGGCATGGACGAGCCGGGTAGCTTCGCCTGCGATATCGGGGCCATGGTGACCGCGGCGCAGGTCGACATCGTGGCCGCCCACGTCGACGACGCAGTCGCCAAGGGGGCCAGGATCCTGTGCGGAGGCGAGCGTGGCGCGGACGGGAACT
>JAHFVC010000555.1 GCA_023264765.1 Mycobacterium sp. | reverse complement strand
CCGGTGCACGCGGAGGTGAGGGCGGCCGCAGCCCAGTAGACCCCTACCGCCAGGCCGATCCCGTAGGCCGGGACGCGGATTGTTGCGGTGATCTCCGTGGCCAGCGCCCCAAGGAGAAACACCGGCATGTTTGTTAAGACAGTCACCAGTACGGCCACAGCCAAAGCGGCGAATCCACGGCCCGGATGTCTCACGCGCTGTGACCTGCCACCAGGGCATCCGATGCCGCATCCATCTCCGGCACGCTGCGCTTACGCACCCGTGGGCAGGGCGGTAAAAAGTTCATGGCTGGCATTCCTGCCCTTCCAGGTCAAGGCTGTGGTGCGAGCAATACCGCTTCTGAAGTGCCCCGGGTTTGATGGGCACATTGGTGTGCCCCGGGTTTGATGGGCACATTGGTGTGCCCCGGATTCCGTGGGGTTCGATTTTTTGAATTCTCATGCCTCAAGTACGACTTCGCCGGACATCGGTCTAGATGGGTCAGCGTCGGCCCCTGTGTCCCTCTAGCCCGCGTCAGATCTCCTTCCCATCACCCGCCTGACGCCAGTTCCCGGCCGATACCGAACGCCGCGGCCTGGAGGACTCCGGCGAGGCGGGTCCTGTCCCTCGTCAAGCGGGGAACCACAAGACCCAGGGATGCGACGACCGCGGTGTCTCGAAGCACGGGGACGGCCACCGAGCACGCCCCGAGGGACATCTCCTCGACCGTTGTCGCATACCCATGGCGCCGCACCCGAGCCAGCTGCTGTCGCAGGAGCCCGGGCTGGGTCACCGTGAACGGCGTCATCCGGGTCAACGAGCCGAGCGTCTCGGCGAGCACGTCGTCGGGCGCGTGCGCGAGCAGCACCTTCCCAACCGCCGTGCAGTGCAGCGGCAGTCGGGAGCCGACGGTGCTGACGATCGGGACGGACGCCGTGCCGGACAGCCGGTCGAGGTACAACACCTCGGCGCCCTCGCGCACCGCGAGGTGCACGGTGGCCAGCGTCGCGCCGTACACGTCGTGGAGGAACGGCTCAGCGATCTGGCGCAGGCCGGTCTGGGTCGGCGCCAGTAGTGCGAGCTCCCAGATCCGGCGACCCACCACGTACTCGCCGGTCGGCCGCCGCACCAAGCCGCCCCAGGTGGCCAGTTCGGCCACCAATCGGTGAGTGGTCGGCAGCGGTAGACCCGCCCGACGCGCAATCTGGCTCAGCGTCATCGCCCGGTGCTCATCGTCAAAGGCGCCGAGAACGGTCAGCAGGCGCGAGGCGACACTGGCTCCCGGGTCGGAGGTGTTGCCGGCCATCGTCGCCCTCTTTCACTCAGTGAACGATATAGCTCGAAGCGTACGCCCCGGCCACCTACCGTCGGGCTGGTGAGCACTCCTGACCTATCGACCCAAGCCGAGATCAGCGCCGAGATCGCCGACCTGTCCGCCGGCACCGACCCGTCCGCTATCAGGCCCCGCCTCGACTACTCCCCGTACCGCAGCAGCCTCCTGCGGCATCCGACCAAGGATCTGCACCAGGTCGATCCGGAAGGCGTCGAGTTGTGGTCTCCGTGCTTCAGCCACCGGGACGTCGATCCACTCGAGGCCGATCTGACGATTCAGCGCTCGGGCGAGCCGATCGGCGAGCGCATCACGATCTCCGGCCGGGTCGTGGACGGCGACGGACGCCCGGTCGCGGGCCAGCTGGTCGAGATCTGGCAGGCCAACGCCGGAGGACGCTACATCCACCAGCGTGATCAGCACCCTGCGCCGCTCGACCCGAACTTCACCGGCGCCGGGCGGTGCCTGACCGGTGCGGACGGTAGCTACTCATTCCAGACGATCAAACCGGGTCCGTACCCGTGGCGGAACCACCGCAATGCGTGGCGTCCCGCCCACGTGCACTTCTCCCTGTTTGGCACCGAGTTCACGCAGCGCATCGTCACGCAGATGTACTTCCCGGGCGATCCCCTGTTCGCGCTGGACCCGATCTACCAGTCGATCACCGACCAGGGCTCCCGTGACCGCCTCGTCGCCCGCTACGACCATGACCTGACGCGACCCGAGTGGTCGACCGGCTACCGGTGGGACATCGTGCTCACCGGAGCCCACCGCACCTGGACCGAGAACAACGACGACAAGGACCACGCATGAGCCCCCGCCTGCACCCCACGCCCGGCCAGACGGTGGGCCCGTTCTTCCACTACGCACTCCCCTATGACGGCGACTCCGAACTGGTGCCTGCGAGCAGCCCGGGTGCGATCCGGTTCCACGGCCGCGTGCTCGACGGTTCTGGTGCGCCGGTCCCCGACGCGCTGGTCGAGCTCTGGCAGGCGGACGCGTCCGGCGCGATCGTCCAGCAGCCGGGCTCGTTGCGCCGCGACGGTTGGACGTTCACGGGCTGGGGCCGGTCGTCGACCGACAACGCCGGCCACTACTCGTTCTCGACGATCGCGCCGGGTGGGGTCGACGGGGGCGCACCGTTCTTCGCGCTCACGGTGTTCGCGCGTGGCCTGCTCGATCGGCTCTTCACACGCGCATATCTGCCGGGACACGAGGCCGCCCTCGCTGCGGACCCCCTTCTCAGCAGCCTCGAGCCGGACCGTCGCGCGACGCTGGTCGCGGAGGCCGATGCGCAGGGACATGCGTTCGACATCCGTCTGCAGGGCCAGGGCGAGACCGTCTTCCTGACGTTCCCGGGCCACGGGGCGGCACACTGAACGCCATGACCGACCTGTTCTGGCCCGGCGACGAGCGCGCCGGCGACCTGATGAGTGCTGAGGCGTTGCTCGCCGCCATGGTCAGGGTGGAGTCCGCGTGGCTG
>JAHFVC010000316.1 GCA_023264765.1 Mycobacterium sp. | reverse complement strand
GGCTGCTACGAGGACCGGCACAACACCCCCGACGTGCGCGCGCTGGTCGGCGGGGGCGTTCGAGTGCGATGTGAGTGTCTCGATCATCCACGCAGTCCACACCTGATAGATGCTCGGCCGACCCGTGGTCGATGCCGTGGACGTCATCTCGAGCGCATGCACTACCCGTACGACGGGGTCGGTGGCCGCCTGCTCGAGTAGTGCTGCCGCACACGCAGCGACGGTGTCGACACCGGTCGCGCCCGGGTAGCGGCCGGCTGCGCACAAGGCTCGGGCCCGGGTGTGGCCTTCGATGTACACCGCGGTCGTCAACCCGGTGGTGGAGCGGTAAGCCCGAACCAGCCGATCCCGGCTGATCCCGGTCACCGCCTGAACGGCGCCGACGGACACGGCCCCCATTCCGCGCTCGAGCATCAACTGGGCGGCCGCCTGCATCGCTGTGTCGTGCATCAGCCCTGCCCTCTGCGGTGCCCGGGCGGGCGACGGCGGCACGTGGGCAAGACTCACGGTGCGGGGCGTTCCGCGGCGACGGTGTCCGCCGCTCGTCTATGCCGCAGTGCCCGGGAGACCACCACAAACGCCGCGATCCCTACCGTGGCCAGAGCGCCGTCGCGGGTGCCCGCCGCAGCGGAAGTGACCGCAAACAACGACACGGCCCCGAGAATGTCGAGAATCATTCTCACTGCGGCAGTGTCGAGCAGCAGGGCCGGCCACGCAGCGGCATCGATCGCTGATGTCGGCGGCGTCTGTGGTGCCGGTTCGGTAGCCGCCGGCTGCGGTGACCGGTGCACGTTCATGCCTCTGATTGTTCGCGGCGCACCGTGATGATGTCGGCGTCGTCGGCGAACATCAAGGTGCCGCCGGTGAGGGCGACGGCCCAGCGGCGCGGTGTGCCCCAGCTGCGTCCCAGTGCGTCAGCGGTAAGCAGGAAGTCGGCGAAGTCTTCGACCAGGTGCCGGCCACGACGTGGCCGCCCTCTCGCCGCACCTGGACAACGTCACCAATAGCGGCTTCGGTATATGTGAGATGTCCCGATGTGCTCATGACGGTATTGAAACAGACCGTGCTAGTGGTGGACGCGTACACCCAGGACGCTCGGCGATACGGCCAGGGTCCGGTTTGGTCGGATCCGGTGCGCAGTGTGTGCTCGTTCACGACGTAACGCGCTCGGGTCTGCCTCGCTCGACGACGGGCGCCGTGTCGAGCGGTACGCCGCAGCGGCGTCGAACCATGTGTGTATGAGAAACAGGGGTTGTTTCGGCGGTCGTGTCGGCGGAGATACCGGAATCCATGAACGAGCACGCCGAGAGCCCCGACGAGCGACACCGCAGACCCGACGGAGTCGACGACGACACTGTTGCTGCGGTGGGAAAAGTATCCGAAGCCCTCGAATGCATCGAACGAGCCCGCGGGCACCTGTACGAACTGCATCAGCTGATCGGGCACGGTGACCTGTTGCTCGGCTACGCCGTCGAGGCACTTCATCGTGCTGGGCACCCCGAACACGCGCAACGATTGCAGCAGGAACTGCTCGGCCGCAACGTCATCGCCGGACGCTGGACGTTCCAGATCGTCGAGGACTTCGACGACAACTACTGGGCGATCTTCCGCGCCGAAGAAAAGCGGGTCCGAGATGCGCTGCAGGACGGGAAAGCTCACGTGTTCGAATCGGAAATGAAAGAGCGTCGACGCAGCGACGGGCGGCCGGGTCACGACGTGCGGCCGTGAACGCCGCGGGAGCTGCACTCTACGGAGTAGGCACAGCCGCGCCGCTAGTGGTCGGCGCCGCGATCGGCCTGCGGTGGTCGCTGCCGAAGAAGCTGTTGGCGGCGATGATGGCATTCGGCGCAGGAACGATGATCGCGGCGGTGTCCTCGGAACTGTTCGCACCTGCCTTCGCGGTAGCCGGAATCGCGGTCGCAGGTGCGGCGTTGTTCGCGGGCGCCGGTGTGTACGTGGGTGCCAACCACGTCATCGAGAACCGATTGGGT
Organism: Mycobacterium sp.; assembly: GCA_023264765.1. Classification (GTDB taxonomy): domain Bacteria; phylum Actinomycetota; class Actinomycetes; order Mycobacteriales; family Mycobacteriaceae; genus Mycobacterium. The sequence goes on along the minus strand of JAHFVC010000316.1, from coordinate 6,008 downwards.
CCCTCCGCGATCGGGTGGGCGTTGATGCTTGGCACCGTGCTGGACGGTGTCCCGGAGAACACTGCACTCGGGGTGTCCCTGACCAGTGGCGGCGGCCTGGTGCTGCTGGTGGCTGTCGCCGTCGGCAACGTCCCCGAGGCCGTGGGAGGGGCTGCGTTGATGCGTGATCAGCACGGCTTCAGCCGCGCGCGAGCACTGGCATTGTGGGTGGTGACCGCCGTGATGCTGGTGGTCGTCACGGTTGTCGGGTTCGCGCTCTCCGACGTCATCCCCGAGACCGGGATCGCCGCTGTGCAGGCGTTCGCCGGCGGCGCCACATTGGCGGTGCTGGCCGACTCGCTCATGCCCGAGGCCTACCGCGACGGCGGATGGTGGGTCGGTATGGCCACCGCAGCAGGCTTTCTGGTCGCCTTCGCTCTCGGATGAGTCCATCTGTGCGAGTCCATAGGTGCAAGTCCATTGTGCGAGTCCATAGGTGCGAGTCGATGACCAAGGAGTTCGGGGCGGCGCCGCGGCAGTTGAACACCCGAACACTCGGTCACCATTCGATTGCTCCCGATCGCAGCATTCTGCCGGTCACGTGTGTTTCGGCCGCCATGATGGAACATCGCCCGTCGCCGCGGTCTCCGCGGCGATCTCGCGTAATTTGCGATTGGTATGCGACGAGGCCACCACGAGCATGTCGAATGCCGCGTCTTCGGAGACTGCGTAGCGCGACATCACAATACCGGTTGCGATGCCGATCTCGCGATTGGATTTTACTGCTTCGGCCAGCTGCGTGCTGCGGTCCTCCGCCCGCGCCGCCTTGAGCGCGACCGCGGCATGGTCGGCGTAGATCGCACAATCGTCCAGCACCCCTGGGGTGAAGAACTGTGGCCGGTGGGAGTAGAAGCTCATCGCGCCGAGCTCGACGTCTGCCAATGCGAGATAGAAGCTGGCGGTCGAACGGATCGGGGTGTCGGCAGTGATCAGGCGTCGGTACTGATCCCACCGCGGATCGTGCTCGACGTCGTTGTTGACGGTCGTTGCTTTCGCCGTCAACGTGGCTTTGGTCGACGATTGACCGGTGCGATCTGCGATGCGCGCCGCCGCTGACAGCACCGCTGGATCGGACGCGGCAATGACCTTCAAGGTCCCGTTGCGGCGAAGCGTGGTCACGGCGGCTCCGGAGCAAGAGATCGTTTTCACCGCCAGGTCGACGACACGCTGAGCAGTCGGGGCGGATGCAGTTTCCTGCGCCAAGTCCCACGCCAACGACGCAAAGCGTTGCCCAGTGTGATGCGGGTTGACAGTGCTCACAGCCGTTGCCTCTCACAGCGAAATTTCCAGAACATCGTGTTGCCCACCTTGCCAGGTGCAGAGCAACACCGGCACCGAAGACGAGAGACAGCACACCGCCGCACGACGTCCGGGCCTGAGCGAGGACGAGCATGCCGAGGTTTCCGCCGGCCCCGCTGCGGTCATCAGAGTGGGCTTTGCATCGCGATCGTGTCCGAAGGTCGACGGCACCAGATCGGGTCGCCGCTCACCTCAGGTGTACGGCGTGCGGGCGGTCTCGGGGTCACCGAACGTGATGGCGCGTGCCCGGCGGAATTGGTGGCCAGCGTCGCTGCCCAATTGACCAGTGTGCCGACGCGTATGCGGTTGCCGGACAGAAACGCAATGTGGATCACTCCCTACGACAGCCAGCCCAGCAAGCCCGACATGCGCAGCGGCCCCGCCTGAACGAGGGCATGACCACGCGCGATGTAGGCGGCGCTACCGAGATCGCGGTAGGTGAACGGCGCACGCGCAGCACCGGGGTCGGCGACGTCAGCGGCGATCAACGCTCCGACGTGGCGACCGCCTTGTATCGCCACTTCCGGTACACCGGATAGGCCGTTCAGCGACATCATGTCCCCGGCCACCCGGATGTTCCGGTGCCCGGGTACCGACAGGTCCTCCTCGACGGCGATTCGCCCCGACCGGTCCTGCTCGACACCAAGAGCATCCGCCAGGGTCCGCACGAACGGAACGGCTTCGACGCCGGCTGTCCACAACACCGTGCGAGTGTCGTACCGGGTGACCGTCTTCGGCTCGTCCTTGGTGGTGGTTTCGATATCGGTACCGGTGACGTCGCTGAGTGCACCGAGATGGGTTTCGGAGGGCTGGCAGGGTGAAGCCGTAGCGATCAGCGCGGTGATAAGCATCGACTGCGTCCAATGACGGCGTGCGCGAATGGTCCACGAAACTCCGTGTGGCGTCGGCGACTGTGCACGGCGGGGATACGCCACATGTTCTGTACCCCGGAGCCGGTGGGTTCATGCTCCCGTGCCGGGCCACTCCCGGGCCGAGGCCCTCACGGGCGTTCGATCAGCGACACCACGGCGGCCGCGATCGACCCTGTGGCCGCGCGCGCCCGTCGTTGTCGGTCCGCGCCGGACCCGCGTGTACGCAACCGGTTCACCTGCGCCTGCACCCATGCGGAATCGGCAGATGCGGCGAGCGCATCCGCGACGTGGCTGCACAGACTGTCGATCACGGCATCGGCGGGAGCGGACCGGCCGGTGAGCGGATGAACCAGAGTCGATCGCAGTCCGCTCCTGCCTGCGCGCCAATACGCCCAGCGCAGAGCATGATCGGTGGTGTCGGGCGGTGCAACGTCGTCGTCGATGGCGCGCAGAGCGGTCATGACCAACGCCCTGACCAGGACCGCCAACAGCACTGTGTCGGCTGTGTCGGCTGGGACGTCGCTGACGCGAACTTCGACGGTAGGAAACCTCACCGAGGGGCGAACATCCCAGTAGACCATCCCGTCGTCGAGGATGGCGCCTACGTCCTTCATCTGCGCGAGCAACTGCGCGTAGTGCTCGGGTGACCGGACGAACGGCGGTGGCCCGGCGCTCGGCCACCGCGACCACAACACCGAACGCCAACTGGCGTAGCCGGTGTCGTGGCCGTCGTAGAACGCCGAGTTCGCCGTCAGCGCGAGCAGAACAGGTAACCAGGGCCGTAGATGATTGCCCACGTGCATTGCTGTCGCTCGATCCGGAACACCGACGTGTACGTGGGCTCCGCAGACGCCCTGTTCGGCGGCGATGATGCCGTATTCGGCGGCGATGTGGCGGTAGCGGACGGTGTCGGTGATCGGGCCGCTGGTGGGCAGTATCGGCGGTACACCCGCCGCGAGGACCGCTGCACCGCAGGCGCGGGCTGCGGACGCGGCCAACGACCGGGACCGGTGCAGCTGAGCGAGCAGCTCGTCGGCGGTGTGCAGCACCGGTGTCGAGGTCTCGATCTGACAGGGCGTCAGTTCGAGCTGCACGTCGAGACCGAGCGATGCAGCGCGGTCGGCTACCTCCCGGTTCCGCATCACCGGGACACCGGTGCTCGGGTCGAGAAGTAAAAGTTCTTCTTCCACTCCGAACGTCGGAACTTGCCGCGTAGTCATCCGATGCCCCTTTCCCGCGCGCTGTCGACCGCTTCGGCGTCGACCGACAGCGTTCGCTTCGGCTACCGAGCGCTCGCGTCGGCTATGTCGGGTTCTCGTGGGTCAGTGCCCGGTAGCCGGTAGCTCCTGCACGGTCGATCGCGGCTTTGACGATGCCGAACACGGCGCCGTGAACAGCGGCCGCGATCAGCACCTCCTGCACCGACCGGGTGAGGTCTTTCGGGTCCGGTGCCTCGACGTCGTTGTCGCCGACGTGTTTCCATATCTGTTTGAACACCACGCCTGCCGCGATCCCGCCGAGAACACTCGTCGCCAGTGACAGCGGTGTGTAGAACGCTTTCGACACTGCACTCATCGCAGTACCTTCCTTGAACGTCGTCGGCGAAGAACAACGGTCACCACGACCGCAGCCACGATGGCTCCGACGATTCCGGCGGCGGCGCCGCGATGATCCTGGACCGCGGTCGATGCCCTCGATGCTTGGTAGGCAGCTTCGTTGCTGACCCTGGTGGGCACGTCTGCTTTCGCGGCGAGGGCAGACACTGTTTCGGCCAGTTCGGCGCGTTGGTCCTCCACGCTCGGCGGGGGCTCGTTGCTGTCAGCGGTGTGCCCGGTTGGTGTGTCGGTCATCGGATTCCTTTCTTGATGGCGGTGATGTCGTCACCGACGCTCGCTGCAGTGTCTTCGGGTATCGGCGGCAGTGCGTTCTTCGCCCGCGATGCCCCGACGGCGGCCAGTACCGCGCCGAGAAGCAGGACGGCGGCGGCCACGATCAGCGCCGCGAGCCACGCTGCCACGACGGTCGCCAGACCCAGTACCGCGGCAGTCAGGAGCGCGGCGAGGCCGAAGAACAGCAGCAGGGCACCCGCGCCGGAGATTCCGATGCCGATACCGACGCGGGCCCCTTTGCTCTTGACTTCGGTGAGCCCTGCATTGATTTCGGTGCGAACCAGCGTCGAGACCTGAGTGGTCAGGCGTTCGACGAGCTCCACCGTCGACAGATCGGCGACATCGGACTGCCGGGCGGGGTCGGTCCCGGGGTGGCCGGGGCGGTGCTCTGCGGTCATGAGGTTCTCCTTCGGGGCGTGCTCGGCCGGGTTGTGCTCAGCCGGGGTGTGTGATGGCCGAACTGGTCGGTCGGTGTTCGCCGGGTCGGTCTCTGGTGGGTTGTGGCTCTCTCGTAGGCGCCGGCCTTGCTCGATCGCTTCGGCATCTGCCGCCTCGTTCTTGTCCGACACGCGGGTGTCGCGGGGCGGAAGTTGCAGTCGCTCTTCGGCCACGAGCCCTGCCTGGAGCTGGCGGCCACGCTCGAGTTCGGAATCGAGTTCGGCTCCGAACAGCAACGCCAGGTTGGTGATCCACAACCACAGCAGGAAGACAATCGCTCCGGCGAGCGAGCCGTAGGTTTTGTTGTAGCTGGAGAAGTTCGCGACGTAGAACCCGAACCCGACCGTCGCGAGGATCCATACGATGATCCCCACCGCTGCGCCCGCGCTGATCCATTTGAACTTCGGTTGCTGCACGTTCGGGGTCGCGTAGTACAAGATGGCGACCGCCAGGACGATCAGCACCAGCACCAGCGGCCAGCGCGCGATGTTCCAAACACTCAGTGCGGTGTCACCGAGTCCGACGACGTCCCCGACGGCCGAGGCCACGGGACCGCTGATGGCGAGCATCACCGCAGCAAGTGCGATCAACACGAGCGCGATCAACGTGACCAGCAGCATCACTGGGCGCAGTTTCCAGACTGGTCGGCCTTCCTCGACTTCGTACATGCGGTTCATCGCCCGCCCGAACGCGCCGACGTATCCGGATGCGGACCACAGGGCGCCGGCGACACCGATGATCAGCGCGAACCCCGCGGTCGGTGCCTGCACGAGTTGCTCGATCGGGCCTCGTAGGGTCTCGACGGCGGACGACGGTCCGAGGTCACCGACGATTTGCAGCACACCGTCGACCGTTGCTTGGCCCTGCCCGAACACCCCCAGCAGTGACACGATCGCCAATAATGCCGGGAACAGCGAGAGCACCGCATAGTAGGTCAGCGCGGCCGCGAGGTCGGTGCACTGGTCGCGAGAGAACTCGCGTGCAGTTTTCTTCACCACGAACACCCAGGACGGCTTCGTCAGATCCGTCGGCGACTCGGGCTTGCGCGGGTCGTCGGGATCGGCGTCGATCGGTGCAGGCGAATCAGGCTCGGTGCTCACCGTATCTCGATACCCACCCGCTCGAACTCGAACCAGACCGCCCACGACGAGGACTGCACCGAAGCCGCTCGCCCTTTTGGCTCGGCTACGAACCGCCGTGCCACTGTCCGCGATATAAACTTGTCGCCATTGTCCGATGGTGAGGTGTGAAGGTGGTCGAGTTAGAGATGACAGCTGACTCCGTGGCGGTCCCGTTCGAGGTCGGCGTGACCCGACGGGGCGGGCTGGTTGTTCTGAATGTGCGGGGGAAGTGGACCTCGTGACAGCGCCGCAGCTGACCGAGTCGATCGACACGGTACTGACCGAGCTCGAGCCAACGGCATTGATCGTCGATCTCACGAACGTGCCGTTCCTCGCGTCGATGGGCATGA
>JAHFVC010000315.1 GCA_023264765.1 Mycobacterium sp. | reverse complement strand
TCGACACCCCCACGCGTGACAGGCTCGTCGCCCTCGGTAACTGGGCGGCGCTGAGTGCACCTGTACGGCAACAGATCTCGATACCGGCCATGTTCGGCGAGCAGGTCCGCCTGACTCCGGCGGCGGTCGCGATCAGCTGCCAGGGCGCATCGCTGACCTACGCCGAACTGGACGAAGCCGCCAACCGTGTCGCCCACCTGCTCGCTGGGAACGGGATCGGTCCGGGCCGGCGGGTCGCCGTGCTGCTGCCGCGCTCCATCCAGGCGGTGACGGCAATCCTGGCAGTGCTCAAGACCGGCGCGAGCTACCTGCCGATCGATCCCGCACTGCCGGATGCGCGAATCGCCTTCCTGTTCTCCGATGCGACCCCGTCCGCGGTGCTCACCAACGCAGGCCTGGCCGACCGGGTCACGGAATTCGCGGTGCGCACCATCGACATCGTCGACCCCGCCGTCGACGCCCAACCCGCCTTCGCATCACATGTTCCCGACGCCGGTGACGTGGCCTACGTCATCTACACGTCGGGGACCACCGGAACGCCCAAAGGCGTGGCCATCACCCACCACAACCTGACGCAGCTCATCGCATCGCTGGACGGCGGTCTGCCCGCGCCGGCCGAGCAGGCGTGGTCGCACTGGCATTCCTATGCGTTCGACTTCTCCATCTGGGAGATCTTTGCGGCGCTGCTGCGCGGCGGCCGGCTGGTGGTCATACCGGAGTCCGTGGCGGGCGAGCCGGGGGAGTTCCATGACACGCTGATCGCCGAGCGGGTCACCGTCCTGACCCAGACTCCTTCGGCCATCGGCATGTTGGCCGACGACGGGCTGGAATCCTGCGCGCTGATCATGGGCGGCGAAGCCTGTCCGGCCGACATCGTCGACCGGTGGAGTCCCAACAGGACGATGATCAACGCCTACGGCCCGACCGAGACCACGATCTATGTGGCCATCAGTGACCCGCTCACCGCCGGCACCGGTGCCGCGCCGATCGGTGCACCGGTACCCGGCTCGGCGCTGTTCGTGCTCGACGGGTGGCTGCAGCCGGTGGCCCCCGGGGTGGTCGGCGAACTGTACGTCGCGGGCGACGGAGTCGGGGCCGGCTACCTGAACCGAACCGGCCTGACCGCGGCACGATTCATCGCCTGCCCGTTCGGTTCCCCCGGCCGGCGGATGTATCGCACCGGCGACCTCGTGTACTGGGGGCCGGACGGACAGCTGCACTATGTGGGGCGCGCCGACGACCAGGTGAAGATCCGCGGATACCGCATCGAACTCGGGGAAGTCCACACGGCCCTGGCCGGCATCGACGGCGTCACCCGGGCAGCGGCGATCGTCCGGGAGGACCGGCCCGGGGACCGGCGTCTGGTCGGCTACGTGACCGGATCGGTCGATCCGATCCAGGCGCGGGCCGCGCTCAGCGCACAGTTGCCGGCCTATCTGGTTCCCGCTGCGGTCGTGGTGTTGCCCGAACTGCCGCTCACCACCGGCGGAAAACTCGACACCCGGGCCTTGCCCGCACCGGAGTACACCGCCGGGGCGCATCGCGCCCCGGGCAACGTCACCGAGGAACTGCTGGCCGGGATCTACGCCGACGTACTCGGGGTGGACAGCGTCAGCGTCGACGACTCGTTCTTCGAACTCGGCGGCGACAGCATCCTCTCGATGCAGGTGTCGGCACGCGCGCGGGCCGCCGGATTGACATGCCGGCCGCGCGACGTGTTCGTCGAGCAGACCGTGGCACGGCTGGCCCGCGCCGTGGGGGCGGCCGACGCGTCGCCGGCCGCCGCCCACGACGACGGTGTCGGACCGGTGCAGGCGACCCCCATCATGCGCTGGCTGCAATCCCAGGACGGACCGACCGGCCAGTTCAACCAGACCCTGGTGGTGCAGGCGCCTGCGGGAGTCATCGAGGCCGACGTCACGGCGGTGCTGCAGGCCCTGCTGGATACGCACGCGATGCTGCGGCTACGGATGAAAGACGGTGCGCTGCAGGTGCCCGAGGCGGGCGAGGTCGACGCCCGCGACTGCCTGCGCGTGGTGGACGAACTGTCCGATGCCGTGGTGCTGGCGGCACGGTCGCGACTGAGCCCGGCCACCGGGGTCATGCTCAGCGCGGTCTGGGTCGCCACCAGCGGCGAGCTGGTGCTTGTCGTCCACCACCTGGCCGTCGACGGCGTGTCCTGGCGAATCCTGTTGGAAGACATCAATATCGCCTGGGGCCAGCATCACCGGGGGCAACCGGTGGCGTTGGCGCCCACCGGAACATCGTTTCAGCGGTGGGCGCAGCTGCTCACCGAGCACGCCCAGTCCGACGCCGTGACAACCCAGGAGCATGTGTGGCGCCGGTTGACGGCGGTACCACCGATCCTGGCGCCTGCGGGCCCCGAGGACACCTACGCCACCGCCGGCCGCTTGACGGCCACGCTGGACCCCGAGCTCACACGCATGCTGCTCGGGGAGGTGCCGGCCGCGTTCCACGCCGGGGTGCAGGACGTCCTGCTCATCGGATTCGCCTTGGCGGTGGCGGAATTCGCGGGCGATCCGAGCGCACAGGTGGGCATCGACGTGGAAGGCCACGGCCGCCACGAAGAGGTTGGCGAAGCGACCGGGAATGGTCGGGACATCGACCTGTCACGGACCGTCGGGTGGTTCACCACCAAGTACCCGGTGGCACTGTCGATGGGCCGGACCGAGATGTCGTGGGCCCAGCTGGGTGCGGGCGACACAGCCCTTGGCCGGGTGCTCAAGGACGCCAAGGAACAATTGCGGGCGTTGCCGGACTCCTTGACCTACGGTCTGTTGCGGTACCTGCGGACCGACATCACCCTCGATGGCGCCGAGCCTGTCATCGGATTCAACTACCTCGGCCGGTTGGGCCTGCCGGCCATCGACGGGATCGAGAGCCTCTGGCGGCTGAGTGCCGACGGCCTCGCGCACGCGGGTGTTGCCGCGGCACTGCCGATTCCGCTGTCGCACACCGTGGAACTCAATGCCGGGACCGTCGACGGCGCCGGCGGCGTGCAGCTGCGGGCCGATTGGACCTGGGCGGCGTCTGTGCTCGACCACGAGCAGATCACGCGGCTGAACGAACTGTGGTTCGAAGCCTTGGCGGGGATCTGCGCTCACGTCCGGTCCGGCGGCGGCGGCCTGAGCCCTTCCGACATTCGGCCGGCCCGGCTGCGCCAGCACGAGATCGACGAATTGCAGCAGCGCCATCGGATCGCCGACATCCTGCCGCTCACCCCGCTACAGCAGGGCCTGCTGTTCCACACCAGCACTGCCGATGCCGGTGCCGAGTTGTCCCCCGACATGTATTCGGTGCAGCTGGATTTCACGCTCGTCGGCACGCTGGACCCGGACCGGTTGTACGACGCCGTGCGCGCGGTGGTCGGGCGGCATCCGCATCTGGCCGCGCAGTTCTGCAGCCAGTACGAGCACCCGGTGCAGGTCATTCTCTCGGATCCGGTGATCGCCTGGAGCTTTCTCGATCTCACCGGCAGCGATGACGCGCTCGACGACGAGATCGAACGGATCTGTGCCCGCGAGCGCACCGCCGTCGGCAGCCTCGGCGAGCAGCCGGCCTTCCGGGCAGTGCTGATCCGCACCGCGGCGCAGCGGCACCGCTTCGTCCTGACAAACCACCACATCGTGCTCGACGGCTGGTCCATGCCGATCCTGCTGCGTGAGATCTTCGCCTGCTATTTCGGGCAGCACCTACCCGCCGCCGCGTCTTACCGCCGATTCATCACCTGGCTGGCCGACCGTGACCTGGATGCCGCGCGTGCGGCCTGGGGTGAGGTGCTCGCCGGGTTCAACACGCCCACCCTGGTCGGGCCGCGGCACCGGCGCCAGGACCGACTTGGGCTGGGGCAGCGCGGCTTTGCCTCCTTCGAGGTGTCCGAACCGACGACCCGCGCACTCGGTGAGCTCGCCCGAACCCGGCAGACAACCGTCAGCACGGTGCTGCAGGGAGCCTGGGCTGTTCTGCTCACCTCGCTCACCGGCAACCGGGATGTCGCATTCGGCACGGCGCGCTCCCGGATGGGCCAGCTCGACGTCGCCGACGCCGAATCCATGGTGGGGCTGCTGATCAACACGGTGCCGGTGCGTGCCGACATCACCGCCACCACCACCGTCACCGACCTGCTCGCGCAGCTGCAGACGGCGCACAACGACACGCTGGACCACCAGCACCTCGCCCTGGCCGAGATCCATCGCGCGACCGGGCACGAACAGCTCTTCGACACCCTGTTCGTCTACGAGAACTATCCGATCGACGCGGATGTCCCGCTGGGCGACGACCTGACCATGGCGGGCTTCACCAACCGCGAATACAACCACTATCCGCTCACGGTGGAGGCGTTGCCGGGCCGCGAACTGAGCCTGCACGTGGAGTACGACACCGAGGTGTTCACGGCGGACGCCATCGCGGCGTTGACCGGGCGGCTGGGCAGGCTGCTGGCGGCCATGACCACCGACCCGGATCGAAAGGTGCTGTCGATCAACCTGCTCGGCGCGCAGGAGCAGGCAGAGCTGGAGCAGTGGTCGGGTGCGGACACGACGGCGCCGGTCGGCGTCGCGACAGAGCTGCTGGCGGCCGCGGTCACCGCCCATCCCCAGGCGGTCGCCATCGTCGACGGCGAGCGCAGCTTCAGCTACCGCGATCTCGACGAGTGGTCGAACAGGTTGGCGCGCAGGCTGATCCAAGAGGGCGCCGGTCCCGAGCGTGCGGTGGCCGTGGCGATCGATCGCAGTGCCGAACTGATCGCGGCCTGGTGGGCGGTGATCAAATCCGGTGCGATCTACGTGCCGGTCGATCACACCCATCCGGTGGAACGCATCTCGACGGTGCTGAACTCGGTGGCGGCGGTATGCGTGCTGACCCGCGGAACAGATGCGGTGGCGGGCGCCGGAGCGCGCACGGTGGTGCGCATCGATGGATTGCCCCTCGACGAATTCAGTGCAGAGCCGATCGTCGACGCCGAGCGGTGCGGCACGCTGGACGCCGCCAATACCGCTTACGTCATCTTCACCTCGGGTTCCACCGGCGAACCCAAGGGTGTCGCCGTCGGTCACGCCGGACTGTTGGGAGCCGCTGAGGCACAACGCCGGGGCCACGGACTGGGCCCGGACTCACGCGTGCTGATGGTGGCTGCACCCACCTTCGACGCGTCCCTGTTCGAGGTGCTGCTGGCGACCGGTTCTGCGGCCGCGCTGGTGGTGGCCCCCCGCGATGTCTACGCCGGCGAGGCGCTGACCACCCTGATGCAGCGGCATCGGGTGAGCGCGGCGCTGCTCACCCCGACCGTGGTCGCATCACTGGACCGTGCCCGCCTCGACGGCCTGGCGACCCTGATCACCGGCGGCGAAGCCTGCCCGGATGAGCTGGTGCACGCCTGGGCGCCCGGCAGGCAGATGTTCAACGCCTACGGTCCCAGCGAGGCCACCATCTGGGCCACCGGTACGCCGCTCACCCCGCAGCGGCCGGTCAACATCGGCAGCCCGATCGGCGGCGTGCGCACGTTGGCGTTGGATGCCCAGCTCAACCCGGTGCCCGCCGGGGTGGTGGGCGAGCTGTACCTGGCCGGTCCCGCCCTGGCCCACGGCTACCTCGGCCGGGCCCGGCTGACCGCGGATCGATTCGTCGCCGATCCGCGGGGCGCGCACGGCGAACGCATGTACCGTACCGGGGATCTGGCCCGGTGGAACACCGACGGGACGCTGGACTACCTGGGTCGTGTCGACACCCAGATCAAACTGCGCGGGCAGCGCATCGAGCTCGGTGAGATCGAGAGTGCGCTGCTGGCCTGTCCGCAGGTCAGCCAGGCGGCCGCGACCGTGCACCACGGCACGACGGGTTCGCAGCTGGTCGCCTACCTCACCTTCGAGCAGGCCACCGAGGCCAATCGCGATACCCAGCACGATGACGAGATCGTCGAAGAATGGCAGACCATCTACGACGAGCTGTATGCCGCCGACGGCGAGGCGGTCACGTTCGGGTCGGACTTCCGGGGCTGGAACAGCAGCTACACCGGGGACCCGATTCCGTTGGCAGAGATGGAGGAATGGCGTTCGACGACGGTCGACCGGATCCTCGCCCTGCACCCCCGTCGCGCCCTGGAGATCGGCGCCGGGTCGGGACTGCTGCTCTCCCAGGTCGCCCCGTACTGCGAACGTTATGTTGCCACCGACATCTCCGCGGCCGCAATCGACAAGCTGACCCGTTTGTTGCGGGAGTTGCAGATTCCGTGGCGGGACCGCGTCGAACTGTCGGCGCGGGCCGCACACGTCACCACGGGCCTGCCGAAAGCACACTTCGACACGATCATCGTCAACTCCGTGGTGCAGTACTTTCCCAACGCGACGTACCTCGCCGAGGTCATCGACAACGCCCTGGACCTGTTGGCGCCGGGCGGGTCGCTGTTCATCGGCGATGTCCGTAACCACAGCCTGCAGAATGCCTTTCAGACGGGCATCGCGATGGCCCGGACCGGTAGCACGGCGTCGACCGATGCGGCGGTACTGCGTCAGCGGGTGCATCACGCGGTGCTGGGCGAGCCCGAACTGCTGCTGGCCCCCGACTTCTTCACCCGATGGTCGGCCACGGGCGGGCTGGACATCCAGGTCAGGCGGGGATCAGCGGACAACGAACTGAGCCGCTACCGCTACGACGTCACCATCCACAAGGCGCCCGCCGCGGTGCGCTCGGTCGCATCGGCACCCGTCTGGCCATGGTCTGAGATCACGGGCTCTGAGGTCGCAGATCTGACGGGCCTGCGCGATCGATTGACCGCGCAGCACCCGGATGCGTTGCGCATCACCGGAATTCCCCGTGCCGGTGTCGTCGGTGACGTCGCGCACGAACGGGCACTGGCCGCGGGCGCAACCGTCGGCAGCGTCGATGCCGGCGTGGTGCCCGAACAGCTGTACCGGCTGGGGTCCGATGCCGGCTACGACGTCGCCGTAACCTGGGGCGCCGAACCCGGCACCGTGGACGCCGTCTTCGCCGCGCCGACGGGCACCGTGCTGACCGACGTGTATCGACCGGGTGCCGACCGCAACCAGGTCGTGGCCAACGAACCGCACAGCAGCACGAAGATCGGTGCGGTCCGCAGGCGACTGAGCGCGTGGCTGCCCGACTACATGGTGCCGCCACACATCGTGGTGCTCGACGAGATGCCGTTGACGTCCTCGGGCAAGCTGGACCGCAAAGCCCTTCCCGCGCCGGAGTATGCGGACGGGGACGGCTACCGCGCCCCGGTGGGGGCGGTCGAGGAGATCCTGGCCGACATCTACGCCCAGGTGCTGGGTGTGCAACGGGTCGGGGTGGACGACTCGTTCTTCGATCTGGGCGGCGACTCGCTGTCGGCCATGCGTCTGATCGGCGCGGTGAACGCCAGTCTGGACGCCGACCTCTCGGTGCGAACGGTGTTCGAAGCGCCGACGGTTGCCGAGCTGGCACCGCGCGTCGGCGGGGACGCCCGGCGACTGGAACCGTTGGTCGCCACGGCGCGACCGGACGTCGTGCCGCTGTCGTTCGCACAGAATCGCCTGTGGTTCTTCGACCAGCTGCAGGGACCCTCGCCGATCTACAACCTCGCCGTGGCACTACGGCTGCGCGGCAGGCTGGACGCCGGCGCGCTGCGGGCCGCCCTGGCCGACGTCGTCGGCAGGCACGAATCCCTGCGCACCATCTTCACCGCGCCCGGCGGTACGGCGCAGCAGGTGGTGCTGCCCGCCGACCGGGCCGACATCGGCTGGGACGTCGTCGACGCAGGCGGCTGGCCCGCCGCGCGCCTCGACGAGGCGGTGGGTGCCGCCACCCGGCACACCTTCGACCTGTCCTCTCAGATTCCGTTCCACGCCAAGCTGTTCCGTGTCAGCGACGGCGAGCACATCCTCGTCACCGTGGTGCACCACATCGCCGCCGACGGGTGGTCGATCACCCCGCTGGTACGCGACCTGTGGCTGGCCTACGCCGGCCGATGCGTGGGACAGGCCCCGGCGTGGGCGCCACTGCCG
>JAHFVC010000314.1 GCA_023264765.1 Mycobacterium sp. | reverse complement strand
GGCGGTGCTGTGGAACGGCGGTATCAGCTTCGGCGGCGTGGTCGCGTTCATCTTTGCCGACCTGCTGATCCTGCCGATCCTCAACATCTACCGGAAGTACTACGGCACCCGGATGATGCTGACGCTGCTGGCCACGTTCTACGTCTCGATGGTCGCGGCGGGTTACCTCGTCGAATTGCTTTTCGGTGCAACGGGTCTCATTCCCACGCAGCGCAACGCCATGGTGATGGAGAGCGGCATCTCCTGGAACTACACCACGTGGCTCAACATCGTCTTCCTGCTGCTCGCCGCGGGTCTGGTGTTGCGCTTCGTCCGCACCGGCGGCATCCCGATGCTGCGCATGATGGGCGGCTCACCCGACGCGGGGCACGACGGCGGCCACGGTCATGAAGGCCATACCAGTCACGATCACCACCAGCCAGGTTTGCCCGCCAACCATGACCACGTTCATCACTACCATCGAGAGAGCGACGATGAAGATCATGACGACCTCGGCCATCACTGAAAATCCAACCTGACTGTGCTGGTACCGATTCCGGCCGATCGGAGGCAGGCCAGTCGGCCCGCTGGTGAGTTGACCGACAAGGATGTGGAGAGCGCGACGATGAACACAACCCCGCGGCGGCCACGCCGCAGCCGCACACGCATCGGGTTGATGGCGGCGGTGGTGATCCTGGTCGCGTTGGCGGTGGCAGTGGTGATCGTCCTCAACACGCGCGCTTCGGGGCCTGTCAACTCGATCGAGCGTACCGCGCAAGACCGGTGCGACGCTGAGGTCCGCAACCGGCTCGTCGCACCGGCGGCCGCTACGCTGTCGAACACCGACGTGGCCACCAGCCCTCTCGACCCGGACGCCAAAGACCTGTTCACCCTCACGCAAGGTCCCCTCAGCGGCATCGATCACTCCCGCATCACGGTGTGGAGCGTGACGGTCGCAGTAGACGCTCCCAACGAAGTCGGAGGCAGCCTGCACGACCGATACGACTGCCGCGCCTACTTCGTGGACGGCACTCTGACAGACACCCTCGTGCTCGCCGGCCACGACCACTAACAACGACCTCTCGATCCACTGCGTCTCTCTGCAACGGGATGTTCACGGCCGGCGTTCCGTGGGCCCGGTCGAGCTGGGCGATCGAGCCGTTCGACCGTCGATTTCAGTTCCGCCACCGTGGTATTGAGCCCTTTGGATCCGTGCGCCCTTTCCGATATAAGGCGGCGCGGCGCCATGCTGCCGTCGCGCCCCGCGCCGAGCACGGGGCGTCGTTGGCTACCGGTGGTGTTTGTGGCGCGCGGTTATGCTGTGCTGGCTACACCTCGCGACCGTTTAGCGTGGCGTCATCCGGCGCGAAGCAATATCGGTCACAGGCCGCCCCTGCAGCTTCGTCGCCCGCTCCGCGGCAAGGAGTTGAATAACGTTGGCGTACAACGTGATTTTCCGCTCCAACTCGGCGCAGTGTGCTTGTAGCGCTCGATGTGCTTGTTGCAGATCATCGAACGCGTCGGCGGTGCCCCGGTACGGGGCCGGCGTCGTGCCTTCGTTGCGGACGTGCGCTTGGAACATCTCTTTGAGATCAACGTGCTGATGGGTGAGGTGCCATCGCGCAACACCGGCCTCGACGGCCAACTGGGATACGTTGAGCCGACCGGTTGATCGCAGCGGTTTGCCGGCCATCAAGCGGTCCATGGCCGCTACGATCTTTTTGCGTACCGGGTCTGTTTCAGTGGCCGTCATCGTGGTCCTTGATGATTGTCTCGATCCGATCGAGTTCTCGTTGTTCGCGTTGGTGCCGTAGTGGTGGGGCGGCTCGGTCCAACACTGTTGTTGCAAGCCGGTCCCGGTGTTGGCGGACTGTGGCCATGTTGCGATCGGTCCGAGCAATGTTGCGGCAGCTGGGCCGGCAGTCGTCGATGTCGGGTGTCACGAGCGGATCGTCGCGGGCTCCTCGCAGCTGGCAGGCCGCTTTGGTCGCGTCGAATACGCAGGTCATTCCCTCGCCGTGGTAGATCTGCAGCAATGGATTGGACAGCAAGTCGCGGGTTTGCCTCTTGCTGGTCAGGGTGTAGCCGGCGAAGCGGCCGTTGGCTGCGCTCAGACGCTGGCGGTAGGTTTGTGAGGCTGGTCCGGATACGTGTTCCCCATCGCTCAGGGCCTGCTCGTCGTCGGCGAATTGTTCCAACCTGGCCAGGAAATCCTCGAAGGCCAGCTCGTCAGGGAAACCTGAGTCGTAGGCGCCGGCGTAGCCCTGAATCATCCGTGTGTGTACGTGACCGTATTGGATCGACGCGGCGACCAGCCCGCGAGGTCGGCGGCGGATGAACCATGCCAGTGTGCGGCGAAATCGGCTGATGGTCAGCTGGCCGTGCGGGTCCGGCGGAATGGGATCGATGTGGTGGTGGGCACACAGCCGGTCAACGAAATCGATGAATCGGTGCACACTGTCGGTGGCTGCCTGAGTGTTTAGCGCTAGTCCCCCCGATCGACGCGGGGCGTAGATGCGTGTCAGATCGAATCGATTGGTGAACAGTAGTTCTTCGTCGTGGAGGCGTTCGAGTACCCGGATGGCGTCGGCAACCGGCTGCACCACCACCCACGGGTCGGCCCGCTGTAGGCCGGCGGGCACTTTGTTGCCTTGCTCGTCGACGGCGTTCTTGAAATAGACGCCTGACATCAGATACATGTCGTTGGCATCGTCCCGTTCGATGCAACCACGACGAATGTTCAAGACCTCCGCGGGCCGAGCACCGGAGAGGTAGGCGACCACGATCAGGCAGGCGGTGTGCAGATGCCGGATCAGGTGGCGGGTCTGGTTGTAAGAGAAGCGTCCAGGATGCCAGGGCCGTCCCTGCAGTGTGGCGATGATCGGGGTGGACAGGTACGCGTCATCATCGATCGGCAAGCCTGAGGTGGTTAACACCGACCGGGCGGTCGAGTAGGACGCCGCCGGCAGCCGTGGGATACCGATGAGCCGGCCGATATAAGGGAAGTTGATTTCGCGCTCACCTTGCTCGTTGATCCTGCCCGGCAGCAATCCCTGTTCTTGCCGAAGCGATTCGGCGTATTCGGCGACGATCTTGATCGCCCCACCCTGTGGCAGCCGGGTCCTGTCTTGCTCCGCAATGGGCGTCACGTCCGGCCCGCGTGCATGCAGGAAGAGGAACTCCTCGTGGGCGGCGATGATGTCATCGGCAAAGTCTTCGACGAATCGCAGTGCCCACAGTAGTAGTGCCTGCATCGTGTTCTCGTTGATTCGTGGCGTGAGGTTCTCCATGTATGAGCGGGCATTGCCCAGAAGGGCGCCGGCCGATTCACCGCCCCAGGGCGGCATCTCGGGTAGCCGCATCGATTCCGGTAGTGCCGAGCGGTATCCCCAGAGTCGACGGACCTCGCCGACGCATCGGTGCATCTGCTCGACGCTGGGCTGAGTGCTGCCGACGTAGACCAGATAGTCATCGAGCAACTCGGGTGTCACTTCGCAGAACGCTGTAATACGTTGTTTGTGAAGCCAATTCAAGAACGTGCGGAACGGATACCAGCACATCCTGATGGTGTACAGCGATGGGCGTGTGGCCGTGGTCCTTCGGAGCTGCATCGGCGGGTCGGTGTTGACCAGCACCCACACGTAGCGTTTTGCGCATTCTCGCAAGGATTTTGGGGCCAGCTTGAAGTTGATGCTGGTGATCTTCGCGCTTTCCTCGAAGATTCCGTGATCGAAGCGCCACACATCGTCTGCATACCGAGACAGCACAGCGGTGTCGGCATCTGGGCGTAATACGCGCCGCAGGAGAACCGGTGTGGTCGGGTCGGGACATTCAACCTGGTCGTGGTGGCGCGTAGCGCGCCGATGCGGTGTCGTCAT
This sequence comes from Mycobacterium sp., assembly GCA_023264765.1. Classification (GTDB taxonomy): domain Bacteria; phylum Actinomycetota; class Actinomycetes; order Mycobacteriales; family Mycobacteriaceae; genus Mycobacterium. The sequence continues at coordinate 4,166 of JAHFVC010000314.1, read as the reverse complement.
CGCATGTCCAACTCCCGGTTGAGGAATCGGTCCACGATCTCGCGATGGTCATCGGTGGTGGCGGCGCGCGCTGCGCTGAGTTGGTCTTCGTCATAATTCGACAGCAGATCGGATAGCTGGGCGTGTGGGAGGGCAAAACGCGTCGTCCACGTCAGCGGGGTCATCTGGTGTCGACGTTCAGCCAGACGATCGAACACCAGGGTCTGCACGGGCAGGTGCCGAGGCAACGCGCGAGCGCATGGACAACTGAGGCACAGCATGAATGAGGCGCGGCACGGCTGGCCCGGGTCACCGTAGGGTCCGTGGTGATTGTCGATGCAGGCATTCATCACGGTGTCCAACTTGCCCTGGAGCATGCGGCGAACATCGGTGTGGGACAACGATAATTCCGATGCCAACGCCGTCGGATCGGCGTGCGCCTGAGCAACTTCGGCCGCCGACAGCGCGGACATGACGGGCAAGGCGCGGGCTTTGGCGACCTGTTCGCTCAAGGCATCGGCGACAACTCGGCGGTATTCAACCAGGTTGCCGCGGTTTCGCCCCAGATAGTCGTCAATGAGGGTTTGTTCGGTGTGCGCCACCGGTTTCTGGTGTAGCTCAAGGTAAGTCATTCGTAGTCGAACTAGCGACACCTCGAGTGGCTTGGGTGGTACGCCCTCGACAGAATCGCACAGTAGCCCCTGTTGTCGCGACCATGGCCGTATCCATCCTTCAGCCGATCCATGCGCGCGGATACCCCTACCATGGGCGCCATTTGAACAGTAGGCAACCATCAACCGGCCACTGCCTTCGATTCTGCGCGTCGATGCGGTCAGCTCATACAACAACATGTAGACACCGAAGGCCGTGTGCAGTTCATCGCGGCGCGACAGCGTGGTCGGGTCGTCGGGGATGCTGATCCAATCTGGAACGGCGGCAAGTGCGACGTCCATGTCGGCGCGGCTGCCACGACGGGGCTTGCGCATCCCGACAATGGCGGTCTTCGGTCCGCCCGCATCGCCGTCGGCGCGGTGATGTGTAGCAGGACATTTCATGATGACGTACGGATTTTGCCCGGTCAGCACGGCCAACAACACGGCACCGGCGCTGACTTCCAGCGGATTCAAATGTGCCCACCGAATGATGTCCCGGGTCCCTCCGAAACCGCGCACCCACTTGGCAGTCAACTGCGCCTTGCTCGGGAAGTCGCCGCCTCGGCGTGGCACGTCGGCGTGCCGTTCCACATAGTCGAGCAATTCGAGTCGGCGGGTCGGATCATCTAACTGGCCCAATCGGTACTGCTCCAACAACGCACGATTATCTCGGATGCGTTGCGCGGCCCGCCGCAGGTCGGCGCGCGCCGCTGCGGCGATCCGCTGGAATTCGGTACGGCTGTAGCTCTGGTGACGCTTACCGGACCGCACTGGTCGCGGATGGGGCTCGGCGAGTTTGGCCACCATGTCCGGATTCCACGAATCGAGCTGGCGCAGAGTCATTTTCACTCCGCGCGACTCCTCGGTGAGCTTCCAGATGGCACCCGCAGCGCGACGCTCGGCCAAGAAGCCGTCGATGTGGCGCGGACGCAGGCCCGATCGGCTCACGGGTGGACGCGGTAGACCCGAAAGATATTGCGCAAAGTGGTGCATCGCTCGAAACGCGTCGCCGATCGACGCCATCGACCGTAAAGTGCCGCCCGGGCCTGTGCGTTTGGCGAACGCCTCGGCAAACATGCGTTGCAGCTCCGGGCTCACCGGCAAACGTGAACAGTCGAAGTCTTTTGGCTGACTGTTGCCGTCCTCGAAGCAGCGGACCGTCGTTCCGTCGGCGAGAACACCGCGCGGTGTTGCGTGTGCTGGTTCGGGAAGCCGAGCGGCGCGACCACGCCGACTCATTTGCGCGCCACCGGGTCTCCGAGGACCATTGCGTGGCCGCCGAAAAGTTCGGCCATCAATCCCGCCACCGGTAAGCCCTGGGTCTGCGCAAGCAACACCTCGACGTCGAGCGCCCGGAAGGGTTCCAGGTAGACGTTCCTGGTAGTTTCGACATGCCGGTGCCCCAACATCGTCTGCACCAGGTGCCAGGTATCACCGAATTGGACTCGGAAATCACGGGCCTCCTCCTCTGAGAGGTGACCGAGTCTCGAGGAATAGACCAGTTTCCCAATGGAGAACCACCGCAGGGCGAAGGAGTGCCGCAGCATATGCGGTGTGCAGGTGAAGTTCTCCACACCCAGTGCGGCGATACGATCGTTCGCTGCAGCGAACGTGTGGTGCCATCCGTGCGCGTCGCGCGGGAGACCATTTTCGTTCAGCCACAACCACAATGGCTCCAGACCAGCTTGCGTGCGGCGAAATAGCCTGCGGCGCAACGCTGGACCGGTCGTGTTCCAAGCGCGGTCGATGAATCCACCGTTACCGTCGGGCAGTCTTACCGTTCCTGGTCGCTTCGCGACGCCCACGACGATCGCGTCGCCCAGTTGCGCGTAGCGACCGCTCTCTTGGGCGCCGCGAACAGCCCGGGCCCTGGAACCCTCCACATACGCACAAATCCCCGCCAGCACGTGCCGCGGCATCCAATACGGGTGGCCATAGCCACCCTTGGCACATTTGTCGGCCAAGTGACACTTATAGAAGGGCCGGTCGACACCCAGTGTTGGAAGTTCATCGATCGTGACCGAAGCCCATTCCGACAGCCGTAACCCCGTTCCATACAGTCCGTCGAAAAACGCGACATCGCGCTGCTCATTGCGGGTGCGGCACGATCGGTCCCTGTGGCCCCGAAGATCCCGGCCACGCAACCCAACATCGCGCCAACGATCTACCGCGGCAGGATCGAGCCATCGAACTCTGGCCGACCGCTTAGACGGCGGCGAATCAACGGACAGGAAGATGTCGACGACATCTGCGAACCGCTCCGCGGCCCACGAATAGAATTTCTTGCACGCCGCAATATCCTTCGAAAAAGCCGAAGCGCCAACAGGAGTCAGGTTGTTCGGGTCGGTGCGCCTCCAGAACTCGAAATCCTCTGTGTCTTCCTCGGTCGCTTCAGACCACACGCGTCCACTGGTCTGCAAGAAGTTCAGCCACAAACACAGCGACTGTGCGTAGTCACGGTTTGTGTTACTCGCAAGCACTCGCATCCGAGCGGAAGCCAAGAACGCGTTGACTCGAACATCGACAAACCCGTCGCTGCGTATGAGAAAGCGCTGTCCATCAACGTCTTTCCAACGCGACAACACGTCGCCGATGTCAGGAATCGGGCCCGTGATCTCCGTCGGCCAACCGTGAGCGAGCACGTTGATGTCGTAGCGAACCACCGACCATGTCTGCATGTTGGCTCCCAGCCCGAGGGTGGAGCGAGCATAGCAACAACAAGTCAGTGGCTATAGAATGAGTAAGCCGGCCAGGTGGGCTATTCCGCGCAGGACTTGTCCAATGCGATGTACGACGTCGAGAAGGCGGGTTACCGCGGCGGCGACGGTGTGACGGTCCTCAAATCTGCTGCGCAGGGCGCGAAGTCGGAGAACGCCGACCTAAAGGAAGTCCTCGGCGGTCTCACGACGACCATGCACGACTTCGGGTTCAGCACCGACCAGTCCGCCGACGTCATGTCGAAGATGGTTGTGGCCACCGGCATGGCGAAGACGAACTTCCAGGGGTTCTCGGCCGTGCTGCATTCTGTGGAGCCGATCGCCGCGGGCATCGGGGAGAACCTCGACGCGCTCGGCAAGAAGCATCTTCAGGCTGACGTGTTCGGGTCACTGTCGCAGCTGACGCAGTCGGGTACGTCGCCGGATCAGGCTGCGCAGAACATGGCGCACACGTTCACGTCGCTGGCGAAGCCGACGCAGCAGATGCGAGATCAGTTGGGCGCGTTGGGGCTTGATTCGCAGGAGTTGTCTGATCACCTTGGGGAGCGTGGCCTGGCGGGGACGTTGCAGGTGATCCAGAAGGCGATTCAGGACAACACCAAAGACGGCCAGGTCCATCTGGATGTGCATTACAAGAACGCGCAGGCCGCTCGCGCCGAAGCGGAGGCGTTCGATGCCCTGCCTGGTCCCGCGAGGGCTGTTGCGCAGCAGATCAAAGATGGTTCCTTGTCGTACAAGGAGTTTCGCAAGTCGCGCGGTGGCCTCGATGTCGAGATGGCGAACGAGCTGGGTCAGTGGAATGCACTCAACAGCAAGC
>JAHFVC010000045.1 GCA_023264765.1 Mycobacterium sp. | reverse complement strand
CAACGTGTTCGCTAGGCTGCCCGCGATGCCGGCGATCGCCGAACCGGCCTGCCCGGCGATACCACCCGCGCCCGGCGCCACCGAGTTCACGCCCGCCGAGATCGCCATGCCGATCGCCTACTGACCGATGTTGATCACCGACTGCACCAGCGTGTTGACCAGCGGGACAATTACCTTCTCGATCGGGTACTTCACGACGCCGACGATCACCTCGGTGAGTATCCGGACGCGTTCCTTGTTGACGATGTCCTTCGACGACTGGTTGCGGGAGATAAGGCCCGACGAATCGCCCGCGATGAGGCCCGCGCTGTTGAAGCTCTTGAAGTCGCCGCGGAACTGCCGGACCTGGTCGGTCATGTCCTTCAACGTGTTCCGGGCCTCGATGTGGATGCCCAGCGTCTTCAGCAGGATCGAGATGATGAAGTTCAGGATGGTCCCGATGATCGGAACCCGGCCGAGGCCAAAGAAATCCGCGCCGACCGAGCCGGTGACGTCCTGACCGTCGACCGACGCCATGTGCTGTTGCATTGGCTGCCGGTTCCACCCGCCGAGCAGACCGGCATCGAACAACCGGGTCTGGTTGGGGTCCAGGACGCGTTCGTCGGCGCCCGACAGGTTCGTGCCGAACGTGCCCGACGGCCACAGGCCGCCCTCGTCGAACAGGCCACCGATCTGCGTGCCGGTCTCGAACAATGGGCCGAAGCCCTTCGTGCCGGACAGGTCGAAGAACCCGCCCGGCGCGCCACCAGCACCCGGCACCGACACCGCAGCGCCGGCCACCTGCCCCGCGGCCTGGCTACCCGACGAGATCGCGGAGTTCACCAACTTGCCTGCGATGGACGCCAACTGGTCGCGCATCTGCGTGAGGATGGCGGTCATCTGATCGAACTTGGCGTCCAGCGACGCCTTGAACGACGTGAGCGTGCGATCGACGATTCCCGCGATGTCCGAACTGATCTGACCGCTGGAGTTGTACACCGCGGTGTTGGTGTCCATCGTCTGCTGCGTGCCCGGCGCGCCGCCCTGCCGGGTGTGGTCGGGCACCTCGTAGCCGAGCAGCCCGCCCGCCGCGCCGAGCAGGTTCTTCTCGCCGATCAGCTGAGACGTGCTGGCCGACTTGCCCGTCGGCGTGTACATCGGGGTTCCGATGAGGTCGCCGATGAACTGGGCGTCCGCGCCGGCACCGGCGAGCAGGTTCGCGAGGAACCGCTGGCCCATGTCGCCCGTCGCGGCCGCGATACCGCGGGGCGTGGTGAGGTCCGCGCCGCCGACACCGCCGGTCTTGCCGATCTTGTCGCGGAACTTGGTCAGCGACTTGACCAGCGACGAGTTCGACGAGTCCAGCACGCCGGTGTAACCGCCACCAAACACCTGCCCGATCAGGTCGCCGATCTGGTCGTCGGACAGCCCGCCCTTCTTCTTGTTCCGCGCGGACACGATCGCGGTGACGATTGGGTCGTTAGCGTCGAGGCCAATACCACTGACGTCCGACAGGTTCCCGCTGTGCGCGAAGCTGGAGAGGTTCGCCGTGATGCGCTGCAGATCAACGGATCCGAGGATGCCGCCCGCCGGTGCACCAGTGACACCCGCCAGCCCGGCACCGGTGAGACCCGTCGCGGTGGTGTCGGACGCCGCGGCGCTGACATCGCCGAGCGCGCCCAGCACGGTCCCGGTCGACTTGGCCGAGCCGCCGCCGAGCACGTCGCGGATCTGCGTCAGCAGCCCCACCACCGGGGCCAGTGCGGACGAGAACCCACCGCCGCCGATCGCGTCCGGTGTGATGCCGCCGCCGTCGAACCCCGCCACGCCGCCGCCGGAGTAGCCGGCACGGGACAGGCCGCGCCGGAACAGCGAGTTGATCGCGTAGATACCTGGCGCGCCGCCGAGCCCGCGGACCGCTTCGGGGATCAGGATGCCTTCGCCGCCGGACAGGCCGAACACCCTGCTGCCGATCCGGCCGAGCAGGTTGTCGAATCCCGGCGAATAGCCCGGCAAGACACCATGAGCCATCCGAGTGATACCGCCGGCCGCGTGCCCGAACCACGAGCTGCCGCCTCCGCCACCCGCAGTGGCCGAACCGCTCGTCGGATTGATCCGCACCGGGATGGTGATCGACGTCGACGCCGCCTTCGACGCGAAAGCACTGATCTGCGCCAGCGCCCCATCGGTATTCACGGTCACCGGGATCGGCGGCACCTTCGTGCCCGACAGTTCCGCGAGCTTCTGGTCGAGCGCGCCCACCTTCTGCGTCGCGCCGTCCGCCGCCTGGCCGATGCCAGCGATTCCCGGCACCTGCGCGCCGGCGGCCTGCAGCTGTGCCGACAGCGGGCCCGACATCCATGCACCGACCTGCGACGGGTGCTGCGCCTCGACGATGCCCAGGTTCCGGCCAGCGTTGTTCTGAGCGATCGTCGGCGGCACCGTCTGCACCGGATACGAGCCGGGCACCGCCGAGCCGGGGAGCGGGATCGGCGACCCGGCGATCGAATCGATGCCCGGGCCCTGCTTTGGGACACCCCACAGCGGGACACCGCCGGTGCCCTTCTCGGCGAGCTGCCGCGTGGTCTCGGCCTGCTTGCGGAAGCTGTCGACGATCACCGGGATCATCGACGTCAGCCCGCCGGCCAGCGCGCCCACGACGGCGCCCACCGGGCCGGCCAGCTCTGAACCGATCAGGGTGCCGCCGCCGATCGTGGCCAACGCGTTGTAGCCGTTAACGCCCTGGGCGGACTGGTCGAACAGGCCGCCGAGGAATAGCGCGCCACCCGCCAGCCCTCGGCCGCCGATGCCGAAGCCCGCGCCCCGGCCGCCGGCACGTCCACCGCCAGCACCTACGCCGCCTCCGCCGAGGAGGCCGTTGATGCCCATCAGCTTCGACAGCAGCCCGTCGAGGCCCTTCAACGTGCCGAAGCCAGCCAGAGCGGTGACCGCGGTGGTGACCAGGCCGGGCATGTCCGCGAGCGCCTTGGTGATGCCGGAGACCGCGGGCAGGATGGCGTCGCCCCACTGCTGGAAGCCCTTGAACACATCGCCGGCCACGTTCGCGACGTTGCCCAGGATCGGGATCCACTCACCCAAGCGCTGTCGGGCGTCGGCGAAGAAATCGCCGAGTTTCTTCTGTCCCTCAGCGGATCCGAGGAAGTCGGCGAGCTTCTTGGTGCCCGTGTCGAGCAGTTGCAGCAGCCCGCCGTCGCCGCCGGCCGCCGACGTGATCGACGTGATGATCTTCCCGACGCTCAACAAGGATTCGCCGAAGTGACCAGCGGCGTCGATGCCCTGGTTGATCCACTTGTCGAGGTTGCCGTTCTGCTCCGACCGGCTGACCCAGTTGTCGAACCGCGTCAGGCCGGCGGTCATGCCGTCGGCGAGGCGGGGCAGGAAGTCGGTTCCCTTCGCGACCAACGTCTCCACGGCGTGCACCGCGGGGTCGATCGCCTTGTTGAGCCGGTTCTGTCCCTCGGCGGTGTTGCCGAAGATGCGGTCCATCAACGACACCGACGAGTCCGAGCCCAGCGCCGAGCCCAACGTCTTCAGCGTGCTGTTCCACGCCTTGCTGATGCCGCCGAGACCCTTCTCCGCGGTCGGCATCACCTTGTTGGCCAGCGTGGTGACCGTGTTGTCGAGCCCGTCGAAGATGTTCTGCTGCGAGATGTCCTTGGTCAGGTGCTCGATCTGCGGCCGGAGCCCGACTGCGGCGGCGATCGTCGACTTCGCCTAATCGGACAGGCCCTTCATCTGGTCGGTGGCCTTCTTGATGTCCTTCGCCGACGCGCCATCACCGGCGGCCTTCCACGCCGCCGAGAAACCGTCAGCAACGCCGGACAGCCCGATCTTCAGCGTGCCGACCGACGCGACGATGCCGCCGATGACACCTGGGATCAGGAGCCCACCCTGAGCGAGCTGCTGCACCGCGCCGGCGAGGTTGGTGACTGCCAAGGTGGCTGGCGGCAACGCGGTGGCGCCGAGAGCCAGGCTGTTCAGGCCGATCGGCGACGTGAGGAACCGGCCGACGCCGCCTCCACAGCCACCGAACCCGCCTCCACCGCCGCCCCCGGAGCCTGAACGTCGATTCGGTGGCAGTCCACCACCGCTCGACGGATCCGGTACCGCCGCCGCGCGCGTCTTCGCCGCCGTGACCTTGTCCCACGCCAGCGCCTGCTTCTCGATCGCCCGGGTCTGCGCATTCAGTGCTCGCGTCGAAATACCTGAAGCGGTCTCGGCCTTCCGAGCAGATTTGGTGTGCGCGTCTCCGACATGATGGACAGCCCGCTCGGCCTGCTCGGCGGCGCGCTCAACCGTCTTCGCGGCAGTGACCTGCTTCGCCGCGGACTTCTCCGCTGCGGTACCGGCGTCGGTGTGGGCTTTCTCGACCTTGCGGACACCCTGCTCGGTCTCCCCGAGAACACCGGCCATCCGCCGGCGGACGGCCTCGTTGATCGCCGCGTCATCGACCTTCGACCCGTCGATGATCAGGTCGAGACGAATCGATCCGACGGGCGTGGTCACGCGGTCAAGTTAGAGGCGCGGGGTGCGGTGCTACTTGGGCAATTTCGCGCGCGCCTCGGCGTCGGCCTGGGCGCGTTCCCGGGCCGGAGTGACGAGCGCGTCGACCATTTCGGCGTAGGTGTCCTCGTCGTAGTCCGGGTCGTCAGGCTCACCGAGGCGATAGATGAACCGGGCGTAGGACTCGGGCGACATGTGCTTGATGAGGAGCCGGTTGGTGCCGTTGAGCTGGAAGGCGTCGGTGTTGGTGCTGGATTGGGATAGCTGCCAGCCCTGGATGGCCGCGACGGTGGGGATGCGGATGCCGAATACGTCGCCGTGGAAATCGATGCTCTGGTAGGCCCAGTCGTCTTCGTGCTTCCACACCTCGACGGCCGGGTCCTCGCCGGCCGGCGCGTCGGTGTCGGCGGCCGGGTCTGCAAGGTCGTCAACGTCCGCGGCGGGATCCGCTGTGGACGCCGCGATCACCGCACGCGCGGCAGCGATCTCATCGGCAGTAGGAGCAGGGTCAGTGACAGGGGTATCCGAGGCTGTAGTCATGACGCGGACAGTGCTACCGCGGGGTGCAACTCAGCGCGCGGCTTCCTCAGCGGCGACCCGCAGACCGGCGTTACGCAGGAACGGCCGCGCCTTCGTACCCGGGTGGTCGACGCGCTTCGCGAACACCTCACGGCCCCCGACGTTGAACCGGAGCGCCTGCGCGTTCTTGGGCCGGATGACGTGCGCGCGGGTGCCCTCGTGGACGTACAGCGCGTAGTCGGCCTTGTCGTGGACCGAACCGTGCGCGGTCTTCGGGCCGATCATCGAGATCGGGCCCTCACCGATCTGGCGACCGAGATTGCCGGTGCGAACCGGCACGTCCTGCCGGGCCTGCGTCGCCGTCCTCCGCGACAACCTGGCCATCCGCCGATACACGATCGCGCCGACCTGCCGGTCCCGTTCCGGCTCGTTGATGGTGAGCGTGTAGCTAACTGCCACCGGACGCCTGCTGCCAGATCATGATCAGATCGTCACGGCCAGCCCACAACTCGCCCTTGGACTCGTCGCCGTCGGGGAATTTGATACCGCGGGAACGGAGGAACTTGGCCCACGCCTCCCGACGAGCTTTGTTGGACGGTGGCTTCAGCAGGTCGACAGTCGGCGGCTCGACGTCGTCCAGTGCGTCACCCAGCGCTTCGAGGCCAGGTGCATCGAGCGTCACGTCGATGCGCGCTTCGCCGACCGACACGGGCTCGTCGTCATCGTCGGGCCCGTCCAGCGAGCCCTCGACGACCGCGACGCACCCGATCTTCACCATCTTGCGGAGACGGTCATCGACCGCGAACTTCCGCCGCTCACCGCGCCGCAGAAACCCCGAGCACGGGGTCGACGTTCCCTCAACGACAACGAATCTCGCCATGATGATGTCCTCTCTCAGAACTGCACGTAGACCACACCGGTAACCATCACCATGCCGCCGGCGGGACCGATGACCGCGACGGTATCGGTGGCCACGGCACGCTCATCGGTCCGCAACTCCTGCACCGCGACGGTCAGGGCGCCCTCGATGCGCCACGAATCGTCCAGCGCGATCTCGGATTCCGACTCGACTTTGTCCAGGGTCAGCGGCGCCTTCGTCGCCACGCAGCGCGCGACACCCACCTCCAACGGAACGGTCCGCGCCAAGTCATGCGCCGCACAGCGACCGCGATCGCGCACGAACGCCTCCGGGAACGTCGGCACCGTTGACAAGAATCGAGAACCCACGCGCACCCACAGGAACGGAGCCTTACAGTTCGACTGCGGGTTCCACGGAATGGCCTCGGCGTCGCTCACGAGGAACCGCACCGTCTCTGAGCCGCCACCGATCGGCGGGCACTCCTGCTCCGGGTTGAACGCGCCGCGCATCGCCTGCACAACGACATCGACGATCTCCGACACCGGATCCGTGCACGAGCTCACAGGACCACCGGTGCCCTCATCAGACCGTTCGGGTTGATCGCGTTGATCCAGTGATCGATCGCCGTGATGCCGGTCAGCCCGGCCTCGAGGATGGATGTCGGGTCGAACGAGTTGGTGGCACCGCGGCTGGTGGTCTGTCGCAGCGACGATGGCAGCTCGCATTCATCGCTGCCCGAGCAAGCGAGCATGAACTCGCGAGCCAGCCGCCCCGCCATCGTGGCGCCGCCGGCCGGGACCGGGATGCCTTGCCGGTAGGTGACCGACCAGGTCCCCGGCTCACCCATCGGGCGGGCGAGATTCTGCGACGGCCAACCGCACCCTGAGTCGCAAACCCGGTAGAGCACATCGCCTTCCAGGGTGTAGCCCGTCGGGGCGATGATCTGATCGTCGATCCGCACCTGCACAATCTCAGCCACAGGACCAGGGAGGTGGAGAACCCGCGTACCCGACACCTCACACGAACCGACGCATCCGCATCCCGTGCGACCCCACACCCCGTCGAACAGGAGCGGGACATACAGAGACCGCGGCCACCCGATGGGCGGGCACGGCCGGATCGTCACCTGACGGATGCCGAACTGCTCGCCGGAGAGCCGCCACAGCACCAGGATCGCGGTGTCCTCCGACTCGCTCTGGTGGGCCGCCTTGCGGTTGTATTCGGCCAGCGCTGCCTCGTAGGCGGGCAGTCCGTCCTCGTCGGGCGGTGGCTGCGGCGGGTCGCCCAGAGGGTCGCTGTAGCAGTCCCGGTTGACCGGCCATTCGTACCCCATGGCGCGTCACGGTATGGACGCCGGATGCAGAACCGCCCCGCCACCGGTGAGGGTGTGCGGGGCGGTTCTGCCCGGGGAGGATCAGAGGGCGGTCAGCGTGGCGGCCGGAGTGCCACTGGAAGCGGTCAGGTCGTTGTCGCCGAGCGACAGGTGCACACCGACAGGCGGGACGATCGTCAGCGGCGAGCCCGGCAGGGCGCCACCGGTGACCGCCCACTCGGATGCGGTGTGGCCATCGTCGAGATTGGCGAACAGCGTCTTGGCCGACGTGTTGGTCGCGTTCCACGGGATGACAGCCGGCGTCGGAGCGCCGGTGACCACGATGTCGTGGCTGCCGCCGTTCGGGGTGCCAGTGAACGCCAGCACGTAGCCGGACACGTCTTCCTGCGAAGGCGCCACATCCGCCGCGAGGGTGGTGTTGTGGTTGGCGTCGCCGTAGTAGTACGTCGTGCCTGTGAACTTGCCCGGGCCGGTGAGGTCCAGGGCCACAGCACCATTCGTGACCGCGGGTGGCGGCACCTTCGTCCGGAAGAACGTGACGTGGTTGTCCTCGTCCTCCTCGTACGCCGGGACCAGCAGACGACCGGGCGTGCCGGCGGAGTCGATCTCCTGCACGTTGTACGGGCCGCGACCCCAGCCGACCGGCGGGATCGTGATGCCCGTCATCGACACCGGCGTGACCGACGCGCGGATGTCGAAGCCGCTGGTGTTGAAGAACTCGGTGGCCACCAGGTGCAGGTAACCGTAGGTCTTGTTCGACCCGGTCGAGGCGAGGCCGGCATCGGAAGTCGGGACCGCGCAGTCCTTGTCGGTGCGGCCGGCGGTCCAGAACTCCAGCGAGACACCGAACTCGTTCTCGACCTTCTTGCGGTCCTTGACCCCGATGGGGTTACCCGCGTAGTCGAGCACTCGGATGTACGACGCCAGCAGCGACCAGAAGTCGGGGTCGACGCCACCGAGCTCGAGGTTGACGTTGTTGCGCTTGCGCTCGGCTGCGGTCCGATCGGAGAAGATGACGCCACCTTCGGCGTTCTGCTGCTCGATCTCTTCGGCCTGCTTCATCTCTGGGTCGACCTTCACGCCGACCCAGCAGTCGGTGACGAGGCGTTTGGCGGCGCCCTCGATGGGCTTGCCGCAGGCGTCGGTGAGGGTGGCGCGAAGCTTCGTGCCCTTGAAGACGGGGATGTTCGCCATTGGGCTGGCTCTCCTCTGTGATCAGGCGCTTCGCGCCGTTGTTCCGATTCCGGGGCAGGCCGAACAGTTCCGCACGTGGGTGCAGAGGTCAGTCGCGACCGACGGCCTTCTTGATCGCCGCGATGGCGAGCTCTTTGTTCTTCTCGCCGGTGGTGTCCAGCGGCGGCTCCAACTTGGCGGCGAACTCATTGATCGCCGGGCGAGACCAGTCCATGTCAGGGAAACCGTCGTCGTAGCCCTGCGCGCCCTCGTCGGAGTCGTCCTGCTCGCCGATAGCCGCCTCGTCGAGAAGACCAGCGGCCCTGGCGTATTCGACCGGCACCTGATACTGGACGCTTGGGCTGGTCAGCTTGTGCACCTGATCGGCCGGGGCGTGCTTGAGCAGCTTCGTCAGACCGATTCCGCGCAGCGACGGATCGACGAACTCGATGGATGCGATTCCGTCCTCGACGAGGACCTCAACACCAACAGGCATAACCAATCTCCTAGCTGATTTCCACAGCGCCGACAGACGCCTCGTAACCGACAACGAGCGACCGCTCCGCGACCGCCAGAAATTCCTCGTACTTGTAACTCGGGGCGTCGTCGGCGTTAACCGTTCCGCGCCAACCGAACAGAGGGCTGGTAGCGACCAGGGTGTCGCCGAGCCCGTCGACGTAGCCGCCGCCGAACGCCCAGGTGTGGCCGAGGGGGGTTTTCAACACCGACCCGGACCGGACGATCAGCTGGGCCGTGGATGCAACGGCGGCCCACTGAGCGCCCGCATGAATCACACCCAGCGTGTTCGTCTTCGCCAGCAGGGCTTCCAACTGCCCGACAGCACTGGTGATGTCGGCGGCCGAACCAGTCGAACCCGCATCCGCCAGAAGCCGTTCCGCGAACTTCGCCTCCACGACAAGGGGTTCCTGTAGACGGAACGTCTGCTGAGCCCGTGTTTTGATCTCGTCCTGAGAGGGCGGCCGCAAATCACAGTCGTCCGAAGCCCACGTCGTCACAGCCAGGAATGAATCCGGGAAATCCGGCCGCTCACCACGTTTCACATCGTCCGCGGTCAGATCAGCTTCGGCCACATTCCAGGCGGGAGTCCACTCACCCGAACCCGCATCGCCGCCGTAATTCCACACCCGGAAATCCACGCCGGCCGTCAGCCACCGCAACGCACCCGGCTCATCAGCCCAATTGACCACACCAAACAGGCCGTTCGGTGCCGGATTGACCAGCGGCACATCAAATGGCACCGCAGCAAAACCAGTCGTCACAGTTCACCCTCCAAAGTCGGGAAGGCGGGCGGCGTGAACGCCTCGGATGTTGTTCACGCCACCCACCTCGTCCATTGCGACTCGTCCAGCTCCGGTTAGGAGATGGACACCGTCTGGCTGGTGCCGCCGGCCAGCGTGCTGGTACCGACCTGCAGATCACCCAGACGCGCGGGGTAGGTCACCGTGACCGCAGCGGGCAGTGCGCCACCCGAAGTCACGATGTCACCAGCAGCGGTGACGCCGTCGTCGATGCCGGTCAGCACGGTGTCGAAATTGGCCGCGGTTGCGGTGTTCGACAGGGTGGCCGACGGGATGCCCAGCGGGCCGAACTTCAGCGTGAAGCTGCCGGAGGTCGGCGACCCGGGCAGCGACACCGACTTGGTGATCGTCTGCGCGTACTCGGTCGAGCAGTCGATGTGCTCGCGCGCACCGACAGCACCGTTGACGCACAACGGAATCCGGATCAGATGGGACGGGTCCTGGGCGGTCTTGCCGACCTGGAACTCATCCTCGATGAACGCGACCAGTTCCCGGTTCTTCGACAACATGTCGATGTCATGCTCGACACCGACCGTCAGCACACGGTCCAGGACGCGCCAGAACGTGCCCGCCGGATAGAGAACCACGTCCACGCTGCCGGGCCACCACGACGTGTCCTCGTGACCGGGCTTACCCGTGGTCAGCGCCTGCCAACGACCCTCGTACTGCAGGAAAATTCCGCGCTCCGCCAGCCAAGCATCAACCTGAGCTCTGGTGACGCTGAGCGAATCCAGGCCGCTACGACCCGCCAGGTCAGCCCGTAGCACCTCGCGGAACCACAGCGGGGCGATGCCCTCGACGACCGGCTTGCGGGTCTTCTGCTGGATGTTCCACGCCCGCATGTGCAGACCATTCAGGATGCCTGTGGTTGCACCCAGCACGACATCGTTCGGGACGACCTTCGCCGACGATGACAGCTGGAGCACCTTGAACAGCGACTTCTCCGACTTCCGCTGCTCGTGACGAACCAGGAACTCGTCGAGGAACTTCTTGATCAGCTCCGGGTAGGCCCGCTTCTGCAGGATGCCGGTCTTGATGCCCCAACCCAAGGCTTCGAGCCGGTACTCGATCGTGTCCTCGGGGCAGGGGATCTCGACGATGTCCTTGATCGCGGTGGGCGTGAAATTCGGGCTGCCACTGTCCGCTTCCAGTTCGGCTTCGGTGAAGTAGAAGCCGTTCTGCAGGGGCGAGAAGTCCGGCTCGTCGTTGATGATGATGCCGCCGCGCGGGAAGTGCATCTCCGGGAACGACAGCAGACCGACCGCCGGCTGAGTGCCCTCGAACGCGTAGCTCCGCTCGGACGGGGCGCACCAACCACCGGCAGCGACGAGTGCTTGGGCGGTTACCTTGCCGTGGCCGGGGATCTCGCGCTGCAGACGGGCGCGCTCGGCGACGAAACTCTTGTAATCCTTGACCACGGTGCCCTGTGGGCGTTCCATTCGGGCGAGGATTGTCGGGCCGTCGGACCGGAGGCCGGTGAATTCGCCGGTCTTGTTGGCGATGCCTTCTGCGATGACATCGGTGTCGACGAACTGGCCGTCGTACTCGGCGAAGTTCGGCGCGGTGGACGCGAGGATGAACGGCTTGCGTGGCTCCTCAACTTCTTCCGGCTTGGGCAGTTCACCCGCGGCCACGGCACCCTCGAACTTCACAGGCTCCGGAGCAGCTGCGGTCACAGCGGCCGGGGCGGCAGCATCAGCCACAGCGGCTTCGGCCTCCGCGACCACCTCTGCAGCAGCCTCCGCCGGCACCTCGACCGGAGCCTCTTCGGCCGGCGCCGCGGGGGCTTCCGGCTCAGGCTTCGGCGCGGTGGCAGCATTCGCGGCGGCCAGGGCGGCATCGAGCCGCTCGGCGCGGGACTGCTCCTCGGCGGTGATCTCGGTGAGCTTCGTGTCGGCCTTGGTGAACTCCGCGTTCAGGGCTTCGAGTTCGGCGACGTCATCAGCTTCGAACTCTTCACCGTTGGCGGCGCGGGCCTGGAAGACGTTGATGGCTGCGCGGATCTTGCCGGTGTAGGCGTCGAGTTCGGCCTTGGTCTCCGGCAGTGCTTCGAGGGGCTGGAATTTCTTCACAGCGGTGACTCCTGTCTGGGATCAACAAACGTGTCGGTGTTGCTTTGTCGATCGCTCCCCGGCACATAGCCCTCGGCAGGAACTCTCTGGCGGCAGACAGTGGAGGGTGGGGGTGCACAGTTACGCCCAAAAAAGAAACCCGCAGGTCACAGACCTACGGGCTCCCGACGATGGGTTACGGCTTAAATAACCGTTTCAGCACGGCACCTTCGCTACCGTCGAGCCGATACCGCGGCGCCGAGCATGCTTCCGCGCCGCAACAGGGTCCATGAACTTGCCCTCCGACACCGACCCGTCCGGGTACGTGACCTCGTAGCAGGCTGTTGACTTCGGCTCGGCAGAACGGCTGGAACTCGCCGCCTGCGGAGACCTAGCGGAACCGCGGCAATTACACATGCCGGTGACCGTAGGCAGCGTCAGTGCAGGCGAACGTATTGCAATCGCTCGACCAGTAGGTACCATCGGAGATGCGGGTGCGCCCCCACATTTCATGTGGGCATTGCGGCCCGCACTTACTTTTCAAGTTCGATCTGGTGCAGCTGATCCTGGGCCATGACCCAGATGCCGGCGGCGCGGTACTTGCTTCGTCCGACGTTGAACCCGGCTAGACGTTCCCTCAGCTCGTCTGTCAGCGGTTCGTCGCCAATGTCGATCATGAAGTGGTCCTTTGTAACTGACTGCTTCGCAGCCCGTGATGCTGCCGCGACGATCTGGCCGTGAATCGTTTCGAACCGGGCTTTGGTCGACTTGAGTTCCGTCGGGACACCGTTGTTGTTTGTCCATCGGAAGTCGTTTGTGGGCTTGCGGTCGGTGGGTCGTTCGATCCATTCCAGCTGCTGGCCGGCGTCGAGGAACCGCTCGACGAACTTGACCTCGTGGGGTTCGAGGGTCTCGCCTTTGAAGTCCACGGGGAGGGCATCCTGACGGGATTTCCAGTACGCCCGGGATGCTGCTCGGTTTGATGGATCCGGCGCGGATCCGAGCCCGTTTGGGCCACCGGTAAAGCGTGAACGGTGCCCTGTGTGTTTGCCTGCACCGCCAGCCGGGATCCACTTCCCGTCGGGACCGCGCTTCTGCCTCGGATTGAAGCTGGCGGTCAGGCTTTTGGGAGTGCCTCGATCAGGGCAGTGATGCGTTCTGTCGGCGTCGGTGGATCACCCACGGCTGAATGAGACGCTGTCAACGCCGAATCCAGACGCGCAGCGAGCGCGGCCTTCCTCCGGTCCTCGGCCAGCGCCTCCGCGACAACGACCCGTACGTCATCCAGCGGCACCAACACTGGTGCCGCAGCGGCTGTTCGGCGCACTGGGCCCAGCGACGCCACCAACGCTAGATCCCGGCCCTCCGGACCTGTCAGCGCCGAGTAGATCGGGAAGCCCTGCGTGTTCACGGCGTGCGCCGCGACCATGTCGAGCGGGTAGCCGTCGCAGTCACGCCAATCCCCAGACAGCTGCGTCACCATGCCCTGCTGGAAGGTTTCGGGATCCACCCCGGGGTAGGGCACGCCCGAGAACCAGATGCCGAACCGGTCTTCACCAACGCGCACCAGGCCGAACGCGGTGGAGACGTCGTCGTAGTGCGCGCGCACCGCGGCGACGGTCACCCCGGGTTCGGTGGACGCGTGCCCACCGAGGACCGTCAGTCGGCCGACCGACAGTTGCCGACCATCCGTGGTCTGGACCTGGCCGGTGTGGAAGTTGCGGTAGCCGTTGCGGTTCCGGGGTGTGACGTCGCGGCCACCGCGGATCACGTGGCCCCACTCGGCGAGATGCCCGAAGATGCGGCCGGTTTCGTTGTTCATCGTCGGCGCAGTCGGCCGGGTCAGCTTCGGGTCGGAGAACAGCTTCGGGTCGTAGGTCCGCAACCGTGGCTCGGCGGCAGTGGACGCGGATGCTGCGACGAGGGCTGTCAGATCCGCGGCGAAGTCGGGCTCCGGCTCGTCGATCACGTCAGCCTCAACCAGATCCGTCATGTCGAACTCCTCCACGTCCACGGACGCAACGCGCCCCACACCATCACTCGTATCCCGGGCCCGCACATTCCCCGCGCGGCGCCGGCGCTCAATTTCCTCTGCCTGGGTGCGCCCATCCCGGTTCACCACCACAGAGTCCCGGCCGTCGAGACGCTCGGTGTGCCGGTCTACCTCGTCCGGAAGTGGCTCATCAGCCGCGCTGATCCCCACTCGGCATCGGCAGTTCTTGATCTCCTCGGGTGGCCCTGTCGGATCACCCGGGAACTCCAACTCCGCGGCGCCGACCTTGAACTTCCCTGCAAGCGGGACGCGTTGGCCATCGGCCGCCCAGTGCGTCGGCCTCGTCTTCCCGTCGAGCGTCGCGATCCAGCCTTTCAGCAGGTCCTCGCCGAACTCCTCGTTCTGCTGCGCAGCCGCGGTCACCACGGCGTGATTCAGCACGGCCGCAGCGTCATACCCCTGGTTGCGTGCGACGTCACGCAGCGCCGCGCTACCCGGGGTCAGCGTGTCCGCCACGGCCCGGCGCTCAGCGTCAGCCACCGCGTCCAGGCTCTCGGCCGGCGGGACGGCAGCGACCGCTCGGGCCGCCTTGTCCTGCACGATGAGCGGGATCTGCTCGGCCTTGGCGCGCTGCTCGGCGAGGACGGTGTTGCGGGCTGCGCGCAGCGGCGGCGACGACTCGACGACAGCGTCCGCGTAGCGGAGTTGCTCAACGTCCATGTCGGGTGTTGCGTGGTCGATCGCGCGCAGCACGGCGGCGTCGTACTCGGCGAGGTGTGTTGTCCACTCGCCTGGCCCGGTTTGCACAGCAGTGGTGACTGGAGGGTGTGGGATTCCCAGTGCGTCCAGGGCTTCAAGGACGGCAGCCGCCCACAGCAGCGAGACACGGGTAACGATCACGGCCTCAGCGATGGCGGTCCACTCGGCGATCGCTGTGGCGGTCGTGAGCGCGGCGAGGTCCGGTGCGAGAGCGGCGCCCGCCAGTGTCGGCAAGACGACGGCCGCGACGATGGGCGCCCACTGCGCGAGCGCCTCCGCGTGCAGATCCTCGATCGCCTGTTCCGCCGCGATCGTCTGGTCGCGGGCGGCGCCGGGATCCGGGTGAATGGCCATCAGATCAGCCCCTCCTCGGATAGGCGCTCAGACGCCACTACCGCGATCGCGGTGATGTCCACCGGGCAAGGCTCATCCGTGACAGCCTGCGCGTACGCCGCCTGCATCACTCCACCGGTGATCGACTCCCCGATGATCTGCACCACCCGCTCACGGCTCACGCGTCGACCACCTGCGACGTCAGCCGGCGCCGAGCCTCCCGCACCACCGACGACCGGATCTCATCCGCGTCCAGGCCGTGCCGTGCCGCCAACTCATCAAGCCCCGAGTCGAACCCCGCGATCAGCCGGCCCACCTCAGACTCCGCGACCGGAGGCATCAACTGGTAGTAGCGATTCGGCTCCACCGACCGCAGCCGCGCCTTCTGCGCACCATCGCCAGACCCGACGCGGCGTTTCCCCGCCAACCCCAACGCCGTATCGAGATAGGAGTCCACGGCCAATGACACCGGATCGAACGCAGCCGTCACCGGCTTCCGCGGCGCCTTCCCCTCCGTGTCCGGCGGAGAGCCGTCAACCGGCACCTCCTCCGGCGGATCACCATGATCATCAGCAGGATTCGGCGCCGCCGGCAACGCTGGCTGCGGGAACTTCACCGACGCCAACAACCCACCGAACAACGGCGCATACGTCGGCAACAGCGTCGGATCCTTCGTCACCGCCATCGTCGCGAACGCCAACGCACCATCCCGAGTCGTCAGGTCCTGCGCCGAATCCGGGTCGATACCTCGGCCCTTCAGGTACGCCGGGATGGTGATGGCGCCCGCTTCGTACGCGGCTTCGACGTCGTCGGACTTATCCGGATCGACGGTGAGATCCGATGTGTCCATCGTCAGCGCATACTTGTCCGCGCCGATACCCCGCTTGATCAGCATCGGGCGGATCACATTCCGCCACAACGCCTGACCCAACGTTTTCATCACCGGGCTGACATGCAGGTTCACGTCCTGATCAGCCAGCAGATGCCCATTCCAGTGGTTCGTGTCGCCCAGGCCGAGGAGCTGGTCCGGTTCCATGTCGATGCCGCGCGCGAACCGCAGCATCGCCGAATCCCGCTTCTTGATCTCGGCTTCGGAGACGTCCTTGCCGAACGTGACGTGCTTGATCTTGTCGACGTGCTCGGCCGGCGCACCGATGACGGTGGGGATCTCCGCGGCGGGACTCAGCGGATTCTTGAACGACGCCTCGTTCGCGTCCATGATCAACTTCTGCAACGTCATCGCCACACCCGGCGACTGATCCCCTGACCCGCCAGACCCACCGCCCGGCTTGTCCGCAGCCGTCGGCGCCTGCGTGGACGGCAACGACGCCTCCAGCGGGATGACGAGCAGCCCGTTGTTACGCATCCGCGAGTGGTCAGCGTTCTCCATCTTCGCGGTGGTCCGCACGATTTCCCGCAGCGGCGACAGGTTCGCCTGCACAGGCGACGTCGCCTGGGTCGGCATCTTCGGGTGCGGGTTCCACACCCGGAACAGTCCGTCGCGGCCGGTGCCGTCAGCGTTGCGTGGGGTGAACTCGTGCTCCCCGCCCTCCGGCAGCACGATCGTGATGCCGTCAGGGTTCTTCTGCGAAACCTTGATCTGCTGCTTCGACAGCGCCAGCCACCGCTCGCCCTCGTCGGTGATGAGTATCGCGGTGTAGAACTCGCCGGGCACGGACAGGATCGTGACGGCCTGTTCGATGAATTCGGCTTGCCCGAGCGGTCCGCCGGCGATCGAATGCACGATCGCGGCGACCTGGCGGCCCTCGTCGTTTCCTTCGGTGATGCTGCCGGTCGGCTGCCCGGTGACCGGATCGATCTCGGACGCGACTAGCTTCACCCGCGAGCAGGAACGGGCCCGCCACCGCACGTAGCTGCCGAGCTCACCGACAAGGTCGAACAGCTCCCACGCTTCGTCCTGCCAACTGTCGCGCCGGCCACCGAAGTTGGTCTTGAAGACGTCCTTGGCTGTGGCGACTGGGGCGCTGGCCGCCACCAATGCCGACGGTCCGACAGAAGCGGTGAGCGCGCCGCGATTCCCGGATTGCGGAGTGCGCACAAAACGCAGGGGGCCAGCCACGATGACGGACGGTAAAGGTCAGGCGTGCTAACCGGACTGCAATGAGGTGGTTGCGTCAGCGGAAAGGGGCGCTGCCACACCGACGAGGTAGCGGGTGGCGAGCGCAACGGGGATGAGTGTCCACGCGGGCCAGCCGATGAGGTGGACGGGGAGGTATGCGGTGGCGAAGCCGGTCCACATTGCGACGCACCAGGGGCATCCGGCGAAGTGTAGAGCGAGATTCCAGCGTGCCATCCGCTTCTCATGGCCGGCCGCGATGACGGGCTGTTGTTTCGATTCCGCCTCAGTGGCCGCCACGTAGGCGGCCTGCGCGCGCCCCGACATCCAAATTCTGACGGGGTCAAGGATGGTGTCGTGGTTGATCAATCGGACGAAGCTCGCGACCGCGAGGATGTAGATCGTCAGGACGAGAACTGCGTATCCGAGGCTCATGGGCGGGGACCGTAGGAGCGGGGGCGGCAGAACCCGCCGAAAGTGTTACGCGGTTTGCGTGACAACGCAGGTCACGGTGGTCACTGTAGTGACTCTGGTGGCGCGATACCGGGCAACCCGGTCACGGCCACACTCACGGCAGTTGTCCCGGCCCCTGTAGCGGTAGACGTTATAGGGGACCTTCGGGTGCCCGCACCGGAATTTCTCGACGTCTCCCGCGATGTGCGCGTCGAGCAGCTGCTCCATCTGCGTCCGCAACCGACCGACCGCCGACGCCGCGGAACCGAGCTCGCGGCGGGTCGCCGCGTGATCGATACGCTCAACACGCAATTCGGTTTCCTGCCGGCGAAGCTCGGCGTGGAAGAACTCGCACAACTGCGTCATCGGCTCGGCCCGAACTGCCCGGACCAGACGTACTGAGCACCGGCAACGCTCCGCGATGTTCTCCGCCGTGCAGCCGGCCACCGTGAGGAACGCGACCAGCCAACACCGGTCAGGCAGCTCCATCTCGGTCAGCTTCCGCGATGACTTCGGCATCGACAGCACCGCGGCCGCCATCTGCAGGTCGGGTTCCCAACGCGGGCCCGGCTTGCCGTCACGGATGTAGATCTGATTGCCGCCGTCGTCCGGCAGCAGCGCGTCGTCGTCGTAATCGAGGTCGATGGGCGCGGCCGTCAACGCAACCCCAGGTTTCCGAGCTCCAGGTTCACGCCGCGAAAGGTAAGGCTTGGGGGTGATAGGCCAATGTTTCACGCGTGAAACCATCACCCGTACTGGCGGTCCCACCACGGAACGCCGGCCTGAGCGGTTGGCAGCGCGGTGATCGTCGCTCCCCCAACGTTACCGGCGGCGGCTGCGTCGATCGGCGAGCCGATCTGCCATTGCTTTCCGATCGCGGTCATCAGTACGTCCTGGGCGACGACGAACGCGGCGAGCGAGTCCGGCTGGTGCTGGCCGGCCTGCCAGAGCACCGCTTCGTCCTCGAAAGTCGGGTGCTGGCCACCCATCCGGGCGGTGCCGACCTCGAGCGCCTGCAGCAGTCCGGCCGCGCGCGCGAACGCGTCACCGGGCCGGGGCTTGCCCTTCTCCGGCCACGACGTCACCTTGATCGGATGCCGCAGCGTGCCCTTCTCCTGCGCCCTGTTGATCGCGTTGCGGACCAACGTCGTGTAGGTCTCCCGCGCCGAGAAACCCTCGATCGCAATCTGGGAGGCACCGACCTCGGACGCCAACTGCACCGCAGCCACCGCCCACTCATCCGACGTCATCTGCTTGGACCGGTCCGCGATCAGCGCTACCACGTTCTCCCGGGTGCGCGACGCCGCGACCAGACCGCACTTGTCGCCCTTGCCGGAATCGGACGGGTCGACACCGATCACGGTCATCACCGGATTGGCTGGGGCGCAGGGCATCCGCCACCCGTCCAGCCATGCCCGTCTCACCAGCGAGCCCTCCGGCGTCGACGGCATGCCCATGAACTGCGAATGCCAGACGCGTTCGCCGACGGTGCGCCGCAGATCCGCGTAGTGCACCGGTGTGTAGCCCAGAGCAGACACCATCACCTCGCCGGGCTGCCGGTCCAGCGCGTCAGGGACGCCGCGGCGCGCCACGGCCGGGATGTTCGTCACGTTCCATCGGCCCGGTTCGTTCGCGATCACCGACCCGGCGAGATCCTCCTCACGATCATGCAGGACCCGCCCGGATGGATACGGGTGGCGAGCGAACCCTGGTACTCGTTGAGGATCTTCTTGCGGTGCGCTTCGGAGTCGGCTTCCGCTGCGCCGCCGACGATGTCGTCGAGGATCATCAGATCGGCGCCGAAACCGACAATGTGCGAATTGATACCGGCCGCGAGCATGCCGCCCTTGCGCCCGTCGACCCGCCAGCGGCCGACCGCGGTCTTGTCCGGCGCGATCCGATACCCGAGGAACTCGTGGTGCTCATTGATGATGTCGCGGACCTTGCTGGAATGCTCCTTGGCCAGGTCGTCACCATTGGAGATGATCACGATCTCCAGATCGGGGTCCTCGCCGAGCGCCCAGACGACCGCCCACACCGCCAGCTGCGACTTCCCCGTTCGTGGCGGTGTCGATAGCACGTCTCGCTGGTCGGGTTCCTTGATCCAGCGGCGGAATTCGTTGGACAGCAGCCGGATGGCCGGGGTGACACGGAACTTCGGATCCAACCTGCGCGCGAGATCGGCCGGGTTCTTCGGGCGGCGCAGCATCCGGGCGGCCCGCGCCGCCCGAATCTTGGCGAGCGCCTCGATTCTCGACATGCGCGGAAGAGTGGCGCCGACCGGTGCAGTTACCCCGAGAGGCCTGACCGGCCCGGCAAGGCATGGGCACTGACCTCGAAGTAAATGCCGCAGGTCTACCGCTACATCCCTAGCAGTCGTGGTTCACTGAGCCAAAGCCCAGGTATCGAGAGGCCCAACGACCCCGATGAGTGAAGAAACCGCACGTCAACTTGCGCAAGCGCAACAGGCGCACCGAGAGCAAGACGATAAGGTCCAGACGCTAATCGCGCAGACCCTGAGTCAGGTCGCTGCCCAATTCGGCGAACGTGTCGATGCACACGGCAAGAAGCTGGCGCACAATCAACCCGATGTGACTAAGAGGCTTGGCCGCGACGGAGTCACAGCGCTGCGCGAGGACCTTGCCACGGTCGTAGAGGGGGTGAGCGAGAGGTTCCGGAACGGGACCGGCCGCATGCAATGGCCGAAGAGTTCGAGGCGTCCCAACGCCGTTGCTAACGCGATGGCGGAGTTCCTGACCGACGACGCAGCTACGATTGACCGCATTTTCGCAACTCGCGGGTACGACGTCCGACACGGAATCACAGGGTGGGGCCTCATCGGGTACACGTCCGAGTTCCCTGACCTTGAACGCGAATTTCTCAGGCTGCACGAGAGAGTCAGCGACGTCGAGAAATCCCAAGCGGCCGACGATCGCGACACCGTCGACGACCTCTGGGACTAGCACACCTCGCAACAAAGACGGCCCGCCATCGAGTTGGTGGCGGGCCGTCCTCGTATTTCCCGAGGCTCAACGACCGATCATCGCCCTGCCCTTCACATCCGACGTCTTCACGATGTAGATCTGCCGGTCGCTCGAATCCATGTACCGCGTCCACTGCTCATCCGAACTCAGCACCCACCCGTCAACAGACGAACGTCCTGCAACCTCGATGTGCTCGTACGGTAGCCAAAGAGTTTCCCCCGAAACGAAAGACACCACCAGTCCCACAACCGTACCGACAAACACCAACGTCCCAATAGCCGTCACCGCAAGCCTCAGTCGGTTCTTTTCCAATCGCTGATGCGCCACGATCACAGCCAATGCCACCACCAACAACCCGCTAGACACCAGCCACTGCTGCCACGGCATCGCGACCCACAACGTCGCACCCGTCACTGGCAGCAAGCAAAAGAACGACCACTTCAGCAACCGCCGATACTCCGGCGGAGTGACAGCGGCATACGCGAAGAACCACAACGTCACCTGCAACCAGAACATCACCGTGCCGCCGAGCGGCAGAATCGTTGCCAGTACCAGCGATTTCAAATCCAGGTTCTGCACCAGCATCCGCAGCGTATTCGGATCCCCCTCCGACACCACCAACACCCGCATCGCACAAAACAGGATCGGAAACCCAGCGAACACCGCACCCAACAGGGTGAAAACCTCAGCCCGACTCAACCTTGCCTTCGAGGGCACCCTCGGCGCGATCATTACTGTTCGACCGATTCAGATTTCTCGTTGCTCGCCGGCACTGCCTGGTCGACGCCTACCTCCACGGCCGACATCAACTGCAGTGCAATTTTCGCCTTCACTTCGTCCTGAAGCTTTTCGTCTGAGATCGTTGTCACGAGGTCGCGCGCCCCACTGAATCGCCGGTCCTCTTGACTCTCCTCGCGCAGCATCTTTCCCTGCGCTGCCATATCACGCCGCGTCCGATTCGACTGCACGAAGAATAGTGACGACACCACGTTGACCACGACGCCAGCAGCCACTGAAACAATGCTGGAATACGCCTGCCCGTCCGTGGGCGCCTTCCAAATCGCAAGTCCGACACCAATGAAAAGCAGTCCGGCCCCGAAGGCTGCAAAGAAAATACTGACCCGAAAACTAATCTTTGCCTGCGCTAATCCTTGCGTGTAGATCTCCCGCAAAATCGACTCTTGTTTGTCCAAGGCGGACGACCGTGCGGCCTCCTGGAACTCACCTGCCAGCCCTTTGTAGTCGAATGTCGCAACACGCCCGGTTTGATCCTTCGCCGCCAGGTCACTGACTAGGCGCTTCTGAAATTCAACCCAATCGATTCCCGCTGCCGATCTGGACTGATTTGCGACCGACTCGCGGATCTTATCTGCTTCACGGTCCACCTCAGAGTCGACTGTTTTCGCGAGAGCATAAGCAAGACCAACGAGTGCGCATATAAGCCCAGCGCCAACACCTTTCCAGGTGTAACTGCCACCATTGGCCCCATCCGAAGGAAAGAAATAGAAAATAAATGCGCCGGTTGGTATAGCTAAAATTAGTGCCACGGCGAAGTACCGTGCAGCAAACTTGAGAAATTCACGTCCTGTAGTAGGCAACGCAATCCGGCGGTTACGCGACTCGGAAATCATTCGCGGATGATACCTAGATTGCCTTACATCCGCCGGGTTCAGGGTCGACAAACTCCCCGCCGCACGCGCTCGATAGCGCAAAGAGGCGCTTATTGGACGCCCCGTGCCCGATTAGCCACGTTGTAGACGGTTGCTCGCGCCACTCCGAACTCATTGGCCAGGACTGCTGCCGACTCCCCCTCGCCCAGACGCCTGAGCACCTGGGCGATCTGCGCATCCGTCAGCGCCGGCTTCCGCCCCTTGTACACACCCCGCGCCTTCGCGATCGCGATCCCCTCCCTCTGCCGCTCCCGGATCATCGACCGCTCAAACTCCGCCACCGCCCCCAACATCGACAACAGCAGCGTGTTCATCGGCGAATCATCACCGGTGAAAGTCAGGCTCTCCTTGACGAACTCGACCCGCACACCCCGCGCCGTCAACTCCCGCACCATCCGCCGCAGATCCTCCAGCGACCGCGCCAGACGATCCATCGAGTGCACCACGAGGGTGTCGCCGTCCCGCACGTACTCCAGCGCCGCCGTCAGCTGCGGCCGCGCCGTGTCCTTCCCAGATGCCTTGTCCTCAAACCGCTTATCCACCGCCACACCGTCGAGCTGCCGCTCAGTGTTCTGATCCACCGACGACACCCGCACATAACCAACCCGCTGACCAACCACAACAACCACCTCCAAATCCCAGAAAAAACCTGCACCACCAAAAAAACCCAAAAATTCAACAGGCACCCCCGCCACCCGCGGCGGCCGGCCTCGATCCGGAAACCCCCGGGGATTCTGGGGTTTCGGTCGAGGCCAGCTCGTCAGGCGCCTTCGTACACGTCGCCCACACCGGTGCTGGGGTCGACGATGACGTGGCAGGGCCAGGGCGCGACGAGCTGGGCGCTGTCGTTGTAGCAGCCGGCGGCGAGCTGGTTGGTGTTGGCGGGGCCGCAGATGCGGTTGCCCATCGTGGCGCAGGACCACGCTGGGTCGTCCTCGACGATGGGCGCGGCTTGGGCTTGGGCGATGATGGCCGGCCCGATGGGGAGGCCGAGGGCGGCTCCGATGAGCATGCCGGCGGCGAAGGTCTTGAGCACTGCGTTCCTCCTGGTGGTTGTCCAACTGGGTTCTAGACCACAGTAGCTCAGTGTCCAACAATGCGCCAGTGATTCTAGTTGGACTGTGTTGCCGCTGCTCAAACGATGTTCACGCCACACCGTGCCTGGTTCTGCACGGGTACACCCCAGATGGACAGCTCAGCGCGTCCAGGGCCCCATTTGCGTCAGCTCATCAGCGCCGTGATCAGGCTCGTCGTCCTCGTCGGCGAGCTGCTGCAGCAGGTGGTCCATCCACGTCTCACCCACGGTGGCCGTGGGTCGCTCGTAGATGCGCGCCACCGACAGCCACTGCGCCAGCTCCCTGGCCTCGACGCCACCCATCGACAGCACCTGCCGGCACACGTCGGCCTGGAGGTCCCACAGTGGATCCGGGTCGGCGCCGGGCTCGGGTGGCCCGATGACGGTGCCGAACAGCAGCCGGCACTCGGCAGCCACCTCGGCATCGATCGCGGCCAGCGAGACCCGACCTTCGGCGATGTCGCGGGCCACGCCCATCGCAGCCTTGATCGCGAGATCGTCCGCGGACAACTTCGGCGCGGTGCTCACGGGAGGATCTCGGCATCGATGACGTTCGGCCGGCGCTGCGCGATCGCCATCAGCTGCTCCTCGGCGCGGTCGAGCACGGCGACGCGGCTGGTGACCTGGATGTCGACCTTCGTGGGCACAGCGACGTTCAAGCCTTGGAGGGCGTCGTGCTTGGCGGTCGCCTGGGCCGCGGAGTCGAGGGCCATGACGGCGGTGTGTGGCTTGCCTTGGCGCTGGGCCATTTCGGCGACTTCGAAGAGGCGGGCGACGACGAGCTTGTATGTGCCGGCGGAGAAGGCGCGGGCGAGGTCTTGGTCTTCGGTGGGCAGGCGCTCGATGTGCTTGCGGACGGCGTTGAAGGCGGATCGGTGGCTGCCGTATTGGAGTTCGGTGGCGATGCTGTCCCAGGTGCGGCCTTGGCAGCGGAGTTCGTAGGCGCGTTCGGCGCGTTTTCTGGCGTCTGCTCGTGGGCCGATTGGTGGCATGTGCGTGTTTTTCTCATGGGTGGGTGCTGGTTGGTGAGTGGTTGTTCTGTTTCGGTGTACGTGATTTGGGGGTGGTCGCCGTTGATTCAGGTGTCTGTTGCTGGGGCTGTGGGCGTTTCTTGCGGGTTTTCGGGGGTTTGGTGTGGTGTTGTCGGCTGCCAGCCCATTTGGGCTCTGATTTGGGCGATGTGGCGGGTGGCGGTTTCGGCGGGGTTGGTGTCGCGGTGGTCGCAGACGGTGGTGCCTCGGTAGCCGTCGGGGTCGCATCGGCGGCAGGCCTGGATGGCGCGTCGGCGTAGTTCGGTTTCGGTG
>JAHFVC010000313.1:2569-8032 GCA_023264765.1 Mycobacterium sp. | reverse complement strand
CGATACTCCTCGGCGCGGCCGTCGGTGATGTGAGGCAGCGGCGGGAAGTCCAGCCAGCCGGGGACGAACGGGCTGGCGAGATCGCGGTCGGTGGGAATTTCGACCAGCACCGGGGCCTGTGCATCGAATGCCCGCTTGAACGTGGGTTCCAGGTCGGCTGCGGAATCCACCCGGAACGACTCCAGGCCGAAAGACGAGCCGAGATCCTTGAAGCTGGGGCTGTACGGGCTACCGTCCGGGCGGTTGAACTCGGTGCCGATGATGCGGTCGGTGGCGTTGCGTTGCCCGCCACGGATGGAGATGTAGCCAGAGTTGTCCTGCACGACGAACACCACCGGGATGTTGTGCTGGACCGCTACGCCGATCTCCTGGACAGTCATGAGGAAATCGCCGTCACCGGTGATGCTGGCGACCTGCCGCTCGGGTGCCGCCAACTTGGCACCCAGCGCGGCAGGCACCGGCCAGCCCATCGACGAGAAGCCGCCGGTGGTCAGGTGGGTGCGGGGCTCGTAGACCGGGAAGGTCTGTTTGACCGCACCCTGGGTATTGCCGGATCCTACAAGCACGATTCCGTTGCGGTCCATCACATTACGCAGCGCTGCGAGCGGCCGCTGCAAGGTGAACGGGAAGCGATCGGTATCGCGGCGTGATGACAGCTCGCCTTCCCAGGCCGCCTTTCGCTCGGCCACCTCGGCCAGATACTCGGCCCGATCCGGCTTGGCGGGCAGCGAGTCGACGATGGCGGCCACCGCAGGCTTGGCATCGGCCACGATACCGACCTCGGCCGGGTAGATCTTGCCGATCTCGTGCGGGTCGATGTCGATGTGGATCAGCTTGGCGGGTGGGAACGAGAATGACTGGCCCTGCGCGTAACTGGACGCCGACCAGTCGGTGAAGCGACACCCGATCGATACGACCACATCGGCGTTCGCGGCCAGGTAGTTGCCGTGGATGGTGCCGGTCTGGCCGACACTCCCGACGAACAGATCGTGGTCTTCAGGAAAGGCGCTCTTGCCATTCCACGTCGTCACCACTGGAATGTCGAGACCCTCGGCGAGTGCGCGGATCTCGTCGGTGGCGTAGGCGCTGATCGCTCCGCCGCCGACGACGATCACGGGTCGCTCGGCGGTGGCCAGCAGATCGACTGCGCGTCGGATCGCCTCTGGATCCGGGTACTGCAGACCCACCGGCAGGCGTCGCGCCAGGTCGTGGAAATTCACCTCGGCCGTCTCGGCGTGCAGGTCCCACGGAACCTCGATGTGTGCGGGCCCGCGACGGCCCGTGAGCATCGTGGAGAACGCGCGGTGCATGATGAAGGGCAGATCTTCGATGCTGTTGGCTACCCAGCTGCGCTTGGATACGGCCTCGGCGACCTGAGGAAAACCGTTGTCCTTCTGGCGATCCAACTCTTGCAGGACTCCACGACCGCGCATGTGGCGAGGCGGGCCGCCGGTGATGACCAGCACGCTGGTGGAGTCGCTGTAGG
This sequence comes from Mycobacterium sp., assembly GCA_023264765.1. Classification (GTDB taxonomy): domain Bacteria; phylum Actinomycetota; class Actinomycetes; order Mycobacteriales; family Mycobacteriaceae; genus Mycobacterium. The sequence goes on along the minus strand of JAHFVC010000313.1, from coordinate 6,546 downwards.
CGGTGGCCAGACCGAGCACCGTGTTCGAGGCGCCGGCTCCGATGGAGGTGACCGCACACATCGGTTGACCGGAGACCCGGTAGTACCCGTCGGCCAGGTGCACCGCACTCTGCTCGTGGTAGGTCTGGATGAACGGGATCTTCGATTCGTTCTCGTTGAACGCGTCCATGAGACCCCAGATGCCGTGACCGGGGATACCGGCGACGTACGGGACTCCGTACTCCTTGAGGATGCGGGCGATGACCTGTCCGCCGTTGAGCCTTGGCATGAACTATCCTTTCGTACTTTCGCGCGGACGTGGCTGTGGGTGTCACGTCCGGCCTTGACTCCCAGTCTGCCCAGAGTGACGCAACTCTCGTCAGACGCAATCTGCGCAGTGAACTCTGAAATTCCTGCACAATGTGAAACCGGAGGTGTTGAACATGGCGATGACCGTTCAAATCGCTCTCGAGCTGGAAGTCTTCAGCCGGGTGCCACTTCGGGTCTATGCCGGCGAGCAGAACCTCAACCGTCCGATCCGCTGGGTCCATCCCACCGAGATACCCGATATTGCGACATTTCTCAGCGGTGGGGAGATGTTGCTGACCGCGGGTTTGGGTATTGGTTCCACTGCGCAGGAGCAGACCGACTACCTCAACCGGATCGCTGACGCACATGCGGCCGTCCTCATCATCGAACTCAGCGGGCGCGCCTTCACCACCATGCCGGAGACCCTGATCAATGCCGCACGCGAGCGTGAATTCCCACTGGTCGGTCTCGACGGCGAGGTGCCGTTTGTCGAGGTGTCGGCACAGGTCCACGAGTCGATCATCGATCAGAGGGTGCTCGATCTCAGCGCCTACGAGCGACTCAACGCAGCGTTCATGCAGTTGCTGTTGGCCGGGCGCGACCCGGTGCTGTTCACCGATGCACTGGCCGCCGAAGTCGGGCAGTCGGTGGTTCTGGAGGACGCCACCTGTCAGGTCGTCGCGTACTCCGGTGCGTCGCTGACCGGCGACGACGTGCTGGCTGAGTGGGAACATCACTCCCGCATCGACCACGACTCGGCCGCGGGGGACGGGAACGCCAACGAAGCCCATAACTGCAGCAGGCGGGCGGTGGTGCTGCGCGGCGAACGCTGGGGCTGGCTGCACGTCCTGCACGACGGCACCGCGGTGTCCGGTACGGCGGGTTACGCGCTCGACCGGGCCACCGACGGCATCGCGATCACCCTGCTCGGTGCGAGAGAGAGCGGGGCCAAGTCCGCTCAGCGCCAGAACGCTCTGGTCAGCCGGTTGCTGCTCGGCGACATCTCCGGAGACGCATTCGTCAGCCGAGCGCTGCGGATCGGTCGTGATTTCCGCGAACACGCCCTGGTGGTCATCTTCGTCTGCCGGGAGAATCCCATCGGGAACTCCGGCGACGAAACCGTCGAGGAACTATGCCGCGCCATGCGTGTCCCCGCTGTGGTCGCCGACCTCGGAGAGCACACGCTGGCAATTGTGGGCCTGACCCGAACAAGCTCGGAAAAGCAAGTCGTACAAAGACTTTCCGCCTTGAACGTGCGTGCCGGTATCAGCCGCCCGGTCAGTGCGAACCAGCTCACCGCCGCTGTCGACCAGGCGCGTAGTGCCGCCTCCGTGGCCGCGGCGCGGCCGGAGAAGTCGGTACACCGATTCGATGACCTCGGCGTGCTGCGCCTGCTGGCCTCATTGGCCGGCGGCCCCGAACTCGCCCGCTACATCGAAGACGAGCTCGGACCGGTCCTCAAGCACGACGCCAAGGCGACGAACCCGCTGTTGCCCACCTTGCGCACCTACCTGGCCTGCGACGGGAACAAATCGCAGGCTGCCCAGGAACTGTTCGTCCAACGTCGCACGCTCTACTACCGGTTGGAGCGCATCACCAGTCTGCTCGGCAGATCGCTGGACGACCCGGACACTCGCCAGGCGCTGGTGTTCGCGGTCCGCGGCCACGATCTGCTCCACCGGCACAATCGCTGACGTGCATTGCATGGTTTGAGCAGCCTGGCTCTGTAGCGCTTCACATTCTGCTGCTCCCGGAAGACCGCTGAAGCGGCCTAGTTTTGGGGTGTCGCCCATCACATGGGCTCATCCCATACATCCTCTCAGCCCAGGGGAGCGCCACATGGCCATTTCTGCGTCCGCCGTGCAATCGCACGTCATCACTGATCCGCCCGAGATTCTCGACACCGACATCGCCATCATCGGGTCGGGCATGGGCGGTGGAACACTCGCCTACGCCCTCCGGGAGTCGGGCGCACGAGTATTGATCGTCGAGCAGGGGGACTTCCTGCCGGGCGAGCGGGAGAACTGGTCGTTCGACGCAGTGCACACCGAAGGGCGGTACAAGAATTCGGCTGCCTGGCGCGATGCCGCGACGGGCAACGACTTCGTCCCGGGTAACTACCACTACGTCGGAGGCTCCACCAAGCTGTACGGCGCCACGCTGCCGCGATTCCGGGAATGCGACTTCGGCGAGATCGAACACGTCGACGGGATCTCACCGGCGTGGCCGATCTCCTATGACGAACTGGAGCGCTACTACTGCGAAGCCGAGCAGATGTTCTGGGTGCACAGCAACAAGGGGGAGGATCCAACCGACCCCTGGCGCTCCCAGGACTACCCGTTCCCCGGCGTGCCGCACGAAGGTGCAATGGCGCGTCTCGTGGAAAGCGCAAAACGGCAAGGCCTGCATCCGTTCTCGGCGCCACAGGCGTTGGACCGCCGACCCGGCGGAGCCTGCGTGCTGTGTGGCACCTGCGATTCGTTCGCGTGCATGGTGGACGCCAAGGGTGACGCGGACGTGGCAGCGGTGCGCCCGGCGTTGGCCGGTGGATCCGGCAACGTCGAGTTGTTGACCAACGCCGAGGTCACTCGGCTGGATACCGACGCGGCCGGCCAACGGGTGACTTCAGCGTCGATTCAGCACCGGGGCAGGCGGATCCAGTTGCGGGCCAAGCGTTTTGTGCTGGCCTGCGGTGCGGTGAACACGGCGGCGCTGCTGCTCCGCTCGGCCTCCGACGATCATCCCAACGGGCTGGCCAACTCGTCTGATCAGGTGGGTCGCAACTACATGGCCCACGTCACGACGTTCTTCCTGGCGATCGACCCGCGTCGTAAGAACGAGGCCGTCTACCAGAAGACCATTGGCATCAACGACTGGTATTCGGCCGGCCCGACCAACAAGTATCCGCTGGGAAATGTGCAGGGGCTCGGAAAGTTACGTGGTCCGCAAGCCAAGATGGGCAAGCCCTGGGTGCCGATGCCCATCCTTGACGAGGTCACCAAGTACACCCTGGATCTGTTCATCCAGACCGAAGACCTGCCGTTGCCGGAGAGTCGGGTGACGCTCGGCGCAGGCGGACAGATCACCTTGTCGCGGCGCGAGACCAATCTAGCTGCCCACCACATGCTCATCGCGAACATGAAAACCGTCGTTCGCAAGGCAGGTTTCCCGGTGGTGATGACGCGCAGCCTGGGAGTGGAGGCCACGTCGCACCAGTGCGGAACGGCGGTGATGGGCGACGATCCGACCCGCAGCGTCGTGGACGCCGACCTCCGCGCCCACGATCTGGACAACCTGTGGATCGCCGACACCGCGGTTTTCCCGTCGTCGGCGGCGGTGAACCCCGCGATCACTGCAGCGGCCTTGGCTCTGCGACTCGGCAAGTCCGGCGCACTGACCGCGTAATCACCTCCACGACAACATCTTCAGTTCCGAACCAACAATGGAGAATCTGGCTGTGAAATCCAACCCCACCCTGGCGGCGCTGTTCGAACCGATCACCCTCGGCACCGTTCAGGTCCGCAACCGCGTTGTGATGACCGGCCACGGCACCGGGATGGCCAAGGACTACCTGCCCACTGACCAGCACGTCGCGTACTACCGCGAACGCGCCATGGGCGGCGCCGGGCTGATCGGAATGGCGTTTCCTCAAATCCACCCCACCTCGCAGGACGTACCCGGTGAGCCGC
>JAHFVC010000313.1:0-2559 GCA_023264765.1 Mycobacterium sp. | reverse complement strand
ATCGTCCCCGGTCTGCGCAAGATCAGCGATGCGGTGCACGAATACGGCGCCCGTATCGTCATGCAGCTCGGACATGGTGGCCGACAAGGGCATTCCACCTTCACCGAGCGTGCGCTGTGGGGTCCGTCGAACACCCCGTGTCCATTCAACCTCGAGATGCCCAAGGAGATGGAGCTCGAGGACATCGACGAGATCGTGGCCGGCCATGCGATCGGTGCCCGGCACGCCAAACAGGGTGGTATGGACGGAGTAGAGATCCACTCCGGCTACGGTGGCTACCTCCTGGCATCGTTCCTGTCGCAGTTCTCCAATCATCGCGACGACGAATACGGCGGTTCGTTGGAGAACCGAATGCGATTGGTGCTACGGGTCATCGACGCCGTACGCGACGAGGTCGGACCGGATTACTTGGTCGGCATCAACCTGCAGGGGGATGACTTCAGCCCGGGCGGTCTGAAGATCGGCGACGCACAGCAGATCGCGCAGGCCATCACCGCCTCGGGCAAGATCGACTACATCTGCGTCAAGGCCGCCACCTACAACGAAGCGCATCAGAATGTCCCGGACATGCAGCACCCGAAGCGGATCTGGGAAAGCCTCGCCGCCGCAGTCAAATCGGTCGTGGACGTCCCCGTCATCGCAGTCGGCCGGATCAACGATCCGCATGATGCTGCCGACATCCTCAACCTCGGCCACGCCGACATGGTCGCCATGACCCGCCAGCAGATCGCCGACCCGGAGACGGTCAACAAGATCGCCGAAGGCCGCCTCGACGAGATCCGCCGCTGCATCGGATGCAACCAGGGCTGCATCGACCGGTTGTTCGCCGTGACACACTCGTCATGCGTGCACAACCCGGCCGCCGGCTATGAACAGGAGCTCGGCGCCGGTACATTGCTCCAGGCCACATTCCGCCGGCGCGTCGTGGTCGTCGGAGCCGGTCCGGCCGGTATGAAAGCGGCTGAAACTGCGGCTCGACAAGGCCACGAGGTCATCCTCATCGAACGGCGGGAGCGCACTGGGGGGCAGCTGCGCATCGCCGAAAAGATCAAGGGCCGTGAGGAAATTGGCGGTGTCATCGACCATCTCGACGTGATGATCGGCAAGTACGGGGTGGACCTGCGGCTGGGCTGGGCGCCCTCGGCGGAGGAAGTGCTCGAGCTCAAGCCCGACCACATCATCGTGGCCACCGGGTCCGCTCCGGGCTCTGACATCGTCGGCAACCTCGCGCAGGGCGTCACCTTCACGCCGGGACTGGACCAGGACCATGTCCTGTCCGTCTGGGATGTGCTCGAGGAGGAGAAGCCTGTGGGCCGGCACGTGGTGATCGTCGATGACGGCGAAGGCGGCTGGAAGGGCATCGGTTTGGCGCTGCAACTATGTGCGGATGGCCACGAGGTGGACTTCGTGACGCCGTTGCCGTATGTCGGCGCGAAGCTCGGACCCTTCAGCGCAAATCTGGCAGTGCCGCGAATTCATGCATCCGGCATGGTTACCCATCCGTTCGCGCGGCTGGATGCGGTCGCCGGCCGGACCCTGAACATCGTCGAGAAAGGGGTGCCGGCGCAGGTCGGTAACGTCGACACCGTGATTCTCGCCGGATGGCACCGCCCCGTCACCGACCTGTATTTCGCGCTCAAGGGCAGCGGCGTGACAGTGGAACGGGTCGGTGACGCCATCGCCAGCCGGACCATGATGGACGCCGTGCACGAAGGTGAGCGTGCGGCACGCCGGATCAGCGGGACCGATACTGGGGTCGAGACTGTCACGGCTGCACCTGCACTGGCTGGACGTTAGTGGGCGCTGCGCCGGCGTCCACTTCCCGCCAGCTGAGGAGAGGACGGGCCGGCGTCTGCATGTTGTTCGCCTGTTTCGGGATGAGCATGGCCACGTGGGCCGTGCACCTGCCGTCGGTACAGCGGGCCACCGGGATGTCCACCGCCATGGTCGGCACCATCTTGCTGATCTCCGGAGTCGGGGCCTTGGCGGGCATGCAGATCAGCGGACCGCTGGCCGATCGGCTGGGCGGTTCCACGGTGGGATTGTTCACCGGCGGGGCAATGGCACTGAGCGTTCTCGCGCCGCTCGCGGCACCCAGTACTCCCTGGGTGGCCGGGGGAGCGCTGCTTTTCGGTGCGGCCACCGGTAGTGCAGACGTGGCGATGAACGCGGCTGCGGTCGAGGTCGAACGCGCATACGGGCGGCCCATCATGGGCTCGTTCCACGCCGTCTTCTCGATGGGTAGTGTTGCGGGATCACTTTTGGCGACAATCGGTTTCGTCCTCAGGGCGACGACTGTCGAGGCGTCGGCAGCAGTTGCGGCGATCGTGGTGCTCATCCTGATCGGCGTATCCCGCCTGCTCCGCTGCGCCGATGCGGACGCCCCAGTGCCGGTGGTGTCCGAGGAGTCGGTCTCCGGCACTCGATCCACCCCGGACCTGCTGCGCGTGATCGTGCTGGGCGTACTGGCGTTCTTGCTGCTGCTGTCCGAGGGTGCAGCGATGGATTGGTCAAGCCTGCACGCACAGCAGCACTTCGGCGCGGCCCCTGCGCTGGGCT
>JAHFVC010000044.1 GCA_023264765.1 Mycobacterium sp. | reverse complement strand
ACGAAGGTGCCGATCACGCGCGAGGTGAAGAAGCCGCGGCTGTCGTTGACGACGATCGGGGTCTTCTTGATGGCCAGCGTGTAGTCGAACACCCGGGCCAGCGCCTCGTCGGAGGTCTTCTCGCCGCGGATGATCTCCACCAGCGGCATCTTGTCGACAGGCGAGAAGAAGTGGATACCGACGAAGTCCTCCTGGCGCTTCACGCCCGACGCCAGGCCCGTGATGGGCAGCGTGGAGGTGTTCGAGCCGAGGATCGCGTTGGGCTCGACGATGTCCTCGATCTCCTGGAACACCTTGTGCTTGAGTTCCTGGCTCTCGAAAACGGCCTCGATCACGAAATCGACACCGGCCAGATCGGCGGCGTCGGCGGTCGGGGTGATCTTGGCGAGCAGCGCCGCGGACTTCTCCTCGGTGGTCTTGCCACGCTTGAGCGCCTTGGCCTCGATGCCCTCCGAGTACGCCTTGCCCTTCTGGGCGGCCTCGATGGTGACGTCCTTGAGCACGACGTCGTAGCCGGCCTTGGCCGACACGTAGGCGATGCCGGCGCCCATCATGCCCGCACCCAGCACACCGATCTTGGTGATCGGCACCGAGGCGATGCCCTCGGGACGCGACCCGCCGCCGTTGATGAACTGCAGATCCAGGAAGAACGCCTGGATCATGTTCTTGGCGACCTGACCGGTGACCAGCTGGGTGAAGTAGCGGCTCTCGATGCGCGACGCGGTGTCGAAGTCGACCTGCGCGCCCTCGACCGCGGCGTCCAGGATGGCGCGCGGTGCGGGCATCGGGGCGCCCTTGAGCTGCTTCTTGAGCAGTGCCGGGAAGGACGGCAGGATGCCGGCCAGACCCGGGCTCGACGGGGTGCCGCCGGGCATCTTGTAACCCTTGACGTCCCACGGCTGCACATGGGCATCGGGGTTGGCCTTGATCCACGCCTTGGCGGCGGGGATCAGCTCGTCGACCGAACCGACGACCTCGTCGACCAAGCCGATCTCCTTGGCCTTGGTCGCGGTGAACCGCGACCCCTGGCTCAGGATCTCCATGAAGGCCTTCTGGATACCGAACATGCGCACGGTGCGAGCCACGCCGCCACCGCCGGGCAGCAGGCCCAGGGTGACCTCGGGCAGACCGATCTGCACGCCGCGAACGTCGGCGACGATGCGGTGATGGGTGGCCAGCGCGATCTCCAGGCCACCGCCGAGGGCGGCGCCGTTGATGGCGGCGACGACGGGCTTACCGAACGTCTCCAGCGTGCGCAGGTCGCGCTTGATGGCCTCGACCTCGTTGAACGCATCGGCCGCGTTGTCCGGGCCGATGTTGATCATGGCCTTCAGGTCGCCGCCGGCGAAGAACGTCTTCTTGGCGCTGGCGATCACCACACCGGTGATCTCCTCCTGCTCCGAGAAGAGGCGTTCGACGGCGTTGTGCATCGACTCCTTGTAGTGCTCGTTCATCACGTTGGCCGAACCGGTCGGGTCGTCCAGGGTCAGGGTGACGATGCCGTCGGCGTCCTTGTCCCAGTGAATCGTGTTCTCAGTCATGGCAATTCCCCTTTAGACGCGCTCGATGATGGTGGCAACGCCCATGCCGCCGCCGATGCACAGCGTGACCAGCGCACGCCGCGCGCCGCGGCGCTCGAGCTCGTCGACCATGGTTCCGGTGATCATGGCGCCGGTGGCGCCCAGCGGGTGGCCCATCGCTATGGCGCCACCGTTGACGTTGAGCTTCTCGTCCGGGATCTTCAGGTCCTTCTGGAACTTCAGGACCACCGAGGCGAACGCCTCGTTGAGCTCGAACAGGTCGATGTCGTCGACGGTCAGCCCGGCCCGGTCCAGCACCTTCTGGGTGGCCGGGGTGGGTCCGGTGAGCATGATGACCGGGTCGGCGCCGCTGGTGGCGGTGGCCACGATGCGCGCGCGGGGGGTCAGGCCCTGGCTCTGGCCGGCCTTTTCGGTGCCGATGAGCAGCAGAGCTGCGCCGTCGACGATGCCCGAGCTGTTGCCGCCGGTGTGGACGTGGTTGATCTTCTCGATGTAGTGGTACTTCTGCAGCGCCACGTCGTCGAAGCCGCCCATCGCGCCGACACCGTCGAACGCGGTCTTGAGCTTGCCCAGGCTTTCCACGGTCGAGCCGGGACGCATGTGCTCGTCGTGATCCAGGATGACCAGACCGTTCTGGTCCTTCACCGGCACAACCGACTTGGCGAAGTAGCCACCCGACCAGGCGGCAGCGGCGCGGTCCTGCGAGCGGGCGGCGTAGGCGTCGACGTCCTCGCGGGAGAAGCCCTCGATGGTGGCGATCAGGTCGGCGCCGATGCCCTGCGGGACGAAGCCGATGCGGTAGTTGGTCTCGGGGTCAGAGGCCCACGCGCCGCCGTCGGAGCCCATCGGGACGCGGCTCATGGACTCGACGCCACCGGCCAGCACCAGGTCGTCCCAGCCGGAGCGGACCTTCTGCGCGGCCAGGTTCACGGCCTCCAGGCCCGATGCGCAGAAGCGGTTGAGCTGGAAGCCACCGGTGGTCTCGGGGAGCTTGGCCACCAGACCGGCGGTGCGGGCGATGTCGCCGCCCTGATCGCCGACCGGGGAGACGACACCCAGGATGACGTCGCTGATCAGGTTCTCGTCCAGGTCGGGGTGGCGGCCGCGGATCTCCTCGATCAGGCCGACGACGAGGTTGACGGGCTTGACCTCGTTGAGGGCGCCGCCGCGCTGCTTGCCGCGCGGCGTGCGAATGGCCTCGTAGATGAAGGCTTCTTCGGACATGTGTAGTTCCCTTTCGGGTGGGTGACGGGATCGTCGGTCGGGACTCGAGTCCACTGACCGCGAAGCCTAACAAAACCGCAAACCAACCTGTTGGTTGGGCGTTGCTCGGCGCACCCGTTCACCTGCTACACATTCACGCCGTGCGCGGTTCCTCCAGCTCAGCCAGGGTCGGATAGTCGATGTAGCCGTGCGCACCCGGGGCGTAGAACGTCGCCACGTCCGGTTCGTTGAGCTCGGCGCCCAACAACAGCCGGTCGATCAGGTCGGGGTTGGCCAGGAACGTCCGGCCCACCGCGACGGCGCTCACGGCACCCCACTCGACGTAGCTCTCCAGCTGGCAGAAATCGGTGCCTGTCTCGCGCCCGGTGTTGAGCACCAGGGTGTCCGACCAGATGGCGCGCAGCACGCCGAACTCACGGGCGCTCGGGTCGATCAGCACGTGCAGGTAGGCGATGCCCAGCGGGGCGATCCGGTCGAGCAGAGCCTCGTACACCGCCACGGTGTCGTTCTCGTGCATGTCACCGGCGGAGTTCCCGGGCGAGATGCGCAGGCCGACCCGGCCCGCGCCGATCTCGGCGACCACGGCTTCGACCACCTCGGCGGTCAGCCGGGCCCGGTTCGCAGGCGTGCCGCCGTAGTCGTCGGTGCGCTGGTTGGTCACATCGGATGAGAACTGGTGCAGCAGATAGCCGTTGGCGCCGTGGATCTCCACCCCGTCCAGGCCCGCATCGACTGCGCGGCGAGCCGAGGCCCGGAAATCCGCGACGATGCCCGCGATCTCGTCGGTGTTCAGCGCGCGCGGCACCACGAGTGCCTTCTTGCCCGCCGGGGTGTGCGTGGTCATGTTCGCCGCGATGGCCGACGGGGCCACGGGTTCGATACCGCCGTTGACCTCCGGGTGCCCCATCCGGCCGACGTGCCATAGCTGCATGAACATCCGGCCGCCCGCCTGGTGCACGGCACCCGCGATCTCCGCCCACTTCTCCTGGTGCCGGTCGGTGTAGTTGCCCGGGGTGAACATGTACGCGCCGTTGGCGACCTCGGAGATGGCAGTGGCCTCGGTGATGATGATGCCGGCGCCCGCACGTTCGGAGTAGTACTGCGCGGCCAGGTCGGACGGGGTGCCGTCGGCCTGCGCCCGGGACCTGGTCAGCGGCGCCATGAAGATCCGGTTACGCGCCTCGGTCTCGCCGACCTGGATCGGCTTGAGCAGTGCGGCATCGGGGGCGAGGGTGAAGGCCATGTGCTGGTAAGCGCAGCTGTGAAGAGTTTCATTCCGCGCGAAGCCCGGCCTGTGCGGATTCCCACATACCCTCATGCCATGACGGTGTCACGGCTCAAGCCGTATGCGGTGACCATCTTCGCCGAGATGTCCGCGCTGGCGGCGCGGATCGGCGCGGTCAACCTCGGCCAGGGCTTCCCCGACGAGGACGGCCCGGCCGGCATGCTCAAAGTCGCCCAGGAGGCGATCGCCGAAGGCGTCAATCAATACCCGCCAGGCCCCGGAATCCCCGCGCTGCGCGAGGCCATTTCACGTCAGCGCGCCCGGCACTACGGGGTTGAACACGACCCGGACACCGAGGTGCTGGTGACGGTCGGCGCCACCGAGGCCATCGCCGCCGCGGTCATCGGATTGGTCGAGCCGGGGTCGGAGGTGCTGGTGCTCGAACCGTTCTACGACTCGTACTCCCCCGTGATCGCCATGGCGGGGTGCGTCCGCAAGGTGGTCCCGCTGGTGCCCGACGGCCGCGGATTCGCCCTCGACATCGATGCCCTGCGGGCTGCCATCGGCCCCAACACCCGGGCGCTGATCGTCAACTCACCGCACAACCCGACCGGCATGGTGCTCAGCGATGCCGAGCTTAGTGCCATCTCCGATCTGGCAGTGGACGCCGATCTGCTGGTGATCACCGACGAGGTGTACGAGGCCCTGGTGTACACCGACTCCGATTACCGCAGACATCTGCCGCTGGCCCGCTACCCGGGGATGGCCGAACGCACCGTGACGATCTCCAGTGCCGCGAAGATGTTCAACGCGACGGGCTGGAAGATCGGCTGGGCCTGCGGCGCACCAGAACTCATCGCCGGGGTGCGGGCGGCCAAACAGTTCCTCACCTATGTCGGTGGGGCGCCCTTCCAGCCAGCAGTGGCCTACGCTCTGGACCATGAGGACGCCTGGGTGCTGGAGTTGCGTGACAGCCTGCAGCGCAAGCGGGACAGACTGTCCGCGGCGCTGACCGATCTCGGATTCGACGTGCACGACAGCCACGGCACCTATTTCCTGTGCGCAGACCCGCGCCCGCTGGGTTACCACGACAGCACGGCGTTCTGCGCGGAGCTGCCCCATAAGGCGGGGGTGGCGGCCATCCCGATGTCCGCGTTCTGCGCCGAGCCGGACAACTCCTGGAATCACCTGGTGCGCTTCGCCTTCTGCAAGCGTGACGACACCCTCGACGAGGCGATCCGCCGATTGGAGGTGCTGCGGTCATGAGTGCCATCCCAGAGCCCACGCTGGGCAGAATCGACGCCCTTCTCGCGGACGTCGACGCCGATCTGGCCGCACACTTTCCCGGCGACCGTCCCGAGTCGCAGCCGGTACACACGGTGTACGTCAGTGCCGCCGACGCCTCCGCGGACCTCCCGGCGATCTGGGGTGACGCCGCCCTCGATCTGCTGGATCGGCACGCCGGGGTGTTCGCGGAACTGGGCGGTGCCGACGTGCTGAGCCTGGTCCGTGATCGGTTGATCGCCGCCCCCATCGCCGATCTGCGGCTGGATTTCGAGGACGGCTACGGCCGGCGCGGCGATGCCGTCGAGGACGCCGACGCGCGTCGCGCCGGGGACACCTTGCGCGCGCTGGGACTTGGCACCTCGGGTATCCGGTTCAAGGGACTGACGCTGGCCGACCGTCCCCGCGCGGTGCGCACCCTGGAGTTGGTGCTCGAAGATGGGCTGCCAGATGGGTTCGTCTTCACGGTGCCGAAACTGCGTGCGGCCGAACAGGTTACCGCGACAGTCTGGCTCTGCGAGGCGCTGGAGCAGGCGCACGGGCTGCCCGCCGGGACGTTGCGATTCGAACTGCAGATCGAGAGCCCACAGGCGGTGCTCGGCGCCGACGGCTCCGCGACGCTGGCCCGGGCTCTGCACATGGCCGACGGACGGTGCACCGGATTGCATTACGGCACCTACGATTACAGCGCCGCGTGCGGGATCACCCCGCAGAACCAGTCCCTGGAACATCCGGTGGCCGATCACGCGAAGGCCGTCATGCTGGTCGCCGCGGCGCAAACTGGAGTGTGGGTGGCGGACGGATCCACGCAGGTGAATCCGGTCGGCACCGATGACCAGGTGCAGCAGGCGATCCGGCGGCATCACCGGCTGGTCACCCGGTCGTTGGAGCGCGGGTTTTATCAGGGTTGGGATATGCACCCGGGCCATCTGGTGACCCGCTGGCTGGCGACATTCACCTTCTTCCGGGCGGCTCTGGTCGCCGCGGCCCCGCGCCTGCAGGCGTACCTGGAGCGCCGTGGCGGGGCCGTCGCCGACGAGCCGGCGACCGCGGAAGCGCTGGCGGCCGTGGTGCTGCGCGGGCTGGATTGCGGGGCGTTCGGTATCGACGAGGTGCTGGCGCAGGCACCCGGCGCAGACCTGGCCACCCTGCGGAACCTGAAGGCCCGCACGCACTCCTGACGGCGGCGAGCGTGGAACGTCTGCGGAGACTCGGCCCTCAGACCGCAGAGCTTTCACGTTCGAGTACCGATCTACGTAGGTCCAATCCTCGTGAACTCGTCATCATTTGACAACGAGCGACAGGAGGAGCCATGGAGTATCGGCGGTGTGCTGCGTTTCTGGCGATCGGGGCGGCCACGCTGACGGCATGCGGCGACGGTGAACATCAGCAAGAGACGTCGACTCCGACCACCACCACGTTCAGCGTGCTGTTGCCGACTACGTCACCGACCACACCGACCTCCTCGACGTGGACCGATACCACCACGACACGAACGACGTCGGTATACGTCAGCACCACGACGGTTACTACCACAACACTGGAAACCCCGACGACTACAACGGAACTCACCACCACGACGAGGGCGCCCGACACCTCCACGCCTGCGACGACGACCGCAACCGGCGTCCCGGAACCATGACCGGCGACGCCAAAGCCGGCGGCCGGTCACCGGAGCAGTGGCTGAGCCTAGCGACCCTGTTCGTCGCACCTACATCCTTGATCACGGGCTTGTGCTATTTCTTCGGCCTGTTGTCCATCCGACATCGGCTCCAGTACTTCGGTGTCGACCCGTCGGCATTGAGCTACACCTCGGCAGACTATGTGGTTGCCACGATCGGCGTGTTTTTCTTCGCGGCCCTGCGCGCGCTGGTCGTGTGCGCCGCGCTGCTACTGGTCGCCTGCGGCGTGCGGCAATGGGCGACATCGCGGCAGCGCGTCACACTGCTGCGGGCGTTCGCGTGGTCGGTGCTGGCATTTGGAGCCCTGGCACTTGGCGCTGCGGCGATCTGGCTGATGACCGAATACCCCATGATCGACGTCGTGTTTCATCACGTGGTCCGCGGAGGCGGGCCCGTGTACACCGCCTGGGCGATCGTCATCGGTATCGGCGCCCTTGCCGCAGGGTATCGAGTGCTGGCGATCACCGGCGGGATACGCAGCGGTCGCCGTCTACCCGCTACCGCCGAACGTGGCCTACTCGCTGTGGCAGTCACCGGCTTGGTGGTGGCCCTCTTCTGGATCACCGATATCTACGCCGCGGACTTCGGTGACCGAAAAGGGGCATTCGCCTCCGGTCGGCTGTGGGCTAGCGATGGCCCTTACACTGCGGTGCAACTGGATACGAATGAGGCACTCAACTTGCCCGGCGATCTGGTCAAGACCTCTGCGCTACCCGGCGCGACTCCGGGCAGCACGCCGACATACCGGTACGAATGTCTTCGGGTGCTCGAAGTGCACGGTGGCCGATACATCCTCGTTCCGGCCAAATGGCAGCGTGACCGCGGCTACGCCATCACAGTGTCACCCGATGCAGAGCACCGCATCAACACCATCGTCCGGGCCGCCCCGACGGGCAGGGACGCCAACGTTTCCCCGTACTGGCAGTGTCCCGAGGTGGTGCGCGTCTACCAGGACAGCGACCTCGAACCGATGCACATCGGGTCCGGAGAGGCCCAAACCATCGTGAACAGCCAAGCACTGATATCGCGGACGACTGCCGTCCGCCGCGAGACCTCGTCGGCCGAGGGCTGCACGAGGTCGTTGCCACCGTACCCCGGGGAAGGCACTGCGGCGCGGCAGAGCGAGAGCACCGGCACCTCGTTGTGGCTGCGGCAGCGGACCACCGCCTTCCCTGATGCGATAAGTGCCGCGAACTTCATGGTCACCGCACAGTCGCACTGGTCCGATTGCGCAGGATCGACCGTCACGGTCGACCGCTCCGGTGCACCGCAGTCGCGTATCGTGTCCGCCCCCGGTACCCAAAAAGACATTCTGGCGGTGACCGATTCGGCCCCGGGAAGCTCCACCCCGGACTGCGCGATTGCGATTGCGGCCAAATCGAACGTGGTCATCCAGGTCGACCTCTGCGGCGCAGACCAACCACTGATGGCAGTGGCGGTGGCTGCAGCGATCCGCAACCGGATACCGACATAGGTATCTCCCTACGTGCGCCGAACGCCCCATCAGCCCTCACGATCAGACGATGGACGAAGTAGCGCGGTCGGCGTCGCCGCGACCACCCTTTTGGGGCAGCACGGCTGCCCGGATGGTCGTCGGCCTCATCGCAGGCGCCTTGGTGCTCGGGGCCAAGTTCTTCCTGGCGCAGGAGGCGGGCGAAGTCTGGGCCACCAGGGATGCGCGAGCCGACTTCGCCGACTACCACGTGGGCGAGTGCGTCGTCATGCCCACGACGGGAGCCGAAACCACGGACGATTTCCGGCACAGTGATTGCGCGGTCGACCCCAGCTACACGATCAGCGCCGTGTACGACAGCGACAAGCCTTGTGCCAGCGACGACTACGCCGGATTCGACTGGACCGTCGAAGACAAGACGGTCGTGCGGTTCTGCATGGTCGAGAACCTCGTCGTGGACCACTGCTATCAGACCAACGTCGATTCGCAGGTCATCGAGTTGATCGACTGCACGGCCGCGGACAGCGGCGCGCGAAAGGTGGTTCGACGCAGCGACCGGGTCGACACCGTCACGTGCCCGCCCGGCAGCGCGGCGTTCATGTACCTCACACCACCCCGTACGTACTGCGTCGCACCGGCGCGGCCACCGGCCTGGTCCTGACGGTTACGCGAACGGGTACGGTCCCGCGAACTCGCCGATCTGACTGACGTGGCTGACCAGGCCGTCCCGCTCATTCCACACGTGCAGCATGCACGCCCGCGGCCCGGCATGGCTGGACGGCGTGGCGGTGGCGGCCAGCTTCAGGTCGATCTGCGTGACCGTGCTCGGAGCGGCGCACAACACCGTGCCCGCCCAGCGCTTCACCATGGGCCGGTGCACGTGCCCGCACAGCACCGCTTCGATGTTGTCGAACCGCTCGACCACGCCGCGCAGTGACGACTCATCGAAGTAGCGGTATTCGTCCAGATAGCCGATCCCGCTGACCAGTGGCGGGTGATGGAGCATCAGCAGCGTCGGCTTGACCCGGTCCCGTGCGAGAGTGGCAGCGAGCCAATCCAATCCGGCTTGGTCGATGTGCCCGTGGTGTTTTCCGGGGATCGTGGAGTCCAGGCCGATGATGCGCACCGGATGGTCGTCGACGCAGTACCGTAGCGGCCCGTGCGACGGCAGGTACCGATGATCGGCGAACGCCGCCCGGAAATGCTCCCGGTTGTCGTGATTACCGGGGATCACCAGGTATGGAATGGGAAGGGCGGCAAGGATCTCCCGCACCATGGCGTATTCGGCCGGCTGCCCCTCGTCCACCAGATCACCGGTGATGAGCACCAGGTCGGGACGGGTTTCCAACGCCAGCACATGCCCGATCGCCTCGGCGAACGCGGCGTTCGAGTCGACGACACCTTGGTAGAGAAGTCCTTTCGGTCGGACATGGGGGTCCGACAACTGGGCGATCAGCACGTCGGCCGCTCGGTGTACTCCTTCTCCGGGGGCGCCGCGAACTCACCCCGCCCGGACGTTCGCAGGCCCAGGGTGATCAGCGACTGCACCGTCAGCGTCGCGGCCGTGACGCCGTCGATCACCGGCACACCCAGTTCCGCCGAGATTGCGGCGCACATGTCCGCCATCCCCGCACAGCCGAGCACGATGGCGTCGGAATCGTCGGCTTCCATCGCGTCCCGGCAGGCTTCGGTGATGATCTTGCGGGCATCGGGATCGGTCTCCAGGTCGAGGACGGCGATCTCGCAGGCATGGATTCCGCGGCAGAACCGGTGCATGCCATAGTGTTCGGCCAGATCGGCGGCCCGGCCCATGGTGCGCCCCAGTGTCGTCACCACGCTGAACCCACGGCCCAGATGACTGGCGGTGTGCATGGCCGCCTCCGCGATCCCGATCACCGGCCCGCGGGCCACCTCACGGGCCGCGTCGAGGCCGGGGTCGCCGAAGCAGGCGATCACATATCCGTCGACGCCGTGCGCCTCACCGCGCTGCACCGCGGCCAGCAGACCCGGCACGCTCATCGCCTCGTCGTAGTGACTCTCGATCGACGGCGGCCCGAATTCCGACGTGACACCCGTGATCTCGGTACCCGGAGCCGCCACCGCCCGGGCGCACGCCTCGATGGTCGAGGTCATGGCCCGGGTGGTGTTGGGATTGATCACCCAGATCTTCATGCGGTTCGCTCGTAAGACTCGCTCACGCCACCGATGCTGCCACCAGCGTGTCCCGCTTGCCCCATAGGTAGTAGATACCGAACGCCACACCGCAGCCGATGAACCAGCTGTACTGCGCAGCGGTATGCATCCCGTACACGTAGCCGCCGAGCAACACCGGGATGACGGCCAACACCGCGCCGATGATGGTGGCCACCACCGCGACCTTGTTGTAACCCTTGGTGTACCAGTACTTTCCGGACTCTTCCATGGTGAACAGGTCGTCGACCACCACCTTCTCCTTGCGGATGAGGTAGAAGTCTGCGATCAGCACGCCGAACAGCGGGCCGATGAACGCGCCGAGGGTCTCCAGCGTGTAGTGGATGACCTCCGGGTTGTTGTACAGGTTCCACGGGGTGATCAGCACCGAACCCACCGCGGCGATCATGCCGCCGGCACGCCAGCTGATCTTCTGCGGGCTGACGTTGGAGAAGTCGAACGCGGGTGAGATGAAGTTGGCGACGATGTTGATGCCGATGGTGGCGATGGTGAAGGTCAACGCGCCCAGCACGATGGCGAAGGTGCTGTCGATGCGTGCCACGGTCTGCACCGGATCGGTGATCAGCTCACCGAACACCGGCAACGTCAGGGACGCGGTCACCACCACCAGCACCGAGAACACCAGGAAGTTCACCGGCAGGCCGAGGAAGTTGCCCTTCTTGACGGCGGCGAAGGACTTTCCGTAGCGGGAGAAGTCACCGAAGTTGAGCATCGGGCCGGAGAAGTAGGAGACCACCAGCGCGATCGCACCCAGCATGACCGGGACCGAGGACCACCCGGTGTAGGTGACATCGCCGAGGTTCAGATCGATGGCACTCCACCCCGCCTTGTAGATCAGGTAGCCGCACAGGATGAACATGACGACGTAGACGGCGGGTCCGCAGAAGTCGATGAACTTACGGATGGATTCCATGCCGCGCCAGAACACGCACGCCTGCAGCACCCACAGCGTCAGGAAGCTGCCCCAGCCCAACAGCGACAGGCCCGCGAACCCGTAGTCGTCGACCACCGTGTACGGCGCCAGCGCCGGGAACAGTTTGACCAACACGATGTCCAGTGCCGCCGACGCCAGGAAAGTCTGGATGCCGTACCAGGCCACCGCGATCAGACCGCGGATGATCGCCGGGATGTTGGCGCCCAGCACACCGAACACGGTGCGGCACATCACCGGATACGGGACACCCGCCATCTGGCTCGGCTTGGCCACCAGGTTGCACAGGAAGTAGACGATGCTGATGCCGACCAACAACGCCACCAGCACCTGCCAGCTCGCGAGCCCGAGGGCGAACAGGCTGCCCGCGGTGACGTAGCCACCGACGCTGTGCACGTCGGACATCCAGAACGCGAAGATGTTGTAGGAGCCCCAGGATTGCTTGCGCAGGGGGGCGAGGTCCTCATTGGTCAGCCTGAGGTCGTAGCCGGGTTTGATCAGGCCGCCACCGACCGGGTGTCCGGCGGCTTCCACGATGTCACCGGCGCCGACAACGGCTCCGGGGGGCGCGTCGTTCTTGGGGATGACGGTATCGGTCATAGTCGGTGACGCTAGAAACCGGGTGTTTCCCTGCTGTTTCACAATGACTATCGATTGATTGCGTTCAAAATATATTCACAGCTAGGCGAGTAGGCCGGTGTCGGTCGGCAGAGTGGCGATCACGACGTTGAGCCGTGCCGCATGAGCCTCCGACACGGCCAGCAGCTGCTGCGCATCGCCGGCCAGAAAGGCGTCGCGCATCGCACGATGATCGGCGTGCAACTCTGCGCGGTCCTGCGGGCCGACATGCACCATGGACTGCACGGGCTCGGTGACATTCCAGGCGGCCTCGAGCATGTGCAGCAGACGGTGCATGCGTGACGGCCCGGTCAGCGCGGCATGGAAGGCGCGGCTGCCGCGGTGATAGGCAGCCCCGTCCCCGTCGCGAACCGCCTGCTCAAGAAGATCGTTGGCCGCGATTACCGCTGCGCGGTCGGCGTCGGTCGCGTTGGCGACGGCGGCGGTCAGCGATGCCGACTCCAACGTCTCGCGCACGATGTACATCTCGCGCAGTTCCTCGGCGGTCAACTGCGCGACGCTGTAGCCGGCGTTGCGGCGCTGCGCCACCAGTCCTTCGCCGATCAGGGTCTTCAGCGCCTCCCGCACCGGGATCTGGCTGACGCCGAACGCCTCGGCCACTTCCGCGAGCGGAATCGGGGTGCCCGGCGGTACACCGCCGTCCAGGATGGCGCGGCGCAATTCGCCCAGCACGGCGTGCTGCGACGAGCCCGCGTGGTCGGCGACCAGGTGTTCGAGCAGGGCCGATCGCCGTGGTGGCCGCATGCCCGCAGACTAGGGCACCGGTGTTGCCACCCTGTTTCGCGGCGCTTAGAGCGCGGCGCCCACCTCCCAGATGGGTTCCAGGGCCGCGATGCCGGTGCGGACCAGCGGGCTGAGCACGACGTCGGTCGCGCCGGCATCAAGGTAGCGCCGCAGCTGGCGGGCCACCTCGGCGGCGGTACCGACGGCGGCCAGGTCGATCACCGAATCCACGCCTTCGCGTTCGATCACCTTCGCGTAGGAGGGGATGGTGGCGTAGAACTCCAGAGCCTCGGCCGCTCGGGCCCGGCCCTCCTCGACGTCGTCGGTGACCAGCACGGGCACCGCGGCGATCACCTTCGGTTCGGGCCTGCCCGCGTCGGCGGCGGCCTTCGCGATGGTCGGGACGATGAACTGCTCGACGGTTCGGGGCCCCGCCAAGTAGGGCAGCGTGCCGTCGGCGAGTTCGCCGGTGACCCGTAAAGCTTTGGGGCCCATGGCCGCGACGTAGACCGGTAACGGCGACCCGCCTGCCACGGTCACCGGCCATTCCGGCGCGGCGGTGAACTCGGCGCCGTGGAAGTCGACGGTGCCGGTGTCCAGGATCGACCGCAGCACCTGCAGGTGCTCGCGCAGCCGGCCGATGGTGTTCGGCCACGCGGTACCGAAGGCCGCCTGCTCCGGTGCGTGCGCCCCGAGGCCCAGTCCGAGGCTGAAGTTCCCGCCCGTGGCGGCCTGGGCGGTCTGGGCTGCCGACGCGACGATCAGCGGGTGGCGCGGGTTGACCGGGACGACGAAGGTGCCGACACCCAGGCCCGGCACGGCGGCGCCGACGTAGCCGGCGAGCGAGATGGCGTCATGGTCGAACTGCTGGGCGATCCACAGCTGGCGGACGCCTGCGTCGTACGCGCGGCGGGCCTGGTCGATGGCGGCTGCCACATGGTTGGGGGCGTTGCGATCGGGGTCGAGCACTACTCCGGTGGGCATAGTGGCGACAACCAGCCGACCGGGGCCGGGCATTCCGTTCGGCTCAGGCTGAGTACTTCTCCATCACCTGTTGCCGCAGGCTGTCCACGGCGATGTCGAGCACCAGTTTCTTCGCGCGCCGGACGATGAACTCCGGGATGGGCGCGGCAACGTCGATGATCAGGTCGAAGCGGACCCGGGTGCGGTCGCCTTCGCGGGTCAGGTTGTACTCGCCGTGCTGACCGCGCTGGGTGCCGGTGTCGGTCGCGTCCCACACCACCCAGTCCTCGCCCCAGTGGTACTCAAGCAGCTCTTTGTCGGTGAAGCCCATGATCTTCAGCGTTGCCCGCACGTGATGCGGGCGTCCGTCCGGATGCCGGTCGAGCACCTCGGTCTCACGGTGCAGCGACGACCATGACGGGACCGCGTCGATATCGGCGATAGCGTCCAGTATCTCCTCGGGCAGCGCGTCGAAGACGATCTCCCGTGTTGCCTTGACAGCCATACCGGCAAATGTAATTACCGATTCAGCCTCGCGCAACGATTCAGAAGGCTAATTTTGTCGGTTACGTAAGCAAATCGTCACCACCCGATCTCACCGATCGGGGTGGCTATCTGCGGCGGCGCGCCGACGGGCCCCGGGGGTGTCCGGGAGAACCGTGGAGCCGGCGCGGCCTGAGTCACGCCATGCGCCTCGATCAGGGTCGACCTGGAGCGCAGGTGTGCGTTGCTGGCAGCTTCGTGCCATGTCAACACGGGGGTGACGCAGGCGTCGGTGCCCGCGAAGATCTCGGTCCACTCGGCGCGGGTGCGCCGTGCGAAGCGCGCGGTGAAGACCGCGCGCATCTCGTCGTAGCGGGCCTGGTCGAACTGGCCGGGGATCTCATCGGGGCGTACGCCGAGGCCTGCCAGCAGCTCCGCGAAGAACTGCGGTTCGATCGCGCCGACCGCCATATGGCCGCCGTCGGAGCACTCGTATACCCGGTAGAAGGGTGCTCCGCCGTCGAGCAGGAAGGATTCGCGTTCGTCGCGCAACGAGCCGGTCGCCTTCATCGTCCACATCATCTGCGCCAGCAGGCTCACCCCGTCGACCATCGCGGCGTCGATCACCTGGCCTTCGCCGGAACGCTCCCGTTCGAAGAGCGCCGCGACGATGCCGACGAGCGCCAGCATCGACCCGCCACCGAAGTCGGCGACCAGGTTCAGCGGCGCCACCGGCGGCCGGTCCCGGTATCCGATGGCACTCAGCGCGCCGGTCGCCGACAGATAGTTGATGTCGTGGCCGGCAACCTGGGCCAGCGGACCGTCCTGTCCCCAGCCGGTGATGCGGGCGAAGATCAGCCGTGGGTTCACCGCCGCACACTCGGCGGGCCCGATGCCGAGCCGTTCACAGGTGCCCGGCCGGAAACAGTCCAGCAGCACATCGGTTTTCGCGGCCAACGCCAGCAGTGCCGCCGGGTCGGACTTCACGTCGAGGTCGATCGCCCGCTTGCCGCGGTGCATCAGGTCGACGTTCTCCGCGGGCATCTGCACCGCACCGGGCCTGCGGACGCGGACCACATCCGCGCCGAGGTCGGCGAGCATCATGCCGGCGTGCGGTCCGGGTCCGATGCCGCCGAGTTCGAGGACGCGGACACCCGAGAGCGGGCCTGTCCGGCTCAACCCTTCTTGACCTTCAGCACCTGCTTGCGCAGGCCGCTGGTCGCCACGTCGATGGCGCCCTTCATGACCTGTTTCAGGATGAACCCGGGCAGCGGGATCGCCAGTTCGATGTCCATGTCGAACCGAACTTTCGTCTTGTCACCTTCCGGGGTGAGCGTGTAGCTGCACTGCTGGGATTTCAGTTGGCTGGCTTTGACCAGTACCCAGCTGACCTTGTTTTCTTCCCAGGTGTAGTCGATGGTCAGTTGATCGCTGATGCCGACCGTCTTGATGGTCTGGATGACGCGGTGCGGGCGGCCTTCGTCGTCGCGGTCGACGATCTCCGCCTTCTGATATTGGGGCGACCAGGTCGGGGTCGATTCGACGTCGGCGACGACGGCGAAGATCTCGGCCGGGGACGCTTCGATGACCACTTCACGGGACACGCTGGTTGCCATGGGCTGACAGTAGCCACCCGTGCCGGGCGCAGGCGGCAATTGACAGCCTCGATGTCGTGCAGAGTTCACCTACCGGTGGAAGCATCACCCGAGTGGCCGACAAAAAGCCGGATGTCCCGCAGACCATCGCATACCCCGCACCGGGCGCGCGCCCGCATCGCCGGGACGGCGACCCGCTCGAACCGCACGTCATCGTACTGTTCGGCGCGACGGGCGATCTCGCCAAGCGCAAACTGCTCCCGGGGATGGCGTACCTGGATCAGTCAGAACTGGCGCCCGACATCCAGGTGGTCGGGACGTCACTGGAGGATCTGACCGACGACGAGTTCCGCGCGCTGGCCAAGGAGTCGATCGAGAAGTTCGGTACCCACAAACTGACCGACGAACAGTGGGCCAACTTCTCCAAGATCCTCACCTATGTGCCGCAAGGTGCCGGACCATTGGCGCTGGCCACCGCGGTCGCCGAAGCCGAAGCGCGACTCGGCGGCAATGCCCAACGCCTGCACTATCTTTCAGTGCCACCGAAGGCCGCGCGCGCCGTCATCACCATGTTGCGGGAGGCGAACCTGGTGGAGCGCTCCCGCGTGGTCATGGAGAAGCCGTTCGGCACCGACCTGGCCAGCGCCGTCGCGCTCAACGACTTCGTGCACGAGACCTTCAAGGAACGTCAGGTGTTCCGCATCGACCACTTCCTGGGAAAGGAAGCGGCACAGAACATCCTGGCCTTCCGGTTCGCCAACGGCCTGTTCGAGCCGATCTGGAACCGCAATTTCATCGACCACATCCAGATCGACATCCCCGAGATGCTCGGCCTCGACGAACGGGCCAACTTCTACGAGAGCACCGGCGCCTACAAGGACATGGTGGTCACCCACCTGTTCCAGGTGATGGCTTTCGTGGTGATGGAACCGCCGACCGCCCTGGAACCGCGGGCGATCAGCGAAGAGAAGAACAAGGTGTTCCGCTCCATGCTGCCGATCAAGTGCAGCGACGTGGTGCGGGGCCAGTTCGCCGGATACCGCGAACTCACAGGCGTGGCAAGGGATTCCGACACCGAGACGTTCATCGCACTCAAGGTCGGTATCGACAACTGGCGCTGGGCCGGTGTGCCGATCTATCTGCGCACCGGCAAGAAGATGGCCGAGGGCATGAGGATCATCTCGATCGCCTTCAAAGAGGCACCGCGGACCATGTTCCCGGCCGGCTCCGGTGTCGGTTCACAGGGCCCCGACCATCTGACCTTCGACTTGGCCGACAACTCGAAGGTGTCGCTGTCGTTCTACGGCAAACGACCCGGCCCCGGTATGAAGCTGGACAAGATGTCGATGCAGTTCTCCACGACGGAGATCTCGACGAATGGCGATGTGCTGGAAGCCTACGAGCGTCTGATCCTCGACGCGATGCGCGGTGACCACACCTTGTTCACGACGGCCGAGGGCATCGAATCGCTGTGGGAGCGTTCCAGACAACTCTTGGATGATCCGCCTCCTGCCAAGATCTACCAGCCCGGGACATGGGGCCCGAATGCGATCCATCAGCTGATCGCGCCGAACGCGTGGCGGCTGCCGTTCGAGCGGGCGTGGCGCGAGAAGCCCAAGTAGAGTTCACTACTCCGCTCCCGAGCCACCAGATTGCAGTTATAACGGCACTCACCCGCATTTTCGCGCGGTAACTGCAATCTCGCGGAAGCGCGAGGCATTCATTCGGGCAGGGGCAGGGTGACCTGGAATCGGGTGTCGCGCGGCTGCGAGGACACCCGCAGGTGACCGTTGTGCCGGTGCACCACGATGCGCCAGGCCAGGTGCAGTCCCAGGCCGGTACCTTCGCCGAGGGGTTTGGTGGTGAAGAACGGCTCGAAGACACGCCCGCGGTGCTCTTCGGCGATACCCGTGCCGGTGTCACCGATCTCGACGTGGACGCAGTTGTCGTCCTTCCAGGTTCGCACGGTGAGGACACCGGGCGTGTCCCGGTCTTGACCCATCGCGGCGATCGCGTTGTCGATGATGTGCGTCCACACCTGGTTGAGTTCCGCCGGCCGGCAAAGCATCTCCGGTATCAGCGGGTCCAGCTCCATGACCACCTCGATGTGGGTGCCCGTGTCGATCCGTCCGGCGAACATCCGCAGCGTGCTCTGCAGCAGGGCGTTCACATCGGCCACCTGAGAGGGCCCGCTGTCGAGGTGGGTGTAACGCTTCACGTCGGCCACCAGACCCGAGATCCGTTGCGTCGCCTCGCTTACCTGATGCGTCAGTAACTCGGCTTCGATCCTCTTGTGTAGCCACACCAACGCGCCGGGCAGCCAGTCGGGCTGCCCGACCCCGGCACAGAGCCGGTCCAACCGGTCGGCGTCGATCCCCGCGTCGACGAATGTCGCGGCGAGGTCCCAGGCGTCGGCGACACCGCGTCCGGACAGCCACTGCGCGATCTCGTCCTCCCTGTCGGCGGCCTCCATCGCGGGGAGCGTGCGGCCGGCCGCGGCGGCGACCCGGTCGACGAGATCGCCCTGCGCGGCCGACAGGAAGCTCAGCGCGGCGTCGGTGAACCGGTTCTGCAGCAGCGGCGAGGTGACCGCGTCGAGGTGGCCGCGCAACTCGTCAGCCGCCCGTGCCACCGCCGCGGCGGGGTTGTTCAGTTCGTGGGTCAGCGCTGCCGACAGTTGACCGAGGGCAAGCAGCCGCTCGTGCTCGTCGACCATGCGGGTCTGCTTCTCCGCACCTTCGGCGAGCCCGTTGATCAGATGGACGGCCATCGGGAACTGGCTGTGCACGAACTCGCCGAATTCCTCCGCGCCGATCACGAAGAACCGGGAGGCCCGGGTCACCCGGACCGACAGGTAGTGCTTCTCGTGCCGTGACCGGTTGAAGGCGCCGCGGCCCCCGCAGAACACCCCGGGCTGCGAGGTTCGGGTCAGCACCACGTCACGGCCGGCCGACAGGTTGGAACTGATGAGTTCGCCGTCGAGCAGCACGTAGACGTAGTCCGCGGGGTCACCTTCGGTGAACACGGGGCCCGTGTCGAACACCTCGATACGCCCGGACCGGCAAAGCATCGCCAGCTGCTCATCGGAGAGCGACTCGAACAGGAAGAGCGTCCTCAGCTCGGCTGCGGAGCACTGTTCGGGCTCGGATGCGCTGCTTGACACGCCGACACCCTACGCGTGCGGGGGTACCAGCATCGACTGCCAGGTCCTGTTGCCCGGGTTGGCGAGGTCGCCCTGCGTGTAGCGCCGGCCGTCGGGGCCGATGTAGTCACCGGTGGCCGGGTCGTAGGGCACCGCCACCGGCGGGGGTGGTGGTGCGGCAGGGGCGCCCTGAGCAGCGCCCTCCGGAGTGGACGACGGCGGCGTGCCGGGCGGGTACTGCGGAATGCTCTGCCCGGACAGCGTCGCGTTCGGGTCGCCCTTCCAGTTGTAGCCGTCGTTGAGTGGGACGTATTCCTGATCGCTCTCGCACATCTCGACGGTCGGTGCCCGCTTCCACGGCTTGGCCTCGCACGGGATGTTGCGCGCCCCACGGACATTGAGGTCGGAATCCTGTGGCACCCGGCAGTACAGTTCACCGGCGGTGCGGTCCGGATAGTCCTGCATCGACGGTGCGCGCTGTTGCTTCACCGGCAGGAAGCCGGTGTTGCACGGCTGCGGCAGGTTCAGGTTCAGGTTGAAGTCCAGATAGATCCCGTTGTAAGCCTGCTTGACGTTGGCATCGGCCGCGGCGATCGCCGACATCACCGCGGTGCCCTGCGGGAACAGCACCAGAAGCTGCTCGATGTCATTGCGGTAGGTCACCGCGATATCGCCGAGACTCACCAGATTCGCCAGCAGCACCGGCAGCGCGGGCGCCACCCGGTTGAACAGCTGCGTGCCCTCGTTCAGCGCCGGGCCGCCCTGGTTCAGCAGGTCGGCGAACGCCGTGTCCTGTGCCTTGAATTGACCGAACAGCGACGACGTGTGCGCAGCCCAGGTCTGGATCGAATCTGCGGTCTGCACCTGGGAATTCAGCACCGGGGGCGCATCGTCGATGAGCCGGGCCAGCTGATCGGTGGACTTGCCGCCTTCGATGGCCAGCGAGGTGGAACCATCCACGATGCGCGACAGTTCCGGGCCGAGCCCGCCCACCGCCTTGGCCGCCTCGTCGACGACGGTCTTCAGGTTGTCCTGCGGAATCGCCTGCAGCGCCGTGTTGGTGGCGTCGAGCAGGTGGCCGATATCGGGGGGCACCGACACCTTGCCTGCCGGGATCACATCACCGTCACGCAGTGTCGGACCGCCTGCGGCACCGGGGGTGAGTTCGACGAACTGCTCACCGACGGCCGATCGGCTGTGCACCGCCGCAGACACATCCGCGGGTACCGGTGTCGACGTCTTCAGGGTCAACTCGGCCCGCACCCCGTCCCTGGTCACATCGACGGCGGTGACCCGCCCGATCTCGTCACCGCGGTAGGTCACCACCGAGCTCTCGTACAGCCCACCGGAGGTGGGCAGATCCAGCGACACCGTGTACCGGCCGAACCCCAGCAGCGCCGGCACGTTCACGATGCCGAAAGCCATGACCCCCACCGAGATCAGGGTGACGGCGGCCAGGATCGCGAGCTGGATCCAGACCTTGCGATGCAGTCGCAACACGTCAGTACCCCCCGAAGTGATAGGGCGCCACCAGCGGGTTGCCTCCGGTGTAGGGACTGGGCATCTGCCCGATGGTCCGGCCCCACTGCATCTCCAGTTCGGTCAGATCACCCTCCCAGCGGGTGCCGGTGAAGATGCTGCTGTCCAACCGGCTCAAGGTCAGGTCGAGTACCAGGGTGATGTTCGCGAAGTCCCCGCGAAACCACTTGGACAGGTTGCTCTTCACCCACGGGTAGGTCGACAGGAAGTCCAGCCCCTTGGTTAGGGACGGCCCGGCGTCGGCCAGCGAACGCAGCACCGGACCGATGTTGCGGAGGTTGTCCACCAGCGCCTCTTTGCTCTGGCGCACAGTCGAATTGGCGACGGCACTGAACTTGCCCAGCCCGTCGATCGCGTCGGCCAGTTTGGTGCGGGTGTCGGCGAGCACGGCGAGTGCCTGCGGCAGGGTGGTCAGCGCCCTGTCGACGGTCGCGTCGTTGGCGGCGAACTGGCCTGCCAGCGAGTTCAGATGCTCTGTGGCCGTGATGATGTCGTCGGTCTGGGCGTTCGTCTGGGTGATTAAGGTGTCCAGTTGGGTGAGCAGGCTGCGCATGTCGTTCTCGCGGCCGGCCAGTGCCTTGGCGAAGGTCTGGTTGATCTCCTGCAGTTCACCGAGCCCGCCGCCGTTGAGCAGCACCGACACCGAGGCGAGCGTCTGCTCGGTGGTGGGATAGGTGGCCGCCGATGCCAGCGGGATCAGCGACCCGTCGTGCAGTTGACCTTGGGGCGCCGCGTCCACCGGCGGAGCCAGCTCGATGTGCATGGAACCCAGCAGGCTGGTCTGCCCCACCTTGGCGGTCGCGTTCGCGGGCAGGTGCACATCGCCGTTGATCCGCATGGTGACCAGCGCGTGCCAGTCCTGCACCTCGATCTTGGTGACGTTGCCGACGTTGACATCGGCGACCCGGACCCGGGTGTTCTGCTGGATGACGACGACGTCGGGCAGCTGAGCCTGGATGGTATAGGAACTTGTCCCGTCGCCTGCTGATGTAGAAGTGCCCGGCAGGCTCAGCGAATTCAAGCCGCGCCATTGGCATCCGGGGATCGTCGCCAGGCACGCCACCAGCAGCGCCGCGAGCAGGGCCCGCCTCACGGTGTACCACCGCCGGGCACCATCAGGCCGGGCAGGCCGGCCGCAGGATCGGGTGTCGCCGCCACCGGCGCTTCGGCGGCGAGCAGACCCACCGGATCTGGCGGCGCCACCGGTGCCGTCGGCAGCAGTGGATCTCCCGGCGGGCGCAGCCGGTCTTCGCTGTAGGTGATCTCGTTCGGTCGGGCTTGGGCACCCACGAAGGGGTTGCCACCGATCGGGAAGAAGTTCATCTGACGGTTCTTGATGATGGGTGCCAGGTACTGCACGCACAGCTTGGCCGACTGTTCGTTGTTCAAGCGCGAAGCCGCTTGCACCGCGCTGCAGAGGAATTGGACCGTGTCGGCGAAGTTGACCGGCGCCAGGATGCCGGTGATGGCACTCTGCGCGGGTTGATAGATGTTCACGAAGTTCTGGAACACCGTCGGGCCGATGTGCAGTACCTGCTTGATATCGGTGCGGCTGTCGTTGAGTGCGGTGGTGATCTGGTTGAAGTGGTCGAAGGTGGTGCCCAGTGCCTCGCGGTTCTCGGCCACGAAGCCACGCAGGTCGGTGACCGCGTTGTCCAGACCCTTTGTGGCATCGGCGACTTCGTTCGGCGTGTTGGTCAGCACGGTGCTGACCTGGGCAAAGTTCTGGTTGAACGCGGCCAGCAGATCGCTGCTGGACGACAGCGCGGAGACCAGCAGTTGCATGTTGCGAACGGTGCTGAAGATGTCGGTGCTGTGATCGCCCAGCGCGGACACGGCTTGCGACAGTTTGATCACCGTGTCGCGCGCGGTGTCGCCCTGCCCGCGCAGGTTGTCGGCGGCACTGTTGATGAACTCGCCCACCGCGTTGGGACCGCCTGGGCTCTGGGGTTGCAAGGAGCCGGTGAGCTTCTCCAGTTGCTGACGGAAGTCGTCCCATTCCACCGGAACGGCGGTGCGTTCCTGCGGTATCGATGCTCCCGCAGCAAGTTTCGGCCCACCGGCATAGGCCGGCACCAATTGGATGGCGCGGGCGCTGACCAGCGACGGGGACAAGATGGCCGCTTTCGCGTCGGCGGGCACCGGGTATTCCGACTCGACGGAGAAGGTCACCTTGGTGGATTGGGGCTGCGGTTCGATCTTGTCGACCGTGCCGACGGCTACGCCCAGGATCCGCACCTCATCGCCTTTGTACAGGCCGTTGGCGTTGGCGAAGTACGCGACGAAGGTGTCCTTGGCGACGTGTTTCCACCACGGCGTCGCGACCACAGAGATGCCTGCGGCGAGGATGACGACCAGGGCCGCACCGATCAGCAGGCGCGCCTTGTTACCCGTCACGGCTGAGCTCCCGGTTCACCAGGCGCGGGAACGAAGACCGGCGTCGGGCCCGTGTACGGCACCGGCCCGACGATGCCGGGTGGCGCCGGGGCGGGCGGGCCAGGAGGCGGTCCGCCCGGCGGCGGGGCGGGCAGCGGCTCTCGGTATGGGTAACGTGGATCATCCGGATTACCCGTGATGGCATCGGGCAGAAAGAGTTTGGGATCCCCGCCCTGTCCGGTACGCGGGAAGGGTGACGGTAGAGCCGGGGTGCCCGCCTGCCCGATCGCGGGGTCGACCAGTTCCGACGGCAGCTTCACATTCGGGTCCAAGCCCAGATCGGAGAAGGCTGCGTCGATGAACGGCTGGACGAATTGTCCGGGTAGCAGGTTCACCAGGGAGGCCTTGAAGAACGGGCCGGAACCCAGCACCTCCCCGAAAGACATGGCGTAGCGGCGGAACAGCGTGACGGTACGCTGCAATTCCTTCTTCCGGTTGTCCAGGATGGACAGCACGCCGTTCACCTTGTCCAGGGCGGGCTTCAGCTGGGCGCGGTTGTCCGCCACCAGGCCGGAGATCTGGTGGGACACCGCGGTCAGGTTGCCCATGAAGGCGTCCAGAGCGCCTTGTTGGGCCACCAGTTCGGCCAGCAGCGCGTTGGCGTTGACCACCAGACCGGCGATCTGGTCACTGCGCTTGGCGAGCACCGCGGTCACCTTGTTGGCGTTACCGAGCAGGTTGCGCAGCTGCGCATCGCGGGCGTTGAGGGTGTCGGAGAATTGTGCGACCCCGTCGAGCGCCAGTTTCAAGTCGGCCGGGGTCTGCTTGAACGTGTCGGCCAAAGTCGTCAGCGCCGAGGACAATTGGGGCGTGTCCAGGCCGCTGACTGCGGTGGTCAAGTCGCCGAGCGCGGTCGGCAGGTCATACGGCGAGGTGGTCCGTTCCACCGGGATCGTGCCGGACAACGTGCCCTCCCCGCGCGGGGTGATCTCCAACATCTTGGTGCCGAGCACGGTCTCGGTCTTGATCGCGGCTTCGGTGCGGTCACCCAGGTCGATCCCGTCCTTGACGGTGAAGTCCACCCGGACTTTGGTGCCTTCCAGGTGGATATCGGACACCCGGCCGACGGAAAGACCCGAAACCCGCACATCGCTACCGGCCTTGATACCGCCCGCCTCCGAGAAGAAGGCGGAATAGTCCGATGTTCCCTTGATGAACGGCAGCCGATCGTAGGAGAACGCGGCGATCACGGCGAGGATCAGAATGAGAGTCCCCACCACACCGACCGCGATCCGGTTGCGCTCGGCGAGCGGTTTGATGTTGGGCCGCTTCAGTTTCAGCATCATCATCGTCCCCCGTCGCTGCGCTCGCCCGGTTTGGGCGTGCACCGTCCTGTGTCCTGGCCGGCGAGTTTGACGAACACGGGCTGGCCGCCCTTGCCGTTGATCTTGAGAATCGC
>JAHFVC010000554.1 GCA_023264765.1 Mycobacterium sp. | reverse complement strand
GGTTGGTCAGCTGGGCCGTGATCATCGCGGATCGCGTTGATGAGACGATGAATTCGTCTCACCATGAACTCAGTTGCGGTATGGCGTGTGGCCAAAGGCTACCGGGTGAGGATTGGCAAGCACCCAGCTGACCGCCAACTCGTGCAATCTGTACAACTCGGGCTTCCAGCCGCCACCGCGGCGCACGATCTTGCGCAGCCGCTCCAACTCGCGGCGACTGGCCACCGGAGTCCGGTAGGACAGATATGCGACGAGCTCATCGGACATCGCACAGAAGTCCGCGTTCCAATTGATGGAACCGTTGTCGAGGATCTCGCGCGAGAGCTTGCCCGCCAGTCGGATCACTTCACCTTGCTCGGTAGCCGCGGCACCCGCCGAGGGCACCAAATGTTCCCAGAGCTCGGTGAACTGGCCGCGCCAGGTCTGGGCCGTGACCGTGATCGGCGCCGCGTCATCCGCGGGCTCACCGTGGGCTCGTTGATACCCGGCACTTTGCGGTTTGCGCTGTCGCCGTTGCCAAATCGCCATCTCAGTCGGCCACCAGGGCGATGCTGGTGATCGATGCCAGCCCGGCCATTCGTGCTGCGTCGTAGGGCATGGGGCAGGTATCGGTCGGGCGCGATGTCCGCGCGGCGAGACGCTCGTTGCCGTGGTGAACAACGGGCGCGCGGCGGCCCCGCTCGCGTTCATCGCGCCGATGCGCCGCCGCCGAGAGGGTGAACAGCCGCCCGCCGATCCTGAGGTAGTCGGTACGCAGGAAGGCATACGCCACGGTGTAACCCACGACGAGTCCGACTGTCCACGCGCTGATCTGCCAACCGCGCGCCAGCATTGCGCCACCACACAAGAGCGCTACTCCGCCGTAGCCAGTCCAGTAGAGCCGACGTTCTGCGCGCGCCTCCCGGGTGCCCATGACCGCGATGAAGAATCCGAGCCACCACAGCCCGGCGGCGACGAACAAGGCCGGCGACCAGGCCGGGTAGTTCGGCAGGGTCTGGGCGGCCGCAGTGGCTACCGGTGCGTGCGTCACCGTTTGATTGTCTCAGCGTGCCAAAGGGGTCGGATGCACCAAGATGGTGCGGCGGTCGTCGAGGCATCCCACCGGCGGACGTCACCTGGGGTGGGCTCGGAACTCACCGCCGCCCGGCATTGAGGGCCGGTGCGGCACCGACCCGGTGCACGACGCACCAGCTCGAACTTCGTTCAGTGTCACCGGACGCGCCTGATCACGAGTGACGTACTTTGCGAACAACTCCAACGATCCGTCCTCGTGCGCAAGCTCGCTCAGGCGCTGATCCCCCGCCACACAGCGGCAGAACAGGTCGTCAATCCCGAGGTCGTCGCGTGTGTAGATCAACCCCAACAACAGTCGCCGTGAAGGTTTGGCCATATCTCGGTACAAGCACCACCCAGCGGGTCCAGCTACCGTCGGCAACAACCACTCCGAGACCGCGATCAACAAGTCATCCAGCGTGGCCACCGATGGCATCTCCCAAGACTGGACGTGGGAGTCAACATCGTCCCCCATGGCCACCGATGATCGGTCCACCTGCAATCGCACGACGTCGTTCACGAGACCCATCTTGCCCTGCAACTGTCCGTCGGCAGCTGCTGCGCAGCGACATGTTGCACCCACTCGATTCGGCATAGCAGCCCGGAAGCATCGCCCAGAGCCACTAACATGGAGAGACACCGCAACGAGTAGAGCGGGGGATGCTAGATGAGCACGGGCCGCCGCCCCTTGGCCGATGAAAGAGTCTACTACTCAACCCCTTTCGGCGACACGCTTGACGGCCAGCAGAGGCTATTCCTGCTCGAACGCGAAGGCATTCGGTATATGCCCGTCTTTCGTAGCGTGGAGTCAATGAAAGCCTTCTTCGAGCGAGCGAATCGCGCTGCGTACATGATTCTTGAGGGCGATATACAAGCAGTGATTGACATCAACCGCTCACTCGAGCAGATGCGCACAGTGGGAATCGTCATCGAACCGCTGAGCGAACACCCCGTCGAGATCAGGCCATAGTGATGCCGTCGGCTTGCCGCGTGGATGATCGGCTCACGAACGGCGAGTTTTCGAAGCGATCACCCCCACCAATGAGGTCGACGGCCACCACGGCACTGGGGAGATGTTCACCGGCGTTGGCGTCGATGTAGAGCACCTCGGCGTAGGTGGTGATCCACTCGGTCAGCGCGACCGCGGTGGTCAACCTCGGCACCGGACCCCTGCCACGGTCCTCCTCGAGGAGCTCGCCCACATCGCTCATCGGCTGACGGCACGGAACGTCCCCAATCATGTTGCAGGGAAGATGAACTGGGGCGCTATCGGTGAGAGTGATCACTTCAACGGGGGCTAGTCGGGTTGCCGGAGCCGAGTCGTACAGAATGACACCCCGCCCAGGAAACTAGCAACGCCTTTCCTTTTCTTCATCACGCTGCCGCACCGCGCCCACACACCACTCGCGACGATGGCCCTCTAGGAAAAATGAGCGACAACTGTGGGCTGGTGATCAGACGAGCGCGGAAAGATTGCGTGAGTACTTCACGTCATGACGCCAGCGAAGCAATCTGGTGCCCCTCGTCGACTGGACGCTGGCCAAGTTCGCGAAGGTCCACGGGTACAGCGTCAGGTGACAGTCGCTCCATATCGACGACGACACACGCGGCAGCTAGCGCGGTTATCGGCTCCGCCGACAGATCATTCACGTAATCGCCAGTCCGATTCCGATGCAACAGATAGTCGGCAAGATCGAACATCGAGCTCGCCGCGAAGTACGCAGAGTCTGCGGTGTCGCCTCCGCCCGCCGATTCGATCGCGTAGA
>JAHFVC010000312.1 GCA_023264765.1 Mycobacterium sp. | reverse complement strand
TCTGAGCCTTGTTCTCCTGCCAGGAGATCTCCTCCTGCAGCTCGATCAGACGCTGATAGCGCTCGGTGACAACGGCTTTGGGCAGCTGATCTGGCAGATCGGCGGCCGGGGTGCCGGGTCGCTTGGAGTACTGGAAGGTGTACGCCGAGGCGAATCGGGCCTGGCGCACCACCTCGAGCGTGGCCTGGAAGTCGTCCTCGGTCTCACCGGGGAATCCAACGATGATGTCGGTGGTGATCGCGGCGTGCGGGATGGCTGCCCGGACCCGGTCGATGATGCCCAGATAACGCTCGGCCCGGTAGGACCGGCGCATCGCCTTGAGCACCCGGTCGGATCCGGACTGCAGCGGCATGTGCAGCGTCGGACAGACGTTCGGGGTGGCCGCCATGGCCTCGATCACGTCGTCGGTGAATTCGGCCGGATGGGGCGAGGTGAACCGGACCCGCTCCAGACCGTCGATGCGCCCGCAGGCTCGCAGCAAGTCCGCGAAGGCACCGCGGTCGCGGGGCACATCAGGGTCGGCGAACGACACGCCGTAAGCGTTGACGTTCTGGCCCAGCAGAGTGATCTCGAGCACGCCCTGGTCCACCAGCGTCTGCACCTCGGCCAGGATGTCACCCGGCCGCCGGTCGACCTCCTTGCCACGTAACGACGGGACGATGCAGAACGTGCACGTGTTGTTGCAGCCGACCGAGATGGAAACCCAAGCCGCATAGGCGGATTCGCGCGACGCAGGCAGCGCGGACGGGAATTCCTGCAGGGTCTCGGCGATCTCGACCTCGGCCGCGCGCTGGTGGCGGGCCCGCTCCAGCAGCACCGGCAGGGATCCGATGTTGTGGGTTCCGAACACGACATCGACCCACGGGGCCTTGGTGAGCACCGCGTCGCGGTCCTTCTGCGCCAGGCAGCCGCCCACGGCGATCTGCATGTTGGGATCGGCGATGCGCCGGGGCGCCAAGTGACTGAGGTTGCCGTAGAGCTTGTTGTCGGCGTTCTCCCGGACGGCGCAGGTGTTGAACACGACGATGTCCGCGTCGGCGCCCTCGGCGGCAGGTTCGTAGCCCGCGGCATCGAGCAGGCCGGCCAGCCGTTCGGAGTCGTGCACGTTCATCTGGCAGCCGTACGTGCGCACCTGGTAGGTGCGTGGGGTCGAGTCGGCGCCTGCGGGCGCCTTGCCCTCGCGCGCCACCATGGAAGTCACGACGATCATGTTACGGGGGTGTCGATACGCCCCAAGCTGAGCATTACCTGGGTAGGGTCAGAACTCATGACCACCGCGACCTCGGTCCCGATGATCTCGATACAGGGGGTCGACAAGCACTTCGGCTCCTTGCATGTCCTCAAGGACATCAACCTCGATGTGCCCCGTGGCCAGGTGGTTGTGATCCTCGGACCGTCGGGTTCTGGCAAGTCGACACTGTGCCGCACCATCAACCGTCTGGAGCCCGTCGATTCGGGCACCATCTCGATCGACGGGGCGGTACTGCCCGAAGAGGGACGCAAGCTGGCGCAGCTGCGCTCCGACGTCGGGATGGTGTTCCAGTCGTTCAATCTGTTCGCGCACAAGACGATTCTGGAAAACGTCGCCCTGGCGCCGATCAAGGTGCGCAAGACCGATAAGGAAAAGGCCCGCACCGAGGCGAAGGCGCTGCTGGAACGGGTCGGGATCGCCAACCAGGCCGACAAGTACCCGGCCCAGCTCTCCGGTGGCCAGCAGCAGCGGGTGGCCATCGCGCGCTCGCTCGCGATGCATCCCAAGGTGATGCTGTTCGACGAGCCCACCAGTGCGCTGGATCCGGAGATGATCAAAGAGGTGCTCGCGGTGATGAGCGATCTCGCCACCGAGGGTATGACGATGCTGGCGGTCACCCACGAGATGGGTTTCGCCAGGCGGGCGTCTCAGCGGGTGATCTTCATGGCCGACGGCGCGGTCGTCGAGGACGCCGAGCCCGAACAGTTCTTCACGAATCCACAGTCCAACCGTGCCAAAGACTTTCTCGGCAAGATCCTGAACCACTGATGAACAAAGGAGCGCTCATGACGTCGCGATTCCGGATGGCCGCCGCTGTGCTGGTCGCCGCCGCACTGCCGTTGTCCCTGTCCGCGTGCGGCGGCGGCGACGACAGCAAGAAGGTGACCGTCGGCATCAAGTTCGATCAGCCCGGCCTGGGACTGAAGAACCCGGACGGCACCTTCAGCGGGTTCGACGTGGACGTCGCCACCTATGTCGCCGGCGCGCTCGGCCACAAGCCGGAGGACATCGAGTTCAAAGAGGCGCCGTCGGGTCAGCGGGAGAACCTGATCCAGAACGGCCAGGTCGACTACATCGTGGCCACCTACTCGATCACCGACGCGCGCAAGGAGAAGGTCGACTTCG
Source organism: Mycobacterium sp. (assembly GCA_023264765.1). Classification (GTDB taxonomy): domain Bacteria; phylum Actinomycetota; class Actinomycetes; order Mycobacteriales; family Mycobacteriaceae; genus Mycobacterium. The sequence goes on along the minus strand of JAHFVC010000312.1, from coordinate 5,716 downwards.
CCGGCCCCTACCTGATCACCGGGCAGAGCCTGCTGGTCAAAGCCGACAACACCGACATCACGGGTCCGGAGTCGCTGCAGAACAGCAAGAAGCTCTGCTCGGTGAGCGGTTCCACGCCCGCCCAGCGCATCAAGGACAAGTATCCGGGCGTGCAGCTGCAGCAGTACGACACCTACTCGGCCTGCGTCGAGGCACTCAAGACCGGGGCGATCGATGCGGTGACCACCGATGAGGTCATCCTCGCCGGGTACGCGTCGCAGAGCCCGGGCACATTCAAGATCGTCGGCAAGCCGTTCTCGGAGGAGCGCTACGGCATCGGCCTGAAGAAGGGCGACACCGAACTGCGCACCAAGATCAACGACGCCATCACCAAGATGGAGACCGACGGCGCCTGGAAGACCGCGTTCGAGAAGAACCTCGGCCCGGCCGGTATCGCCACGCCGACACCGCCGACCGTCGACAAGTAGGCGAGCAGCGAATGCTGCATTTCGGCGGACGCGACTACAACCTGCTCGGCGCATTCCTGACCACCATCGAGCTGACGGTTTACGCGACGGTCGGTGCGCTGATCCTGGGTACCCTGCTGGCGGCGATGCGCCTTTCCCCCGTTCCGGTGATGCGGGCGCTGGGCACCACCTACGTCAACGTGGTGCGCAACACCCCACTGACGCTGATCCTGGTGTTCTGCTCGGTAGGGCTGGCCAACACCCTGCACATCACGCTGACCGACCCGAAGTCACCGACCTCCATCGTCGACAGCAACTTCCGGTTGGCGGTGCTGGGGTTGACGGTCTACACCGCGTCCTTCGTGTGTGAGGCGATCCGCTCCGGCGTGAACACCGTGCCCGTCGGCCAGGCCGAGGCGGCCCGCTCGCTGGGGCTGACGTTCGGCCAGAACTTGCGGATCATCTTGCTGCCGCAGGCTTTTCGCGCGGTGATCATTCCGCTGGGCTCGGTGCTGATCGCTTTGACCAAGAACACCACCATCGCCTCGGCGATCGGCGTGGCCGAGGCGGCCCTGCTGATGAAGGAGATGGTCGAGAACTCCTCGGCCCTGCTGGCCGTCGGGGCGATCTTCGCGGCCGGCTTCGTGATCCTCACCGTGCCGATGGGGTTGCTGTTCGGCTGGCTGGGTAAGCGTTGGGCGGTTTTGCGATGAGCGCTTGCGCGAAGAGAAGAGTGCACAGATGAGTAGCGCAGGCGCATCGGTCCTCTACGACGCCACGGGCCCGCGCGCCAGGATTCGCAATCTGATCACCGCGGTGCTGACGGTGCTGGCGTTCGCCGCGATCATCGGCTGGGTGATCTGGAAGTTCGCCGCCGCCGGGCAGTTCGCGGCAGCCAAGTGGGAACCATTCCTGACGGCCAACCTCTGGAAGAACTACGTCTTGGAGGGCGTGCAGGGCACCCTGACAGCGGCGGCCTTGTCGATTGTCGCGGCGCTGGTGCTCGGTTGCGCGCTCGGGGTGGGACGGCTGGCACCGGTGCGCTGGGTGAGCTGGGCCTGCGGCACGTTCGTGGAGTTCTTTCGCGCGGTCCCAGTCTTGATCATGATGCTGTTCGCATATGCGCTCTTCGCCGAGTACGACGTGTTCCCGTCCAAACAGTTGGCACTCGCGGGTGTCGTCACCGGACTGACGCTGTACAACAGCGCGGTCATCGCCGAGATCGTGCGCAGCGGTGTGCATGCTCTGCCCCGCGGTCAGGCCGAAGCAGCCTCGGCGCTCGGCCTGACCTGGTTGCAGACGATGCGGTCCATCCTGCTGCCGCAGGCCATCACGTCGATGCTGCCGGTGCTGGTGTCGCAGATGGTGGTGGTACTCAAGGACACCGCGATCGGTTACCAGATCACCTTCGTCGAGATGGTCCGCCAGGGCACCAGCGTCGGAACGTCCTACGGCAACCTGATCCCGGCGCTGATGGTCATCGCAGTGCTGATGATCGGGCTGAACTTCGCGCTCTCGGCGTTCGCCACGTGGCTGGAGGCGCGGTTGCGCCGATCCAAGAAGGGACCCGAACCGTTGGCGGCCCGACCGGTCGTGCAGGACGGCCCGGGTATCTAGCACCTCCGCGGAATGAACGTGCCGCGGATCGGTTCTATCTGGACATGACTACGAATTCTGCTGCACCCCTGGCCGGACGGCGCGCCCTGGTCACGGGCGGCTCGCGGGGCATCGGTGCCGAGATCGTCCGGCGTCTGGCGGCAGATGGTGCCGCCGTGGCCTTCACCTATCAGTCCTCCGCTGAGACCGCAGAGGCACTGGCCGCCGAACTATCCGACGGCGGCGCCACCGTCGTGGCCATTCAGGCCGACAGCGCCGATGCCGACGCGGTGTTCGCCGCGGTCGACGAGACCGCAGCGCGGCTGGGCGGCCTGGACATCTTGGTCAACAACGCCGGGATCGCCTACGGCGCACCGATCGAAGAGATCCCGCTCGCGGAGTTCGACCGCTCTGTGGCAGTCAACGTGCGCGGTGTCTTCGCCGCTACCCAGCGGGCGGTGACACACCTCGGTGAGGGCGGACGCATCATCACGATCGGCAGCGTGAACGCCGACCGGGTGCCGATGGCCGGATTCTCGGTGTACGCACTGACCAAGGCGGCCGTGGCCGGCCTGACCCGCGGCCTGGTCCGCGAACTCGGCCCCCGCGGCATCACCGTGAACACCATCCAGCCCGGCCCGGTCGCCACCGACATGAACCCGGAAGTGGGTGGGTTCTCGGACCAGGTGCGTCCGTTCATCGCGGTCGGACGCTACGGCCAACCACGCGACATCGCCAGTGCCGTCGCCTTTCTCGCATCCCCGGAAGCCGGCTATGTCACCGGAGTGACCTGGAACATCGACGGAGGATTCGTCATCTAGACGCGCGGCGGATTCGTCATCTAGACGGCTCGCCGCGCCTGCTCCTGGGCCAGTTGCGTCTTGACCACATCGAAGGCCATCGACTGGTTGTAGCCGCGGCGGGCCAGCATGCCGACCAGCCGGCGGGTGACCTTGACCTCGTCGTCGAGATTCTCCCGGCGCAGCTTGTTGGCGACCAGTTGCTCGGCCTGCACCCGCCACTCCCCGGCGTCGACACTGTCGAGTGTCTCGGCGATCACCTCGGTGTCGATGCCCTTGGTCCGCAACTCAGCAGCCAAGGCGCGCTTGCCCTTTCCGGAATTGGTCCGGCGCGAGCGCACCCACTCTTCGGCGAATGCGGTGTCGTCGATGAGTCCGACCTGAGTGAGCCGGTCCAGAACCCGCGCGCTGACGTCCTCGGGATAGCCACGCTTGGTCAGCTGAGCTTCCAACTCGGCCCGGCTGCGGGCTCGCACGGTGAGCAGGCGCAGGCATACATCCCGCGCCTGCTCGTCCCGTTTGGGCTCAGCCGGCTTCTCAGAAGTCGACGGGGGCGGGCAGAACGTCATCTTCAGCCGTCACCACGGCGCCGATACCGAGCTTTTCCTTGATCTTCTTCTCGACCTCGTTGCCGACATCGGGGTTCTCCAGCAAAAACTTCCGGGCGTTCTCCTTGCCCTGCCCGAGCTGCTCACCCTCGTAGGTGAACCACGAGCCGGACTTGCGGATGAAGCCGTGTTCGACGCCCATGTCGATGAGCGAGCCCTCCCGGCTGATGCCGTGGCCGTAGAGGATGTCGAATTCGGCCTGCTTGAACGGCGGGGCCACCTTGTTCTTCACGACCTTCACGCGGGTGCGGTTACCCACGGCATCGGTGCCGTCCTTGAGGGTCTCGATCCGGCGGATGTCCAGGCGCACGGAGGCGTAGAACTTCAGCGCCTTGCCGCCGGTGGTGGTCTCCGGCGAGCCGAACATCACACCGATCTTCTCGCGCAGCTGGTTGATGAAGATGGCGGTGGTACCCGAATTGTTCAGCGCGCCGGTCATCTTCCGCAGCGCCTGGCTCATCAGGCGGGCCTGCAGACCGACGTGGCTGTCGCCCATCTCGCCCTCGATCTCCGCGCGCGGCACCAGTGCGGCCACCGAGTCGATGACGAGGATGTCCAGCGCACCGGAGCGCACCAGCATGTCGGCGATCTCCAGGGCCTGCTCACCGGTGTCGGGCTGGGACACCAGCAGTGCGTCGGTATCCACACCGAGCTTCTGGGCGTACTCGGGGTCCAGCGCGTGCTCGGCGTCGATGAAGGCGGCGATACCGCCGGCGGCCTGGGCATTGGCGACCGCATGCAGGGCCACCGTGGTCTTACCCGAGGATTCCGGACCGTAGATCTCGACGACCCGCCCGCGCGGCAGGCCACCGATGCCCAGCGCCACGTCCAGGGCGATGGATCCGGTCGGGATGACCGAGATCGGCTGGCGCACCTCTTCACCCAGGCGCATCACCGAGCCTTTGCCGTAGTTCTTCTCGATCTGGGCCATCGCCAGTTCGAGTGCCTTTTCGCGATCAGGAGCCTGTGGCGCCATGGTGATACCTCTCCGGTAGTCGTGCGGTTGACCGGTGTTCCGGTCGGTTGGCTGTCAGGCTAGGGCGAGCCACCGACAAGTGATTCCCGGTCGAACAGACACCAGATTAGCGAACAGGTGTTCGAAGGCAAGGAGACACGCCGCCTCGACTCACCACTCGTCGCGGGGGACGTCGAAATCCGCACACAGCGCCCGCCACACTTCCCGCGGGTCCACACCGGCCTCGATGGCCTGCGCCGCGGTACGCCCACCCCAGCCGTTCAGGGCGTGATCGACGAGCACCGACGCGCCGTAGGCAGCACCGAATCGCCCGGTGACACGTTCGTTGAACTCGGTGAGCCGCACGCCACCAACCTACCCAGCCGCCGACAACGCGTCATGGCACACCCGTACCGGATCGGCCACCGCGCCGATACTCTCGGCTGCCCGCTGGGCCGCGGCCCGATAGGACGGATCGGCGAGCACCTCGGACACCGCCGCCACCAACGCGTCTGCCGTCAGCGGCCGCAGCAGCGGCCCACTCCCCTGTCGCACAACACGATTGGCGATCTCCCACTGGTCACCACCGCCCGGCACGGTCACCAGCGGCACACCGTGCAGCAACGTCTTGGAGACGATCCCGTGCCCGCCGCCGCAGACCACGACATCGGCGTGGGCCAACAGTTCGTCTTGGCGCCCCAGCCCGACCACGGCCCATGGCGGGATCTCCACGTCGGCGCCGGCCAGCCGGGACACCGCCACCCGCAGTCCGTCGGGCAGACCCCGGCCGGGCCGCAGCGCCGACAGGGCGAGTTCCGTCAGGCCGGTCGTACCGGTGGTCGCCGTCGACGGTGCGACCACGACCAGGGGCCCGTCACCCGCCGGAGGTTTCAGCACGTCGGCGGTCGGCTCGAAATGCAGCGGCCCGACGACCACGGCCTCCTCCGGCCAATCCGGCCTGGGCACCTCGAGCGCGGGGATGGTGGCGATGAGGCGGCGCAGTGGGCCCGGATCCGGGCCCGGCAACCCGATCCCGGTGCGCGCCTGTGCCCGCTGCCGGTCCCCGTCTTTGACCGATCGTGCCGTCAGCGCCCGCATGAGCCCGTCGCGCAGCCGCCCGCGCAACCCCACGCCGGGGGCCAGGCCGCTACCGAGCGGCGGCAGACCCTTCGACGGCAGATACAGCGGATGCGGGTTGAGCTCGACCCACGGCAGACCCAGCAGTTCGGCCGCCATCCCACCGCACACCGTGATGACATCGGAGACCACCAGATCCGGTGCCAGCGAACGTAATACGGGGACGTTGAGCTC
>JAHFVC010000553.1 GCA_023264765.1 Mycobacterium sp. | reverse complement strand
GCTGATCATCTCCATCGCCCCGAAGGCATCTCCTGTCCCCCTGACCGCCAAACGCGATGGGAAGTCGTCGCGCGTTGAGAATCGTGCCCGGGTATTGATAACTGTCAGCGGTCATGTAATTCCCCAGGTGTGAGGGGTTGTCCGTCACGTAATTCCTCACCCGCCGTCACGTAATTCCCCACCCTTGGGGCGTGTCCGGTCGGTGTTGGGGTGCTGCTCAGGTTCGCTCCGTTCAGGTGCCCCACTGCGGGGTCCTGGAAGGGGCCTGAGGTGGCGAGGAGATCGTGGAACGTGACCGACTTCGTGGAGATGTTTCGGCATTGGAACGCCGGCCGATCCCAGGTGCAGATCCATCAGGCACTCAACATCGACCGCAAAACGATTCGCAAGTATTTGGCGCCAGCGCTCGATGAGGGCCTGCAACCGACACCGCATGACTCGTTCGACGAGCAGGTGTGGCGGGCCCGGATTGGGCGCTGGTTTCCCGAGTTGGTCGATCCGGCGGCGCGGGCACTGACCTGGACACAGATCGCCGATCACCACGACTGGATCACCCAGCAGCTGAAGGTCCCGGTGACGATAGCCACGATCGCGCAAAGGCTCCGCGACGACCACCGTGTCGAGGTGTCCGAGTCGACTGTAAGGCGTTACATTGCAAACGCTTTCACCGAAGATCGGCTCGAGGAGAAGGTGACGGTGCCCCGGGGCGCGGTCGAACCCGGCAGCGAAGCTCAGATCGACTACGGCAAGTTAGGGATGTGGCTCGACCCCGCGACGGGACGCCGCGTCGCGGTGTGGGTGTTCGCGATGATCCTGTCGTGCTCGCGGGCATTGTTCATCCAACCTGTCCTCAAGATGGATCAGCGGTCCTGGAACGCCTCCCATGTGGCGGCGTTCGAGTTCTTCGGCGGTGTCCCGGCCCGGCTGGTATGTGACAACCTCAAAACCGGGGTCCTGCGCTCGGATCTGTATGACCCGCAGATCAACCTGGCCTACCGTGAGCTGGCCGCGTTCTACGGCACCCTCATCGACCCGGCGCGGGCGTTCAAACCGAAAGATAAACCCCGCATTGAGCGGCCCATGTCCTACATTCGGGATTCATTCTTCGCCGGCCGCGAGTTCACCTCGCTGCCGCAGATGCAGGGCGAGGGTCTGCGGTGGTCCACCGAGGTCTACGCCGTGCACCGCCATCGCGGACTCGACGGCGCCACCCCCGATTCAGTATTCACCGCCGTCGAGCGGGACGCGTTGATGCCGTTGCCACCGAGGCCCTTTGAATCCGTCACCTACACCATCGGAACTCTGGGCCCGGACTGTCACGTCAAGTCCGGCAAGGCGTTCTACTCCGCGCCGTGGCGGTTGATGGGCCAGAAAGTCATGGTCCGCACCGCCGGCGAGGTGGTGCAGATCTTTGCCCAGGACACCGTCGTCGCCACCCACGTGCTGCACTTCTCGGGACGCTCGACGAACTTCGAGCACTACCCGCCGCACAAGATCGCCCACACCCTGCGCACGGTCAGTTGGTGCCGCGCCCAAGCCGAACAGATCGGGCCCGGTGCGGTGGCGATCGTCGCGGAACTGTCCACGATCAACGCCATCCACCGACTGCGTGCCATCCAGGGCATCATCCGGCTGCGCGAACGCTACAGCGATGACCGCCTCGATGCCGCCTGCGCCCGCGCGATCGCCGTCGGCGATCCCGGCTATCGCACCGTCAAAGGCATCCTCGCTGCCGGCACCGAATACGGCGAGAACCCGTCAGGGCCAGCGGTTCCCATGCCGCCGGCACTGTTGCGCGGGCCTGACGCGTTCGGCGGCGACCGCACCGCCTAGCACATCACAGATCGATTCTGTTGCACCCCAACCACATCGCACACTCAAGGACCTGTCATGACTCTGCATGATCCCAGCCTGCGGGCTGCGCTGAAAACTCTGAAACTCACCGGCATGCTCGACACACTCGATGCCCGGCTGGCCCAAACCCGCGACGGCAAACTCGGACACCTGGAATTCCTGCAGGTGCTCTGCGAAGACGAAATCGCCCGCCGCGACACTGCCGCCCTGGCACGGCGGGTCCGCCGCGCCCGCTTCGAACAACCCAACACCTTCGAAGACTTCGACTTCACCGTCAGCCCCAAACTGCCCGCAGCAATGCTGCGCGACCTGGCCGCGCTGCGCTGGCTCGAGGCCGGCGAATCAGTCATCCTCTACGGACCAGTTGGCGTCGGAAAAACCCATGTGGCACAAGCATTGGGACACCAAGTTGCCCGCCGCGGCGGCGACATCCGCTTCGTCAAATGCTCCCGCATGCTCGCCGACCTCGCCGGCGGACATGCCGACCGCACCATCGGCCAACGCATGCGTGAATACACCCGACCGCTGGTGCTCATCGTCGACGACTTCGCGATGCGCGAGCACACTCCGACCCAAAGCGACGACCTCTACGACCTTGTTTCCGACCGGGCGATCGCCGCCAAGCCGCTCATTTTGACCAGCAACCGGGCTCCGAAAGATTGGTACCCGCTGTTTCCGAACCCCGTCGTCGCCGAATCACTGCTCGACCGCCTGATCAACACCAGCCACCAAGTCCTCATGGACGGCCCGTCCTACCGACCCCGGAAACGGCCCGGAGCATCCACCACCTGACACCCACCCCAACCTTCGCTACCCTCACCACAGCAGCACCCGAACATGGGGAATTACGTGACAATCACCCCTGGGGAATTACGCGACGGCCGACAACCAGTGCACGACAGTGCTTTTCGCAACGAAGGCGACTTACCTGAATGATGCTCTGTCGACGCTTGGTGTTGACGACACCATTCTCAAACCC
>JAHFVC010000552.1 GCA_023264765.1 Mycobacterium sp. | reverse complement strand
AGCCCGGCCGAACACATCCCGGTCCTCAGCTTCGCCGTGCAGGGCGTGCCCGCCTAACGAGTGCTGCAGCGGCTCGCCGACAACGGCATCCTGGCCTCGATCGACCCGAACTCGCGCGTGCTGGACCTCATCGGCGTGAGCGACGTCGGCGGTGCCGTCACCATCGGCCTGGCGCCGTACACGACGACGGCCGAGGTCGACCAGCTGGTGCGCGCACTCGCCTCGCTCGGCTAACTCACCTTCAACAGCACCTTCCCGTGGACCTAGCCGGAGGCCAGCAGGGCGTGCGCGCGCGCGGCGTCCTCGAGCGGCAGTTCGGCGCCGATGATCGGTTTGACCTGGCCCGCGGCGATCAAGGGCCAGACGTTTTCCACCACCTGCTCGACGATCGCGCCCTTGCCGTCGGGCCCGTCCACCGGCCGGGAGCGCAGCGCGGTCGCGATCACACCGGCCCGCTTGCCCAGTAGCTTGGCGAGGTTCAGGTCGGCAGTGATGCCGCCCTGCATACCGATGACCACGAGCCTGCCGCCGTCGGCGAGGGCGTCGATGTTGCGGTCCAGGTATTTGGCTCCCATGATGTCGAGGATCACCTCGGCCCCGCCTGCGGCGCGGACCCGTTCGACGAAATCCTCGTCGCGATAGTTGATGGTGATGTCCGCGCCGAGCTCCGCGCACACCGCGAGTTTCTCGGCGGAGCCGGCGGTGACCGCAACGTGGCTGCCCAAGGCGCGGGCTACCTGGATCGCGTGGGTGCCGATGCCGCTGGCGCCGCCGTGCACCAGGAGCAGGCGGCCCGGATCCAGGTGCGCCGTCATCATCAGGTTCGACCACACGGTGCACGCCACCTCCGGAAGAGCGGCCGCTTCGTGCAGCCCGACCCCCTCCGGTACAGGCATCACCTGGGCGGCGGGGACGGCCGCATACTCGGCGTAGCCACCACCAGCCAGCAAAGCGCACACGGGTTGCCCCAATGCCCATTCGGTGACTTCGCTGCCCACTTCTGCGATGGTTCCGGACACTTCGAGCCCGAGTGTGTCGCCGGCGCCCGGAGGCGGCGGGTAGTTTCCGGCGGCCTGCAGCAGGTCCGCCCGGTTGACGCCCGCTGCGGCCACCCGGATCACAACTTGACGGGTGTGAGCTGCGACGTCGGGAACTACTTGAATTGTCATACGTTCGGTTGACTCTGCAACGATGGCGCGCATTCAGTGCACGTTACTAGTCGGTAGAGCCTTACGATGGCGCGATGGAAGGCACTATCGCCGGGCGGACAGCCAGCACCATGCCCGGACTGGATATCGCTGAGCAGAGGTCCTGGCAAAACTTCTTGGACTCCGCGCTCCGGCTGTACGCGACGCTGAACCGTTCCCTGGTGGACGAGCATCGGCTGACGCTCAACGACGTGCGTCTTCTCGACATCCTGGACCGTTCCATGACGGGATCGGCCCGGATGGGCGATCTGGCGGAAGGTCTGATGTCGCTGCCCAGCAGGGTCACTCGGCAGATCCATCGGCTGGAGAAGCTCAACCTGGTCCAGCGGGTGGCCAGCCCCGAAGATGGTCGAGGTGTGCTGGCCACCATCACCGACGACGGGCGCGCGCTGCTCAAGGAGGCGCTGGAGACCTACGGCGACGGGGTCCGCACGCATTATCTGGGCCGGTTGTCCCGCCCGCAGATGGCCGCGGTGGGGGAGAACTGCCGGCGGATCAGCGCCGGTCTGCAATCCGAAGCGCCGCCCGCGAGGCTCGGCAGGGTCTAGACCCCTTACGCTTATCGGCGGTGGCGTGGCAGAGCGGCCTAATGCACTCGCCTTGAAAGCGAGAGTCGGCTAACACCGACCGGGGGTTCAAATCCCTCCGCCACCGCCATTTTGCGCATGCGTCACGGCACAATGTGTGCCGTGAACAATGCGCAGCCCCTGCGGCCGCCGCTGGTGATCGCCGCGCTCGGCGTGGTGTTCGGCGATATCGGTACCAGTCCCATCTACACCCTTCAGACGGTGTTCAATCCTGGTGACCCGCATCCGGTGCCGATCAGTGAGACGCACGTGTACGGGGTGGTGTCGCTGATCTTCTGGTCGGTGATGCTCATCGTCACCCTCACCTACGTCAGCCTGGTGATGCGCGCCGACAACGACGGCGAGGGCGGCGTCATGGCGTTGATCACCTTGGTGCGCCGGTGCTGCCCGGCAGGGCGCGAACGGTCGGCCGCGGTGCTCTCGGCGCTCGGTCTCTTCGGCGCCGCGTTGTTCTTCGGCGACAGCATGATCACCCCGGCCATCTCGGTGTTGTCGTCCATCGAGGGCCTCAAAGTTGTTGAGCCTGAGCTGGATCGGTGGGTCATCCCGCTCACCGTGGTCATCATCGTGGCGCTGTTCGCGGTGCAGCGGCGGGGCACCGCGACCATCGGCCGGTTCTTCGGGCCGGTGATGGTCGCCTGGTTCGTGGCGATCGGCGTGTGCGGGGTGTCGGGCATCGCGGCGCATCCCGCGATCCTGAAAGCGCTCTCACCCACCTATGCGCTGGACTTCATGGTGGGCCACCTGCACATCGCCTTCTTCGCGCTGGCGGCCGTGGTGCTGGCGGTCACCGGCGCCGAGGCGCTCTACGCCGACATGGGTCATTTCGGCCGGCCCGCGATCGTCACCGCCTGGCTCGGGTTGGTGCTGCCGGCCTGTGTGCTGAGCTACCTGGGTCAGGGTGCACTGCTCTTGGGTGACGAAAAGGCCGTCAGCGCACCGTTTTTCCTGCTCACCCCGGAATGGGCGCGGATCCCGATGGTGGTGCTGGCCACCGCGGCGACGGTCATCGCGTCGCAGTCCGTGATCACCGGTGCGTTCTC
>JAHFVC010000043.1:5501-24968 GCA_023264765.1 Mycobacterium sp. | reverse complement strand
TCGGTCGAAGGCGTCCCGTCGGTGCGTGCCATCAGCACGGTGACGCCGCGCTATCCCCAGCACCTGCCCGAGTTGCCGGATATTGCCACCGACTCGACGGCCGTGGTCGCCGCTCCGGAGCGGGTGTTCAAGGACCAGATCCTCGACGCCGCATACGCAGAGGCGGGGATCGGACCCGAGGATGTCAGCCTGGCCGAGGTGTACGACCTGTCCACCGCACTGGAACTCGATTGGTACGAGCATCTGGGCCTGTGCGCCAAGGGCGAAGCCGAGGCGCTGCTGCGGAGCGGGGCAACCGCATTGGGCGGCCGGGTCCCGGTGAACGCCTCCGGCGGTCTGGCCTCCTTCGGCGAAGCCATTCCGGCCCAGGCCATCGCGCAGGTGTGCGAGCTGACCTGGCAGCTCAAGGGCCAGGCCACGGGCCGGCAGGTCGAGGGCGCCACCGTCGGCGTCACCGCCAACCAGGGCCTGTTCGGCCACGGCTCCTCGGTGATCGTCGCGCGGTAGCGCGGAGGGCTCAGCGCGGTAGCGCGGAGGGCTCAGCGCGGTAGCGCGGAAGCGGTCAGCACCGCAGCGGTGACACTCCGAGCGAGTCCGGTTCGCCGGTTTCGGAGTGCCGCTCGCGGGCGTACTGGCGCATGGTCTCCGAGAGACGGTACCGAGTACGCCCACAACGGGTTTCGGCCGAGAGCAGCGACTTGTCCACGAGTGACATGAGCAAGTCGATCACCTGGAAGGCCGCCACGTCCCCGCCGACGGCGACCGTCCTGGCGGTATGCACATCGAACCCGCCGCTCGGAACGACGGAAAGCCTTCGTAGGACTGCCTGCTCGCGTTCGCTGAGCAGCGTGTAGGACCAGTCGATGCAGGCCTTGAGGGTCTGCTGGCGGCGCGCCACCGTCCGGCCGCCGCCTGTCAGCAGGCGGAACCGGTCATCCAGGCTGTCGATGATCTCCTGAAGCGTCAGCGCGCGTACCCGCGACGCGGCGAGTTCTATCGCCAGCGGCATGCCGTCGAGCCGGCGGCAGATCTCCCGCACGGCAACCGCACCGTGGGTGTCGAGACTGAACTCGGCGAGCACTCGCTGCGCGCGATCTGTGAACAACTCGACGGCGTCGTCGTCCAACGACATCGGCGGCACCCGCCACACCTGCTCGCCGCCCACCATCAACGGCTCCCGGCTGGTGGCCAGCACAGTGACGTTCGGGCAGCACCGCAGCACGTCCTCGACGAGGGCCGCGCTGGCATCCAGCAGGTGCTCGCAGTTGTCCACCACCAGGAGCAGGCTGCGGGCACCGATGTTGCGCGTCAAGGTATCAGGAGTGGCGCAACGGCCCAGCGGATCGGACACACCGAGCGCATGAGCGGCGGCGTGCGCCACCATGTCCGGATCGGTGACCGAGGCGAGATCCACGCACCGGATCCCGTCGCGGTACTGATCTTTCGTGCGCTCCGCGGTTTCGAGCGCCAACCGCGTCTTACCGACACCGCCCGCTCCGGCGAGGGTGAGCAGCCGGCAACGCTCCAACAGTTTCGTGATCTCGGCCAGCTCGCGGGCCCTCCCCACGAACGACGTGAGTTGGACCGGACGCCACTGGCCGGCGTGGTCCCGATCGACACGCAGCGGCGGGATGTGCTTGCTCAGACTGGGATGGCAGAGTTGGGTCACCCGCTCGGGACGCGGGATATCGCGCAGCGGATGACGGCCCAGATCGACGAGCCAGGCGTCAGCGGGCAGCGATTCACCCGCGAGATCGGACGTCGTCCCGGACAACAAGGTCTGGCCGCCGACCGCGATATCGCGCAAGCGGGCGGTCCGGTTGATCGTGGACCCCATGTAGTTGCCCTTGTCACGCAACTGAATTTCCCCGGTGTGCAACCCGATTCGGAGGCGGATGGGTGCGCGAACGGCCTGCTGCAGCGCCAGCGCACAGGCCACCGCATCGCTGGCGCGGGTGAAGGCGACGACGAAGCTGTCGCCTTCGCCCTGTGCCGTCGGGCACACGCCGCGGTGGATGTCGACGAGCTCTGGAAGAGTGCGGTCCATGGCCGACACGGCCGCCGCCATCGCGTCGGGCTGGACTTCCCACGACCGGGTCGACCCCTCGATGTCGGCCATCAACAGCGTCACCGTGCCGGTCGGTAGAGCGGTACTCGACATTTCGAACCCCCGTGGCTAGAACATTCTGCGAGCCAATTGTTTTCGATGCTGTATCTGATCCTGGCGCGCCAGGCCCGCGGGGGCTACCGTGCGCACAACACGATCGGCGGTGGTGTGTACACCCCTAAAGTGGATCGGGGATGTCGGCGGAGGCGATGATGCGGGTGCCGCGGCCGGGCCCCGTATCGATCACCAGCCGGCCGCCGATCGCCGAAAGCCGATCCGCCATGTTGGTCAGGCCCATCCCGGCAGTTGTCCGATCGAAACCCGGTCCGGTGTCGACGATCTCCAGCGCCAGGGTGCCCCCGTCGACGCGCCCGGTGATGGATACCGTGGTGTCCGGTCCACCGTGTTTGGCCGCGTTCTGCAGCGCCTCGCTACAGCAGTAATAGAGCGCGGCCTCGGTGGCGGACTGATACCGGCCGATGCCCTGCAGATCCAGGCGCACGGGCACGGCGGCGCGCGATGCCAGCATGGGCAGCGCCTCGGTGAGCCCGCCGCTGAGCAGCAGCGGCGGATAGATCCCGTGGGCGAGCCTGCGGATCTCGGATATGGCGGTGTCCACCAACTCGGCAGCTTCTGTCAGCAGCGGTTGGTAGCGATCCTGATCCGCGTTGCGCGCCAACTGGATCAAGACGGACAGGGCGACCAGATGTTGCTGGGCACCGTCATGCAGATCCCGCTCGATGCGGCGGCGTTCTTGGTCGGCGGCGGTGCTGAGCCGGGTCCGCGATGCCGCCAGTTCCACGGCACGCTCGGCCAGGTGCGCCTGAGAGGTACGCAGCGCCGCCGCGTTGTGCCATACGATCGCCATCAGATTCAGACCGGTGATGCCCAGTCCGACAACGACGAACGAGGTCTCGACCCACTGTGTGGCGTGCCGGACCGCGTCGTTGGGTGGAATGAAGCGGGCCAGCATGCCGGCCAGAATCATGCAGACGCCGGTCAGCCCGGCGTAGACCAGACCGGGCTTCCAGCGCAAGTACGGCTCGGCGAATGCGGCGGGCAGCATCGCGATGACCGCCATCACCGACAGCGTCGGCGGGGACACGTAGACGACCACCAGAACACCGATCCAGTTGCCGACGCAGACCAATGCGATCGCCTGCTCATATCGCTTCTGGTGGGTCAGCCAGATGGCGACGACGATCGCGACAGAGTGCACCGCGGAGATTCCGCCCAGGACCAGAAACCAGTACGAACGCTGCAGCCAGATGTACTGGAATGCCGGGATCAACACACCCGCGCCGAACCACATGGCGAAATGGCCGACGAGAAAAACCTGAAAGCGTTCGTCCTGAAAGCGCAAGATCAAGTCACGGTCGAGCGGAGACGATGATCGGGTGATCCCGTGGATGAGAATTCGCGGCGCTTCCCACCGCGGCACCGACAGGGTCGCAGAGCCCAGGCTCAGCCGCCGGCTCGCCATATCCGTCTCAGCAGATCCGGGCTGAGCCTCTCCTTGTGCAGATAGGAGGCGGCGCCGCAGTCCGCGGCCGTGGCGGGAAGGTCCTCGACGTCATAGGTCGACATCAGGACGACCATGAGATCTGTTCGTGCCGAACAGATCTGCCGGGCGGCCTCGATGCCCCCGATGCCGGGCATGTGGATGTCCATCAGGACGATGTCGCCGTCGCCGCTGCGCATCTGTTCGACGGCGGTCTCGCCCGTCTCGCATTCCCCGGCCATCACGAAATCGTCCATCGCCGCGAGCGTCGCCGCGGTGGCACGACGAAAGCTGGCTTGGTCGTCTACGACCCAGACACGTACCTGCTCTCCAGCCACCACGCCATCGTGCCCGGTGGATTTGCTTGGCACGAGGGTGTACACACCACTACTTTCGGGATCCGCGGGGTCCACGCTCAGCCCGTCCCGCGGTCGTCGAGGAACATCAGGACGGCCTTGACCCGCCGGTCAACGCCGTCGTCGATGGTCAACTCGAGCTTGGCGAAGATGGAGTTGATGTGCTTTTCCACCGCACGCTGAGACAGCACCAGACGCTCGGCGACGGTGCGGTTGCTGAACCCCGTCGCCAATTCGCCGAGCACCTCGCGCTCGCGTGGCGTGAGCCGGCTCAGCGTAGTGGCCGACCGCGGCTGTGCGAGCAGCGCCTCGACCACCAGTGGATCCAGTACCGTCCCCCCGGTGGCGACTTGCCGCACGGCATCCCCGAGTTCGTCGAAATGCGCCACCCGCTCCTTGAGCAGGTAACCGCGGCCCGCCGTGCCCCCTTCCAGCAGGCCTGCGGCATAACCGGGTTCCGCGTAGTTGGACAGGACGATCACCCCGACGTCCGGGTGGGTCGCACGCAGCGACCGCGCCAACCGGATCCCCTCGTCGGTGGAGGTGGGTGGCATACGGACGTCGGTCATCAGAATGGTCGGCCGGTGCACAGCGACGAGTTCGGCGGCGGCGTCATAGTCCGCGGCGACGCCGACGACGTCGACCTCGGGAACGGTGGACAGCGAGCGCGTGACACTGTCCCGGACCAGCAGGGAATCCTCTGCGATCACGACCGAGATGCGATCACTCACGATCGGGAGTGTAAACCCGCATTTCGGCACGAACGTCAGCTCGCGCGCGTGATCCTTGCGGATTCACGCACACGAGCTCACGTTCAGCGCTGAATCAGTATGCGGGGAACCAGAATGGACCCCACCAGAAGCCCCACGAGTTGCGCACATCCGACCAGTACACCCGTGCGAACGGAGCCCACCACGGAGGTCCGGGCCGGGCATGCGCCCAGTTCGGGACGTTGCCCTGACCGGGGCCCCAGCCCCAGGCCGGATCGCCGTCGCGCGGCGCGGGCCGATCGAACACACCCGGCGGGAGCGCCGGCGGACGTTCGGGATGCCAGCCGGGTGTTCCGTCGTGTTGCGGTCCGCCGCCCGGACCGTTGTTGTCATGCCCACCGGGACCGTTGTTACCCGGACCGTTGTTGTCATGCCCACCAGGACCGTTGTTACCCGGACCGTTGTCGTCACGGCCGCCGGGGCCGTTGCCCTGCGGGCCCCGCCCACCCTGACCCCCGGGGCCCCCGGGTCCTCCTGGGCCGCCACCCTGGCAGTTCTGTGCGCCTGGCGGGCACTGCGGCGCCGCTGTCGCTACTCCGGCACCAGCGCCCAGCGCTCCGGCGACGAGACCAGCCAAAACGGCCGAACTCGCCACCACATTGATGCACCTGTTCATTGGATCTCGAGCTCCGTTCACTAAGTCCCAACCGAAATCCATTCTCGCGGTTGGAATTCAGCGCAAGCCATGAGGAAGCTGTGGGAAGATGTGAGTTTTCTTTCCCCACCCTGTGCGGTCAGGCCACCCCGAGGTACGCGGCCCGGATGCTGTCGTCCTTCAACAGGTCGCGGGCGTCACCGGTGCGCGTCACGGCCCCGGTCTCGAGGATGTACGCGCGATCGGACCTGCTGAGCGCCTGCTGTGCGTTCTGCTCGACCAACAGCACCGTGGTGCCCTGCTTGTTGATCTCGGTGATGATCCGGAAGATCTGGGAGATGATCATGGGCGCCAGACCCATCGACGGTTCGTCGAGCAGAAGCACCTTGGGCCTGGCCATCAAGGCCCGGCCGATCGCCAGCATCTGTTGTTCGCCGCCGGACAAGGTGCCACCGACCTGGCTGCGCCGCTCGGCCAGCCGCGGGAAAGTCGTCATCACCCAATCCAGGCGCTCGTCGTGATCGTGCCGGGAATCGAACTTCCGCCCGTAACAACCCATTTCCAGGTTCTCCACGACCGTCATCCCCGGAAAGACACCGCGACCCTCCGGCGCCTGGATGAGGCCTTGCGTGACCCGCTGGTGCGCCTTGACCTTGGAGATGTCCTGCCCGTCGAACCATACTGAACCCGAACTCAGCGGCCGCAAACCGGAGATGGCCCGCATCATCGTGGTTTTGCCCGCGCCGTTGGAGCCGAGCAGGGTGACCAGTTCGCCTTCCCGGACCACGAGCGAAACACCATGCAGCGCTTGGATTCTGCCGTAGTGCACGACGGCATCGCGCACCTCCAGCAGAACCGGGCGCGGATCAGAGGCAGTGGGCTCAGAGCTCGTCATCGGGCACTCCCAGATAGGCGGCAATGACTTTCGGGTCCTCCCGGATCTGCGCAGGCAGTCCGTCGGCGATCTTGCGGCCGAACTCCAGCACCACGATCCGATCGGTGACACCCATGACCAGTCGCATGTCGTGCTCGATCAGCAGCACGGTGTAGCCGTCGTCGCGGATGGCGCGGATCAAGTCGATGAGCGCGGCCTTCTCACTCGGATTGAACCCGGCCGCGGGTTCGTCCAGGCACAGCAGCTTGGGTTCGGTGGCCAGGGCGCGCGCGATCTCGAGCCGACGCTGGTCGCCGTAGGGCAGGTTCTTGGCCTTCTCCTCGCCGCGATGCGCGATTCCGACGAACTGAAGCAGCGCCGCCGCCCGCTCGATGGCGTCCTTCTCCTCGCGCCGGTGCCGCGGCGTGCGCACGAGCGCGCCGGGCACCGAGGTCTTGTGCCGGGCGTCGGTGCCGACCACCACGTTCTCCAGGGCGGTCATCTCACCCCAGAGCCGGATGTTCTGGAAGGTGCGGGCGATGCCGCGCCGGGTGATCTGATGGCGTTTGATCTTGCCCAGCGGTGCGCCGTCGAACGTGACGCTGCCCGAACTCGGCCGGTAGACGCCGGTGATCGCGTTGAAGCAGGTGGTCTTGCCCGCCCCGTTGGGTCCGATCAGACCCAGGATCTCGCCGCGCTTGATGTCGAAGGACACCGAATCCAGCGCCGTCAGACCACCGAACTTGACGGTGAGGTCCTTTGTCTCCAAGAGCTTTTCACCCTCGGCAGCGTTCACTTCGCGGTGCAGTGCGGCGAGTTCCTCGTCGATAACCGGCTCACTCATGCTGCCGCCTTCGAATCGTCGGCCTTGCGGAGCAGACCGCGCGCGGCCTTGCCATAGCTCAGCAACTGTTGACGGACCGGGAACAGACCCTGTGGCCGGAAGATCATCAGGACCACCAGTGCCAGACCGAAGAACAGATACTTGAGGTCGCCGAGGTTGATCCCGAGGAAGTTCACTCCGAGCAGTCGGTTGGGCAGGTAGACGATGATGAACGCGCCGAACACCACACCCAGCTTGTTGCCCTGACCACCCAGCACGACGGCACACAGGAACAGCATCGAGTTGATGATGTTGAAGGTCGGCGGCGCGACGTACTGGACCTGCCCGGCGTACAGCGCGCCGGAGAGGCCGCCGATGGCCGCTCCGATGACGAAAGCCCACAACTTGAACTTGAACGTGTTGACGCCCATTACCTCGGCGGCGTCCTCGTCCTCGCGGATGGCCACCCACGCGCGCCCGACCCGGCTGCGTTCCAGGTTTCCGACGAGCAGCAGGACGACGACGATGAGTACCAGGCCCAGCCAGAACCACCAGGTGCCGTAGTTCGCGTCGCCCGTCGAATTGCCGCTGGAGAACACACCATTGGGCAGGTGTTCGCTCTCCCCCAGCCGTGGGTAGGCGATCTCGTTGAGTCCGCGGGGGCCGTTGGTGATGTCGGTGAGGTTGTCGGCCAGCAGCCGGATGATCTCGCCGAAACCGAGGGTCACGATGGCCAGGTAGTCACCACGCAATCGCAGTGTCGGGGTGCCCAGGATCAGGCCGGCCAGTGCCGTCACGGCCATGGCGATGGGGACACAGGCCAACCAGGCCCAGTCCTTGCTCAGGAAGCCTTCCACGCCCACCTGGTTCCACGGACTGTCCGGGCTGGTGAGCAGCGCGACCGTGTAGGCGCCGACGGCATAGAAACCGACGTAGCCGAGGTCGAGCAGACCCGCCTGTCCCACCACGACATTCAGGCCGATCGCGATGATGGCGATCATCGCGAACTGCGCCATGGTGCCGCCGAAACTGATGCCCGGGGTGTCCAGGAAGCCGGGCGTATAGAGCGGCAGCAACCCGACGATCAGGAAAAGAAGCGCTCCGAAGATCCACTTCGCCGGCCGGCCGAGCTCCGACCACCACTGGCGCAGGCCATCTCCCGGTGCGAGTACGTTGCGACGCCAACCGGTCGTCTGCTGATCGCTCATGCTCGCGCCTTCCCCAGGCTCTCCCCGAGTATGCCCGTCGGCCGGATCAGCAGCACCAGCACAAGCAGCACGAACGCCACCACGTCGCGCCACTGCGTGCCGAACAGCGCCTGGCCGTAGTTCTCCATGATGCCCAGGATGAGGCCACCGAGGAGGGCACCACGCAGGTTGCCGATACCGCCGAGCACCGCGGCCGAGAAAGCCTTGATACCCAACAGGAATCCACCCGAGTAGATGATGCCCTGCGGCAGTTTCAACGTGTAGAGCAGCGCGGCGGCGCCGGCGAGCAGCCCGCCGATGAGGAACGTCGTCATGATGACCCGCTCCCGCGACACTCCCATCAGCGTGGCCGTCGTCGGATCCTGCGCGACGGCACGGATGCCGCGCCCGAACTTGGTGCGGTTGATCGCGATGTCGGTCAGCAGCGCCAGCACCAGTGCCGACACCACGATCACGATGGTCACGTTGGACACCGTGGCCCCGAAGATCGTGAACTGAGTCTTGGGTTGCACCAGGATGATCGGCTGCTGAGCATTGCTACCGCCGTAGCCCTTGATCAACTTCGGCAGGACGAAGTGCACGAACTCCTGCAGCACGAACGACATGCCGATCGCGGTGATCAGGAAGGTCAACGGCCGGGCGTTGCGCTTGCGCAGCGGCCGGTACGCCACCACTTCCAGTCCCACAGCCGCCGACCCCGACACCACCATGGCGACCACCATCGCCATGGCCAGATACAGGACCGTCAACATGATGCCCTTGTTGTAGGGCGTGCCGCTGGGGGTGAAACCGAGGATGATGTCGAGTGCGAAGTAGGCACCGAACATGCCGAGCATGAAGATCTCGGAGTGCGCGAAGTTGATCAACCGCAGCACACCGAACACCAGGGTGTAGCCGACCGCGACGAGTGCGTAGATGGCCCCCCACGCCAGACCGTCAATCGTCAACTGGCCGAACCCGTTCACCAGGTTGTCGACATTGAAGTTGATATTGGCTGCGGTGCAGACGTACTGACCGATGCAATCGGGGGTCATCCGGTGGCGGGCTCCTGGTCGATAGGTTGTCTGGAACGAGAACGCGTCCGGAACCGGGGTCCCGGACGCGTCCTGTCGGTGAGTTTCCTACTGGACCTTGAAGATCCAGATCAGGTTGGTGGTGAGTTCACCCTTGTCTGTCCACTGGTAATTGCGGGCGATGCCCTGCCCGTTGTAGGTCTTGACGAAGTCCAGCAGTGCCGGCCGGGTGATGGCACCCGAGTCGATGCCCTTGAGCAGGATGGTGCCGAGGTCGTAGCCCTCCGCACTGTAGGTACCCGCGTCGGCGTTGAACTTCTTCTTGTACTCCTCGGCGAAGGTGCCGGTGGCCGGGCCGCACGGGCAGGCCAGGACCGCGTCCTTGGACGCCTCGCCTGCCTGCTTGACGAACTCGGGGTCCTTGGTGCCGTCAGCAGAAGAGAACACGCCGGTGTAGCCACCGTCGCGCAGCTGCTGCACCAACGGCGCCGCCTCGGAGTAGTAACCGCCGTAGAAGACGGCGTCCGGGCTGACGCCCTTGACCTGCGTCACGGCCGCGGAGAAGTCCTTGTCGCCCTTCTTCACCGAGATGTTGCAGCCGGGATCGGCGACCGGGCCCAGGGTGTCGCGCACCGCGGTGGCCAGACCGAGGCCGTAGTCGGTGCTGTCGTCGATGACGCAGATCTTCTTGAAGCCCAGCGTGTTCTTGAGGTAGTTGGCCACCGAGGGGCCCTGCACGGCGTCATTGGCCAGGCCGCGGAAGAAGGTCTTCCAGCCGTTCTGGCTGAGCGTCGGGTTGGTGGCCGACGCCGTCGTGGCGACGAGACCGGCCTGGTCGAACACGGTGCCGGTGGCTTTGGTCTCGCCCGAGAAGGCGGGGCCGACCAGACCGATCGTGTACTGGTCGTCGACGATCTGCGGTGCGATGGCCGTGGCCTTCTGCGGGTCGCCTTCGGTGTCGAACGGCTTGAGTTGCACCTGGCAGCCCGGGTTGGCGGCGTTGTGCTTGTCGATCGCGAGCTGCACGCCGTTCTTGATGTTGATGCCCAGGGCCGCGTCGGGACCGTTGAGCGCACCGGCCATCGCGATGGACACGGGCGGGCAGGTGGCCTTGCCGTCGCCGGCGGGATCGGCCGGGGTGGCGCCGGTGGCGGCCTTGACCTCCGCGCCGTTTTCGTCGATCTGGACCTGCTCGACGATCTTCAGGTCTGCCTTCGACGTGCTCTGTTCGGGAGAGGACTGGTTACACCCGGCAATGCCGAGTACCAGCAGTCCAGCGCCACCGAGCGCAAATGCATTCCGTGCCACGCGACTGCGCACGCTTCACCTCCGGGTCATGGATTTCGACGGCATCGGCGGTCAGCCGCAGGTCGGCCGGTCGCTGATGCTTCGGGTAGACACTAGCCAAACGGTCGCCGCGTTGCGTGATGTTGAACGATTGGCCACGGCGCGTCGGTGTCGCGAGCAGGTGATAACGCCGGACCGGAAACGCAGAGTTAACGCAGCCCGCCCACAGCGCTCACGCAGACGACGATTCGTCGGTCGGCGGGTCCAGGGTTTCCAGGACGACCTCGGCGACCCGCTTCATGGTGGTGCGCCGATCCATTGCCGCACGCTGAATCCATTTGAACGCTTCGGGTTCCGTCATTCCCTGGTTGGCCTGCAGCAAACCCTTGGCCCGCTCGACGAGCTTGCGCGTCTCGAGCCGGTCGGACAGGTTTGCCACCTCCTGCTCCAGCGCGGCGATCTCGCCGAACCGGCTGACCGCGACCTCGATGGCCGGGATCAGGTCGGTGATGGAGAACGGTTTGACCAGGTATGCCATCGCTCCGGCGTCACGGGCCCGCTCGACGAGTTCACGCTGCGAGAAGGCGGTCAAGATGACGATGGGCGCGATGCGCTTGGCCGCGATCTCGGATGCCGCATCGATCCCGTCCCGCCGCGGCATCTTGACGTCCATGATCACCAGGTCGGGTTTGAGACTCTCGGCAAGATCAACCGCCTCCTGGCCGTCACCGGCCTGGCCTACGACCTCATAACCTTCCTCGCGCAGCATCTCAGCCAGATCGAGTCGGATCAGTGCTTCGTCCTCGGCGATGAGGACACGGCGCAGGGCGGAAGCTTCGGTCATGCCGGCCATTCTTCCGTGAGTGCGACCGAACAGCGACCTCGGGGTTACATGGGCGCGTCGGGCAGGTGCGGGAGCCCGTCCGCCGATCCTCTAAGGTGGGAGTCCGCACCAGTGCTGGCCCTCGTATCCCAACTGGCAGAGGAAACGGATTCAAAACCCGTGCAGTGTGAGTTCGAATCTCACCGAGGGCACTCAATACCCACATGAAAAATGAAGGACCGCACGATCGCGGCCCTTCATCTCCCCTCGTTCCTTACTCGGACCCGCCGGCTCCCGACGCGGTCGATGCTCCGGCCTTGGCAGTGCCGCTCTCCCGCTGCGACGACGACGTGGCGGACGGGGTCCCGGCGCCGCCGTGCCGCGGCTTGTCGCCGGCGCTCGGCTTGTCTCCTGCCTTCGGCTTGGTGCCGCGCTCCGGATGACCTGACTTCCCACCCGAGCGGGTTGCCTTGGTGCCCGCACCGTCGTCACCGGCACCGCTCGCGGCGGACGCCCCGGTCGACTCGCCCTTGGCCGAGTCCGGCTTCGTCGACTCCGGCTTGGTCGACTCCGGCTTGGACGACTCCGGCTTGGTCGACGACTCCGGCTTGGTCGACGACTCCGGCTTGGACGGCTCGTCCTTGGCGGGCTCGTCCTTCGCGGGCGAATCTTTGGCCGGCGTCTCGGGCTTGGTCGCCGTCTCCGACTCCGTCGCGCCGGTGGTGTCGGTCTCGGTGACCGGATCCGTCGTGGCTTCCGCCGGCGTGGTCGGCGTCGCGGCCTCCTCGGCGGCAGGCGTCTCGGTCACGGATTCCTCTGCGGCGGGGGTCTTTACGGTCTCCTCCGTCGCGGCTTCCTCGGCCACCGGTTCTTCCGTCGTGGCGACTTCCTCGACCGTGGTCGCGTCGGTCACCTCGTCCTTGGCAACCTCCTGCGACGTTTCCTCAGTGCCCCCGGGTTCTGCGGATTTGGCCTTCTCGTCACTCTCCGCGACGGCCTCGTCGCCGGCCTTTGCCGCGGACTCCGCCTCGTCCGCGGTGACCCCGTCGACCGTGGCGGTCCGGGCCGCACTCAGCGCGGCGGTGACCTTCTTCGGGTTGAAAAACTGCGTGATCGCGGCGACCAACGACGTCACGACGGTGTTGATCACCGTCGGCACGAAGCTCAAGAACTGGCCGAGCAGTTGTCCCAGCATCGTCAACACCGCGGTGACGGGGTTGGTCGGGTTCGTCGGCGTCGTCGGCTTCAGGTCCTCGATCAGCTTCTTGAGGATCAGCGCAATGGGTTTCGGGGTTCCGTCCTCGTAGTACAGCCCGAAATGCGCCTCATTGTTGGTGAGGTCCTCGTTTTTCGCCGCGCTGTCGAGCAAGGTGTACAAGAAGATCGGTCCGGCCCCCGCGATCTTCTGCCAGGTGCTGATGAAGTCCTCGATGTACGCCTGCTGGGCGGCCTCGGTCGCCACATTGGTCGGGAGCCCGTACTCGCTGATCCACATCTTCAGCTGTTCCTGGCCCGGCGCGAGGTAGGAATCCATCAGATCCCGCAGTGCCTTGACCTGCGATGCCGCGAAGTTGCCGGATCCGAACATCGAGTAGTAGTCGTACGGATGGAAGGACAGTGCGTCGAAAAAGCCGTTCGCGCCGGCGTTGTACATCGCTTTGACGAAGTCGACGGGGTTCATTGTCCAGTTGCCCAACGTCGTCCCGGCGCCCACCACCCCGCCGATCACGGTGATGTCGATATTGAGCTGCGCGGCCGCTTGTTTGATGCTCGTATAAGCGGCCTTCAACATCTTCGTGTAGTCGACCGGATCCACCGGATTCCAGAAGATGAAAGCGTTCGGTTCGTTCCAGATCTCGTAGGCGCTGATCTTGTCGCCGTAGCGCAAGGCCACCTGCTTGGCGAAGGCCGCGAAGTCGTTGACATCCTTGGGCTGACCGTTGACCGGCGACGACTCGGTGGCCCACGTCGGCGTCGAGTTCAGCACACCGAGAATCCCCATGCCCTTGGCATTCGCGGCATTGACGATCATGTCCATCGCCGCCCAATTCCGGGTAGCACCAGGAAGATCGGGGTCTTTCAGTTCGATGTTCGCCCAGGGCACCAGCACCCGGACGTTGGTGACACCGATGTCCTTCATCTTCTGGAGCCGCTGGTCGACCTCCGCGCGGATCGCGGCGACTTCTGCGGCGGTGATGTTCGGTTTGAGAAGTTTGTCGTTGATGTCGTGGAAGAAATCTCCGCCCTCGGAAATACCCACCGTCGACGGGGCCTCATCAATGGCCGCGACATTGAGGATTTCGTAGGACGCGACGCGCTTGACGTCCGGCATGACGAAATGGCTTCCGGCCGCGGCGATCATGGCCGTG
Source organism: Mycobacterium sp. (assembly GCA_023264765.1). GTDB lineage: Bacteria > Actinomycetota > Actinomycetes > Mycobacteriales > Mycobacteriaceae > Mycobacterium. The sequence continues at coordinate 11,242 of JAHFVC010000043.1, read as the reverse complement.
GTGGTCAACCCGATTACTGCACGCTTCATCACTCCGCGTGTCGACCCAGGGCCGTGTCCCCACATCGCAACCGCCTCATCTCTTCTCTTCTGTACCTCTGACCACACTGTCGTGCTTGAGGGTGCAAGAAAATTAACTGAGGTGACGGCAATTTGCATAACTTACCCCGGGGTAATATTGGTGCCGAAATACTTAGCCCCAAGGGGTTCATTTTGGCAACTAATTGACCGCACGGAAAATAGCGGTTTCCATTCTCATAATCCGAGTTATGGCAAAGCGTCGCCCACACTCCTGCGACTTTCCTGAGAACGTCCTCAGCAGGCAAAATGCCCTATCTTCCCAGGTATACGCGCCACTTGAGAAGGGAAAGATCGGCACCCGACGGCGTCGGCAGCATCGGTTTTCAACGCCGACACGCAATTTTGGCAAACTTAACTGAGACCTTGCCTAGCCTTCACCCCCACGCCCGTAGACGGTGCGGGGCAATGTTTGCCCTGGAAGGTGCAAAATCGGGTGATCCGGAGCCCGATCCTGCAATGTGGGAGGACATCGATCCCGTTGCTGTCGGCGACACCCGCAAAACCGACTCACGGCCGGCCCGATACAGCGTGGCGAGGCGTCCGATGGAGCTAAGCCGGGCGGTGACAACATGTTTCGAGACAAACGAAGGGCCGCGATTCCTCGCGGCCCTTCGCCTTCCCCTCGACTCAGTCAGCGGTACCGCCGCTCCCGTTGTCCGACGCCTTCGTAGACGACCCTTCAGAGGCCCCGACGCCCGCGGTCGCCCGATGCTTCGGCTTGCGCCCCCGCGGGCCGGAAGCCGTCGCGTCGCCGGACGCACTGTCCGACACCGCGGTGTCGGCCTTGGCGCCACGAATCTTGCCGTGCCGCCACGTCTTGCGCGGCCGATCCGTACCCGCGTTGCTCGCCGCGGCCGGCTTGTCGTCGGCGGCGGCCTGCTCGGTGGCGGACTGACCCTCGGTGCCGGCCGCACTGCCCGACTCCGTCTTCGTGGTTTCCGGTGCCGTCGCGGTTTCGGGTTGCGTGACCGGTTCCGGCGCGGTGACCGTCTCGGACTCCGTCACCGTCTGCGCCGGCATCTCCGTCTGCGGTTCGGTGGCGGCCTGCGCCTTGCTCGTGGTCGGCGCCTCTGCGGCAACTTCCCCGGTGGCAGCCTTCGCGACCTCAGCCTTGGTGGTGACCGACGCGCCTGCGGTGGTCACTGCCTCGGCTGTCGTCGCATCGACGGATTCCGTCGCGACCGCGGCGCTCAGTGCCGCCGCGCTCGCTGTCGATTTGGCCACGGCGGTGGCAGCTTTCGGCTTGGTGAGCGCCTTCTTCAGTGCGGCAAGGGCATTGGCGATCGAGTTCGCCACGGTGACGGCGGCCTTGACCGGGGACATGACCACCCCGGCGACCGCGTTGACGATCGAGTTGACGGCCGCGGCGACCTGCTGAGCCAGGGCTCCCAGTACAGCGCCGACCGGCCCCGGCAGCGTGGTCGGAAAATCGATGATGGCCGACGGATTGGCCACCAGCTGCTTGACGATGTTCGCCGCGTACTTGGCCACCCAGTTGTAGGTGAACAACCCGAAGTTGTACTCGGCTACCGAGCTGTTCGCCAACGTGTCGTGGGCGGTGTACAGGAAGATCGGCCCGCCGCCTTGGAAGGTCTGCCAGTAGTTGACCAGGTCTGCGATGAACTGCGCCTGCTTCAGCTGTTCGGCGTCGGAGCTGTTCGCCGTGGCGTAGCCGTATTCGCTGATCCAGATCTTCAGACTTTCGTCGTTGTTGACCGCCATCAGGTCTCGGATGGCCTTCACCTGCTGGACGGCCGACAGGCCGCCGGGCAGCGTGGCGCCGACCCCGGAGCTGAACGGCAGGCTCTGGCTGTACGGGTGGAACGACAGCGCGTCGAAGAAGCCCTTTGCACCGGCGGCGTACATGCCGGCCACGAAGCCCACGGGATCGACCGACAGGCCGGGGATGCCCCAGCCGGCCCCGACCACTCCGCCGATGACCGAGATGTTGGTGTTAACGGCCTTGATGGCGGTGTAGGCCGCTTTCAAGAGCGCGGTGTACGCCGCGGGGTCCGACGGGTTCCATTCGAGTGCGCCGTTGGGCTCGTTCCAGATTTCGTACGACGAGATGGCACCGGCGAACGGGCCGGTCGAATACCGGGTGGCGACCGCCGAGGTGAAGTCGGCGAACTGGGACGCGAAGGCGGCGAGCGCGGCAGTCTGATCGGTGGTGGGATGCGCGCTGCCGATGCCGCCGCCCGCCCAGGACGGTGCGTGGCTGATCGAGGCGAGGATGCCCATGCCTCGCTTCTCTGCCTCGGCGACGATCATGTCCGGCACGGTCCAGTTGTACTTGCCGTCGGCGGTCTCGACGGTGTTCCAGGGGATCGCGATCCGGACATCGCTGACGCCGAGTGACTGGAGCGCATCGAAGGCCTGATTGATAATGGCCTGCCGCGCTGCCGTGGTCGTCGCATTGGCCACTTCGTAATAGAGGTAGGACTCGGCGATTCCGACAGTTGAAGCCTGGTCCTCGATCGCCGCGGTGTTGACGATGTCGTAGGAGATATGCGGGTGGGCTGGCAAGGATAATTGCCCCGGCACTCCGGCTATTAGCGCGGACGCAGTCACGGCTACGACGCACCGCGAGGCAACCCTTTTGATCGGTTTTTGTACGGGCGTACGCATGGTGACTCCTGTTCGTATGCAGTGTGATTCGAGGTCAGGAGGAGGATGTTGCTCGAAAATTGACGGTTGCGCCAGTTTTTTTCGGAATTACTTGGAAGTAATTTTTGACCTATTTTCCACATTCCGAATTAACAAACTTCGGCAAATTTTTCGCTGAATCTTCGGACGCTTATCCAATTCGCATTAGTCAACTTATGGCAAAGCTTCGTACGCTCCGCAGGCAACATGAGCCTCCAGAGCCTTGTGACTCACATCACAGCAAAATCACAGCGCGAGCAGGGTTTTCCGTTCAAAACCATGGAGTTGCGCGCTTCGCGTACTCAATCAACGACCGGACATGCTGCCGTGGCAAATTCCTATTGACGGTCCCCCGTTCGATGGACATCCGCCTTGATGACAGCTTGGACAAGATTTGCCCGGCGGCCTCGAAGTTCCACCTCACGCGGCCCGATCCTGACATGTGAGAGAGCCCACACCCCCGCAAGGACGGTTCGCTTAACTCTCACCACCTCCGCCGGTCAGAGCCCCACCGCGGATCCACCCTCTGGACTCCGTGACGGCACCCCCCAGGGCGCCGTCACGGCGCAGATTCAGCGACCGGCCGGCGCACAGCACCCACCGAACATGATTGCCAGCGCCGGCCGGCGCTCCATCCCCGATCGGCGCGAACAACGGAGTCCGACCATCGATCGGCTAACGACACTCAGTGCAATATTGGGATATCCGGCGTAATCGAGTGCACGGGCGTCACACCTTGCGGTTCTCCGACTTGATCAACCATGCGAGTTTCTCCAGTCCGTCGATCAGCTGATGGAGGATGTCCGCGGTGGTCGGATCTTCCTCATCGACGGCGTCGTCGACGTCGCGCAGCGTCTCGACCGCGGCGTAGATCCTGATTGCGATCAGGTCGACCACGTCGGCGGTACTGCGTTCGTAGGCGGGAAACGTGGGCAGGGTCGTCGTCGCCGCGACGGTGTCGGAACGACCGTCAGCCGCCGCATCCAGTGCCCGCAGACGCTCGGCAATGGTGTCGCTGCCCTCGCGGGCGAAATCAACCAGCTCGTCCAACTGGAGGTGCAGGTCTCGGAAGTTCGTGCCCACCACATTCCAGTGCGCCTGCTTGGCCTGCAGATGCAGTTCGATCATGTCGACCAGGACCTGTTGCAGATGCGCGCTCAGCGCGACGGAAGCCTGGAATCCCTTGACGTCGGTTTCGGTACGGCGAGTAGAAGTAGTCATATAGGAGGCAACGACACTGTTTCTGGAATGATTCCAGAAAGCAATTTTCAATTCCGCTGTTGATCCTGCTGGCTGAGAAGTCGCGCATAGCCCGCGCCCATGCCGAGCAGGACCAGGCCGACCACGATGAATGCCGCCACCCGGAACATGCCGTCCAGCGTGCCCAGATCGAAGACGAACAGCTTGCCCACCGCGGCGGCGACCAACGCCATCCCCGCGCTGACCGGTAGCGATCGGTCGGCACGTGGCCGGCGGGCCGCGTAGCCGAACAACGCCGCGGCCATCGCGATCCAGCAGATCGTCGCAGCCATCTGCCCGGCCAGGAAGCCGCCGTCCGGGCCGGCGATCAGCACGCCGGCGGTCACCGTGAACACGGTGACCGCGTAGACGACGACGGTCGCCGCCACACCCAGCCCCAGCCGCGCGACATCGCTTCCGAGCCGGGTTCGGACCGACCAGCACTGCGCGACCGCGTAGGAGCCCAGCAGCGTGCAGGACAACAGCACCGAGACGGCGTCCGGTGTCGTCAGCACCGTGCCCGACGTCAAGGTCGCCGGCCCGGCCATCGCCAGGAGCGCGAGCGCGCCGAATCCACCGAACAACACCGCCGACCACTGCGCGGCCACACTGTGCCGGCCTGCGACCGCTGCCAGCACCGCCATGGCCAACAGCACCGGTCCCGCGACCGGCGCCGAGAAGCCGACACCGACCGCCACCAGTGCTGCGATGGCCGACAACGCCGTCCAGACCTGCCGCACCGGCGGTGTCACCCCGGGAACCCGATCGGCGACCACGACGATCGCCAGCACCCCGGCGGACAATGCCGCCGCCATCACCGCGGCGACGGCAGCCGACGTCGCCGCACCGACCGCCAACGCGGGCAGCGCGCCCGCGGCTGCCACCAGAGCCACCCCGACGCGGTGTGCGCTGTGGGGCAGAACCAACACGGCCGACCCGAGCGACAGCACCGCAGCGATGGCACACGCGCCGGCGAGCCAGGCGTCCCGGCCCGAGCCGAATGCGACGCCCATCAATGCGAGCATCACCGGTGCGCTACCGGCCACCGTGCGCGCGACAGACATCCAGACCCAGTCCCGGCCGAGTTGCACCGGCAGTGTCGCCGCCGAGAGCGCGAGCATGAAACCCACCAGCAGCAGTGTGATTCCGTCCGCGACGATCGGGGCCAACACGATCAGCGGCACCAGGACCAGAAGTGCCAGCTGTTCGGTGTCCCAGCGACGGGCCAGCATCAGGCCGCCGCCACCGACCGCGGCGGACAACACCAGCCCGGCCGGGGCGGGCAGCCACGCGTAGATCGTGGTGACGGCGAGGACATCGATGTACGCGGTCGCAATGCCGGTGGCGGCCAGGGCAATCGCCCCGACGCTGCCGCCCGGCCGCGACCGCAGCCACAGGGCACCGGCGACCAGGGCCGCCGCGAGCACCACGCCCGCGGCCACCCGGACCGGCGGGGCAAGCAAGCCGGCCTGGGCGGCGAGCACCACCAGCAGCACGACGCCGATCAGGGTCACGGCGACCCCGGCGGCAGCCAACGCTTTGCCGATCCAATTCGACGGTGGACGCGGCGGCGCGGGCGGGAGTGATGCGGGTACCGGGTGGGGTTGCGGAGGATAGGACCAGTACACCGGTTGCGGGGCGACGGCACGTGCGGACTGCCCGTCGAGCCTGAGCCCGAGTTCATGGAGTTCGGCGGAAGCGCGGCCCAATTGGCCCGCCATCGCGGCGAACTCGGCCGAGAGCCGGGCGGCAACCTGCTGGGGATCGGTCATGCCC
>JAHFVC010000043.1:0-5491 GCA_023264765.1 Mycobacterium sp. | reverse complement strand
GTCATCGTCGCGCGGACGGGCACCGCAGCGGATGAGTAGGACTACTCGACTTCTGGTTCCCGATCCAGACCGTGTTCGATCGCGTAGCGGGCCAACTCGACCCGGTTGGCGACCTGCAGCTTGCGAAAGGTGGCCTGCACGTGGTTCTCCACGGTGCGATGGCTCAGCGACAGTCGCTCACCGATCTGCCTGGCGGTCAACCCTTTTGCGACATGACGCAGGATCTCGGTCTCCCGCTCGGTCAGGCTCGGCCCGGTCGGACCGTCGTGCGGGCTCTGCGCGATACGCCGGTACTCCCCCAGGACCAGGCCCGCCAGACCGGGGGTGAAGACCGCCCGGCCCGCGGCCGTCGCACGCACCGCCTCGCCCAGTTCCGCCTTGGATGCACTCTTCACCAGGTAGCCGGTGGCGCCGGCCTTCACCGCCTCCAGTACGTCGTCGCGTTCGTCGGACGCGGAGAGCACCAGGATGCGGGACGCTGGCGAGACGGCCAGTACCTCGACGGTGGCCTGCGCACCGGTGCCGTCGGACAGCCGCATGTCCATCACCACGACGTCGGGTGTGACGGCACCCGCCCGTCGCCGTGCCGATCCGACGCCGTCCGCGGTCGCCACCACCTCGAACCCGTCGTCGGCCAGATCGCGGGCCACCGCGTCGCGCCAGATCGGATGGTCGTCGACCACCATCACGGTGATCACCGTGGCCGCTCGCCCCGAGGCACCGTCAGCTCCCATTCCGTTCCCCCGCCCTCCGACGTCGTCAGGACGGCCTCGCCGCCCAGTGCGTGCATCCGTGCCCGGATCGATTTGGACACACCCACCCGTCCCTCATTCTCTGCCTGGGCCAGCCGGCCGGCCGGGATACCCGGTCCGTCGTCACGGATGCTCACCACGACGGATTCGCCGAGATCCTCCAACAGCACATAGGCGTGGGCGCCCGGTCCGGCATGCCGCTCGACGTTGGTCAGCACGTTGACGGTGGCGGCCAGCACCTCGTCGGCCACCAGGGCGTCGAGGTAGACCGCCGTGGCGGGCAGGCTGACCGCGACCCGGTCCGACTCGTGTCTGCGCAGCAGACCGCCGAGGTCGGTAACCGAATCACGCACCGCCCCGGTGTCGGGCGCGCTGATCAGCCGCCGCAGGGCGCGCTCCTGCTCACCGGCCACTTCAGCCAATTCCGCTGTCTCACCGCCGATCTCGCGCCCGCGCCGAGATACCAGCGCGAGCACCTGCAGCACGCCGTCGTGCACCTGCCGCGACAGATGTTCCCGTTCGGCCAGCGCCGCACTGAGCCGGATGGCCCGCTCGAGTTCGGCATGCGCTCGGCGCGCGGTGGTAGCCGCCATCCCCACGGCCAGCCCCACCGCGAGCTCGATGAGGATGGTCGGGGTACGCACCAGGTCCACGGAGATGGTCCCCTTCAGCGCCGCGGCGGTGCCCATCACGATCAGGCCGGCCGCCATACCCGCCACCGGGCCGGCCAGAATCGCCGATGAGACAACCGCATTGGTGGCCCACAGCGTGGTCGGCCAGGACTGGTTGGCCAGTGTCCACTCCGCCGACGCGACCACCGGGGTGGTGGCCATCAGCGCCACCACCACCGCCATCTCCACGACCACCCAGAGCCGGTGGCGCCCGAAGCCCCGCAGGTAGGCCGCCGCACACACCACATTCCAGACGGTCAGCACGCCGAAGAGCACCCAGCCCAGCACCGGACGGTCCAGCTCGGCGTTCTTCGACAGCTGGAAGACCAGGGCGTACACCCAGCTCAGCAGCCTGAACACCTGCGCGGCCCGCCACAGCGGCGCGGCCGGGTCGGCCAAGCTGCGCACCGCGGTTACATCACCTTGGACAGGAAGGCCTTCGTGCGCTCGTGCTGAGGGTTGGCCAAAACCTCACGGGGAGCTCCGCTTTCCACCACGACACCGGCGTCCATGAACACCACCTTGTCGGCGACCTCACGGGCGAACCCCATCTCATGGGTGACGACCACCATGGTCATACCTTCGCGCGCCAGGTTCTTCATGACCCCCAGCACCTCCCCAACCAGTTCCGGGTCGAGCGCCGAAGTGGGCTCATCGAACAACATCAGCTTGGGACTCATCGCCAGCGCCCGCGCGATCGCCACCCGCTGCTGCTGGCCGCCGGACAGCTGCGCCGGATAGGCATCAGCCTTCTCGGCAAGTCCGACCTGGGCGAGCAGATCCTTGCCCCGGGCCACCGCCGCATCACGTTTGCTGCCCTTGACGTGGATGGGCGCCTCGATGACGTTCTCCAGCGCGGTGCGGTGCGGGAAGAGATTGAAGTGCTGGAACACCATGCCGATATCCCGGCGCTGCTTGGCTGCGTCCTTCGGACTCATCTCGTGCAGTTTTCCGCCACGCTCGCGGTAGCCGATCAGATCGCCGTCGACGTAAAGCCGTCCGGCGTTGACCTGCTCCAGGTGGTTGATGCAGCGCAGGAAAGTCGATTTGCCCGAACCGGACGGGCCGACCAGCACCAGCACCTCGCCCTTGCCGATCTCCAGGGTGATGCCCTTGAGCACATGCAGCGCGCCGAAGCTCTTGCAGACTTGCTCTGCCTTCACCATCGGGCGTGCGGGCACCGAATCTTCTACCGTCACATTCCACCTGTCCCGGCTTGCGCTTTGGCCAGCGCCTCAAGCTGTTTGGTGGTCAGCTTGCGTGAGGCACCCCTGGAGAAGTACCGCTCCAGATAGAACTGTCCGACCATCAGCACGCTGGTGACCGCCAGATACCAGGTCGCGGCGACCATCAGCATCGGCACCGGTTCGAAGATCCGGCCGCCGATATCGCGGACCGCGATGCCGTACAGGTCATACGAATACGGCACAGCTGTCACCAGCGACGTGGTTTTGAGCATGCTGATGATCTCGTTGCCGGTCGGCGGGATGATCACCCGCATGGCCTGGGGCAGCACGGTGCGCCGCATGGTCATGCCCCAGGACATCCCGAGCGCCGTCGAGGCCTCGGACTGTCCCTCGGGCACCGATGAGATTCCGGCCCGGATGATCTCGGCCATGTAGGCGCCTTCGTTGAGGCCCAGGCCGATGACCGCCAGCAGGAACGGAATCGAGAGGGACTGCAGGTTGAAGGTGAAGAACGTCGGACCGAACGGGATCCCCAATTGCAGGTTCTTGTAGATGGTCGGGAACAGCCCCCAAAACACCAGCTGTACGTACACCGGGGTTCCGCGAAAGACCCAGAGGAACACCCAGGCGACCCACCGGAACACCGGATTCGGTGACAACCGCATGACCGCGAGGAGGATGCCGAGCAGGATCGCCAGCACCATCGAATAGATGGTGAGCTGCAAGGTGTTCCACGCGCCCTCCAGCAGGCGCTCGTCGAACAGGTACTTGCGGTACACCGACCAGCGGTAGGCATCGTTGGTTGCCGCGCCGTACAGGAACAACCCGGTCGCCACGATGATCGCGGCTGCCCCTACCCACCGCCACGGGTGGCGTAGGGGCACCGCGTCGATTGCCGGTGGAGACGCTGAAGCTTCGGTAATCGTCAGCTGATCGCTCCGTTGATCACCGGCTTGTCGATCATGCCCGCCTCGACGCCCCAGTTGGACGCGATCTGCTTGTAGGTGCCGTTGTCGATCAGATGCTGCAGCGCCTGCACCAACGACTGCGCCAGCGGCGAGCCCTTCTTCACCGGCCAGCCGTAGGGCGCGGATTCGAAGGTCTCCCCGGCGGTTTCCAGCTTGCCGTTGCTCTGCTTGATGGCGTACAGCGTCACCGGCGAGTCAGCCGACATGGCGTCCGCCTGGCCGAGCACCACGGCGTTGGTCGCGGCGTCCTGGCTGTCGAACTTGAGGATCTCGATGGCCGGCTTACCGGCGTCGGTGCACGCCTTGCTCTTGGCGGGCAGTTCGTCGGTCTCCTCGGTGGTGGTCGCCTGGACGGCGACCTTCTTGCCGCACGCGTTGTTGGGGTCTATCGAGCCGCCCTTGGGCTGCGCCCACTGGATGCCCGCGGAGAAGTAAGTGACGAAATCGACTGCTTGCTCACGCTCTTTGGTGTCGGTGAACGACGACATGCCGATGTTGAACGTGTCGCCCTGCACCGACGGGATGATCTTGGCGAAATCGGACTCGCGGTACTCGGCCTGCAGCCCCAGCGTGGCGGCGATCGCGTTGACCAGGTCGACGTCGAATCCGACGATCTTGCCGCTCTCGTCCTTGAACTCGTTGGGCGCGTAGGGGATGTTCACGCCCACCACCAGCTTGCCGGAGGACTTGATGGCCTCGGGCACGGTATTGGCGATGGTCTCGACCTTTGACGCCGAAGCGGCGGTCGTCGTGGTCGACGGCGCGGCGCTGTCCTCGTTCTTCGCGCAACCCGACAGGGTCAGCGCACCGGTTGCGACGAACACTGCCGCAACGCGCCAGACCAAGGTCGCTCGACTCTTACATCCAACTGACACGATTCCTCTTTCCTGATCGGGCTCATCCACCATCGACGTCTGGCCAACTATTGCCCCAAGGCGAAGACGTTAACCACAGTGGCCCCAGCGCGCAGTGCCGGTAACGGAAGATTAACGAGCTTCCGATCATGGTGTGCCGTAATCGTCCAGCGGTATTTGACGCTGTGGGAGACTGCGCCTATGACAACTGTCGCTCCCCCAAGCCTGCTGCCCCACCTGTGGAAATCCACCCTGGTCTCGGGTGTTCTCGCGGTGGCACTCGGTGCCGCGGTCCTTGCCTGGCCGAAGATCTCGATCGTCGTGGCCGCCAGCTTCTTCGGCGCCTACCTGCTGATCACGGGCATCGCGCAGGTCATCTTCGCGTTCAGCCTGCACGTGTCGGCGGGCGGACGCATCCTGCTGTTCATCAGTGGCGCGGCCTCGGTGATCCTTGCGGTGCTGTCGTTCCGCCACCTCTTCGACGCCGTGCTGCTGCTGGCCATCTGGATCGGCATCGGCTTCGTGTTCCGCGGGGTGGCGACCGCGGTGTCCGCGATCAGCGATCCCACCCTGCCCGGCCGCGGCTGGAACATCTTCGTCGGCGTCATCAGCCTGATCGCCGGCATCGTCGTGCTCGCGTCGCCGTTCGAGTCCATCGCGACGCTGGCTCTGGTGACCGGCATCTGGCTCGTGGTGATCGGCGTGATGGAGGTCGTCAGCGCCTTCGGCATCCGGTCCACGTCGAAGAAGCTGACCGAAAGCCTTCGGGGCGAGCGAAGCGACGGGGGAAGCGTAAGCCCGCCGCCGGCCCAACCCGCCGCATGAGTTGTCTGCGCCACGTTCTCTGGGCAGCGGGAGAATCAGCTACTACAGTGTGTCGTAGTTCTACAGAGTCGTAGAGAGACCCGCAGCCCGGGGAGTTGGTGCACATGGACACGCTGGACGTGTCGCGGTGGCAGTTCGGAATCACCACCGTCTACCACTTCATCTTCGTACCGCTCACGATCGGCCTCGCCCCGCTCATCGCGGTGATGCAGACCGCGTGGGTCGTGACCGGGA
>JAHFVC010000551.1 GCA_023264765.1 Mycobacterium sp. | reverse complement strand
ACATCGACGTGTTCGACGCCTTTCTGGAACGGCTCCGGCCGGGCGGTGCGCTGGTGGTCTGCGTCGACGATCCCGGTGCGGCCGCACTGGCGGAACGGACTGCGGCACTGGGCATCCGGGTGTTGCGCTACGGGTCGACCGGCGATGACCTGGCCGGCGGTCTGCTGAGCTGGGAACAGCACGGCACCAGTGCGGTGGCTACCGTCCAACTCGCGGGGGAGAGCAGCCCGCGGACCATGCGGCTCGCGGTGCCCGGCCGGCACATGGCGCTCAATGCGCTGGCCGCGCTGCTGGCCGCGGTCGAGGCCGGCGCGGACCCGGATGTCGTGCTGGAGGCCTTGGCCGGCTTCGAGGGTGTGCGGCGCCGGTTCGAACTGGTGGGCACGGCCGCCGAGGTGCGGGTTTTCGACGACTACGCCCATCACCCCACCAAGGTCACGGCCGCGCTGTCTGCGGTGTGCGCGCTGGCGAAGGAGTCCGGCGGCAGGGCCATCGTGGTCTTCCAGCCCCATCTGTATTCGCGCACCGAGACTTTCGCGCGCGAGTTCGGGGTCGCGCTGAGCGCCGCCGACGAGGTGTTCGTGCTCGACGTGTACGCCGCACGCGAACAGCCGATTCCCGGGGTGAGTGGGCGCAGCATCGTCGAGCACGTCAGCTCGCCGGTGCATTACGTGCCGGACTTCTCCGCGGTGGCCGATCGGGTGGCGGCGGTGGCCCGGCCGGGCGACGTGGTGGTCACCATGGGCGCGGGTGACGTCACGCTGCTTGGCCGCGAGATCCTGGCCGCGGTGCAACGCCGGCCGGTGCGGTGATGGCCGAACCCGAAGGCGGACCCGAACCCGCCGATCCGGTCGAGCCCGCCGACGCCGGGCCTGCGACAGCGGAGAGCCCCGCGGCAGCTGAAAATGCCGAAACGGCAGAGGATTTCGAAGGCCCGCGCCGACGTGCGCGGCGTGAACGGGAGGAACGCCGGGCTGCGCAGGCACGCGCCACCGCAATCGAGGACGCGCGCCGGGAGGCCAAGCGCAAGGTGTCCGGCAGGCCGGAGCCGCAGCAGGCGGCCCCGCCGCGCCGGGTCATCCGTGGCCTGAAGCTGCTGATGTGGTCGGCGTTGGCGTCGGTCGTGGCCGTGGCGCTCGGCCTGGTGTTGTATTTCACCCCCCTCATGTCGGTGCGCGAGACGGTCATCACCGGGCTGAGCGTGCTGACCGAGCAGGACGTCACCGGCGCCGCAGCTGTTCCGGAAGGCACCCCACTGCTGCAGGTCGACACCGACTCCGTTGCCGAACGAGTGGCGACGCTGCGCCGGGTGGCCAGTGCGCGGGTGCAGCGGGAGTATCCGTCGACGCTGCGGATCACCGTGGTGGAGCGGGTCCCGCTGGTGGTGAAGGACTTTCCCGATGGTCCCCACATGTATGACAGGGACGGCGTCGACTTCGTCACGGGCCCGCCGCCGCCGGGACTGCCCTACCTGGACACCGACACCCCCGGTCCGAAGGACCCCGCCACGAAGGCGGCGCTGCAGGTGCTGACCTCGCTGCCGCCCGAGGTGGCCGGACAGGTCAGCCGGATCGCCGCACCGTCGGTCGCGGCGATCACGCTGACCCTCATCGACGGCCGGGTGGTGGTGTGGGGCACCAACGACCGCACCGAGGAGAAGGCCGCGAAACTCGCCGCGCTGCTGACGCAGCCGGGCCGCACCTATGACGTGTCCAGCCCGGATCTGCCGACTGTGAAATAGATCCTGACGAAGACGAGAAAAACCCGCGCGACACCCCGGCGCGCCTGACGCGCTATCCGGCGTCGCCGCCCTACCGTTCTGTTTGCGCGGAACTACTTGACATAACTCTAAACCTATGGTTGAGGGTTTCGCCTCAAGGACACGATCATTCTGGGAGGAAGGCACCCCATGACCCCCCCGCACAACTACCTCGCGGTCATCAAGGTGGTCGGCATCGGCGGCGGCGGCGTGAATGCCGTCAACCGGATGATCGAACACGGACTCAAAGGCGTCGAGTTCATCGCCATCAACACCGACGCGCAGGCGTTGTTGATGAGCGATGCCGACGTCAAGCTCGACGTCGGCCGCGACTCCACCCGTGGGTTGGGCGCAGGTGCCGACCCGGAGGTGGGCCGCAAGGCCGCCGAGGACGCCAAGGACGACATCGAGGAACTGCTGCGCGGCGCCGATATGGTGTTCGTCACCGCGGGTGAGGGTGGCGGCACCGGCACCGGTGGTGCACCGGTGGTGGCCTCCATCGCACGCAAGCTCGGAGCGCTGACCGTCGGTGTGGTCACCCGGCCGTTCTCGTTCGAGGGCAAGCGCCGGTCCAACCAGGCCGAGAACGGTATCCAGGCGCTGCGCGAGAGCTGCGACACCCTGATCGTCATCCCCAACGACCGGCTGCTGCAGATGGGTGACGCCGCGGTCTCGTTGATGGACGCGTTCCGCAGTGCCGACGAGGTGCTGCTCAACGGCGTGCAGGGCATCACCGATCTGATCACCACCCCCGGTCTGATCAACGTGGACTTCGCCGATGTGAAGGGCGTGATGAGCGGCGCGGGCACCGCGTTGATGGGCATCGGCTCGGCACGCGGTGACGGTCGTGCGCTCAAGGCGGCCGAGATCGCGATCAACTCGCCGCTGCTGGAGGCCTCGATGGAAGGCGCGCAGGGCGTGCTGCTGTCGGTGGCCGGTGGCAGTGATCTCGGCCTGTTCGAGATCAACGAGGCCGCTTCGCTGGTGCAGGAGGCCGCCCACGCGGACGCCAACATCATCTTCGGCACCGTCATCGACGACTCGCTCGGCGACGAGGTGCGGGTCACCGTCATCGCGGCGGGCTTC
>JAHFVC010000550.1 GCA_023264765.1 Mycobacterium sp. | reverse complement strand
CGGTCACAGTCGCTCCACGATTGTCATCCGAGATCGTCACAGTGGAGTTCTGCGACAGCGGATGACCACTTCCATCCGAAACCAATTCGACTGCAGTGGAACCGAAGACGTTCGACGACGAAAACTGGGCTTGCATGGTGTCGGTGAGTTCTCGCGATTGACTCGGATCGAGCTCCAGGTCGATGTGCTGCCGTCCGAATCCGACGGTCTCGATCCGCACTACCGATCCGATCGACACCCCGCGAAACTTGACCTCGGCGCCAGGAGTCAGTCCGTCCCCGACCGACGCGGCATCGATGGTCAGGTCGAAAGTCGGTTCGAACACTCCGCGTGCATACGCTGTCAGAGTGCAGGCGAGCACGACGGCGACAGCAGCGACCGCAACACCGCGCAGGCGGAGCGTTCCGCGACCGGCCGAACGCCCGGTCAGATCATCGAACACGGCCATCGCTTACCCTGAAATCCTTATCCCCGAGTCGAATCCCCACAGCACCAACGTCATGACCGTGTCCAACACGACCACCGCGACCAGGCTGGCTCGGACAGCGCGACCGGAAGCACGACCGACCCCCTCGGGTCCGCCTGTCGCGTAGTAGCCCTGATACCCGTGGATGATGATGACGGTGACCACGAAAACGGCGGCCTTGAACAGCGAGTAGAGCACATCGACGGGTTGAAGGAATGCGCTGAAGTAGTGGTCGTACGTTCCCGACGATTGTCCGCCGACGATGCGTACGACCACTGCGCACGAGACGTAGCTCAGAATCAAGGTCAACAGATAGAGCGGCACTATGGTGACGACCCCTGCGACGACCCGAGTGGTGACGACGAACGGAATCGACTGAATCCCCTGGGCCTCCAGAGCGTCGATCTCCTCGGAGATGCGCATTGCACCGATCTCGGCCGTCATTCGACATCCGGCTTGAGTCGCGAATCCGATCGCCGCGATCATCGGGGCAAGTTCCCGGGTACTGGCGTAGGCCGACACGAAGCCGGTGAGCGGTTCCATCCCGACCATGCCCAGGGTGTTGAATCCTTCGATGCCGACGGATGCGCCCACGGCGACACCCAAGACGACCAGAACGGACACGGTGCCGCCGCCGACGATCAACTTGCCATTGCCCCAAGTGATGTCGCTCAGGATCAGCAGCATCTGTCGCTGGTAGGACCGAACGGTGTGCGGGATCGCAACGAGGACTTTGAAACAGAACGTGATCTGGTGGCCGAGCATCTCCAGTGCATTGCCCGGTATTCGACCGACCCGACGAAGGACTCGTGTCAGTCCGGCGGTGCCATGAACCGTGTAGGTCGACGGTATGGCCATCTCAGCCCAGCCTCTGCGGCATGAACATGGCCACCAACTGGGTGATGACGACGTTGACCGCAAACGCAGACACCACTCCCAGCACTACCGCCGCGTTGACCGCGTTGGCAACCCCTCGCGGCCCGTGCATAGCGTTCAGTCCCCTGTCGCACGCGACGACTACGACGATGATGCCGAATATCTCGGCCTTCACCAGCGCGACCATCAAGTCGCCGACCGACGCGAACGAGGCGAACGAGCTGATGTAGCTGCCCGGTGTTCCGCTCTGGAAGCCGATATTGATGGCGTAGCCGGCGGCGAGTCCCATGAAAATGATGAGGATGCACAGAAGCGGCGCGATCACGATGAATGCCGCCAGCCGCGGAACGACAAGTCGCCGTACCGGATCGATCCCCATGGTGCGCATCGCATCGATCTCTTCCCTGATCGTGCGCGCCCCGAGGTCCGCGGCAACGGCAGCTCCCGCTGCACCGCCCAGCAACAGGGCCGCAACTATAGGCGCGCCCTGCCGGATCACCCCGAGACCACCTGCGGCACCGGCGATCGACGTCGCTCCGATTTGGTCCGTCAGGCTTCCGACTTGGACGGACACGATGATGCCGAACGGAATCGACACCAGGACTGCAGGAACGACGGTGACGGTGACGACGAACCAGGCTTGCTCGACGGTGTCTCGCCACGGATGGCGAAGCGAGAGGATGTCGCGGACGAGATGGATCAGGGCCGCCGCGCCCAATTCGAGTGTCTGCCCGAACGCACGAAGGCCTCCGGCGAACCCACTCGAGACACGCGTCAACCCCGTCGACGATCCCAATCCACTCACCCCCTGAGCACTCCCCCTGATGCGGCATGCGAAAAGTACCAGCATTGAAGAAACGCCAGGTCAGTTTGGGCGGCGAAGCGATTATGACTATTCACAAGATTTGCCGAGCGAGACTCAGAAGGATCGCGGCGCACCTACGACAACGGCGGCGACCACCGAAGTGGTCGCCGCCGCCGAACGATCTGAAAGATCAGAAGTTGATCATGTGCCCTGCGAGGCCGTGGATGGCTTCCTGCAGAGCCTCCGACAGCGTCGGGTGGGTGTGGACGTTGCGGGCCAACTCGTTGACAGTCAGGTCCCACTTCTGGGCGAGCGTCAGTTCCGGGAGCAACTCGGAGACGTCGGGTCCGATGAGATGGCCACCGATGAGCTCACCGTACTGGGCGTCGGCGATCAGCTTGACGAAGCCGGTGGCGTCGCCGAGTCCGTGTGCCTTGCCGTTGGCGGCGAACGGGAAGTTCGCGACCTTGATCTCGCGGCCTTCGTCTTTCGCCTGTTGCTCGGTGAGTCCGAAGCTGGCGACCTGCGGCTGACAGAACGTCGCACGAGGCATCATGCGGTAGTCGTCGATCGGCAGAGTCTCCGCGCCGCCGATGGTTTCGGCCGCGACGACACCCTGAGCCTCGGCCACATGGGCGAGCTGGAGCTTGGCCGTGACGTCGCCGATGGCGTAGATGTGCGGGACGTTGGTCTGCATCGTGT
>JAHFVC010000311.1:4340-8157 GCA_023264765.1 Mycobacterium sp. | reverse complement strand
AAATCCTCGGGTTCGCACAACTCGACATGGGGTGGGGTGCTGCGGGTGTCGACGCGCAGGTACACGGCACTCCTCAGGGTTTGTGGTGGCGGCTGTCCCGGGCCGGGACGCAGTTGGCTCCGTCGGTGGACTGAGCGTAGGTGCCGACGGCGAACGCGATGGCCGGCCCGGTGATGGACAGGGCGCGGCGATCGACGTTGTCGATGCCGTCACGGGGACCGCCGGTGTTCGGGTCGAACGGCTGACCGGCCTTGCCACCCCAGAGCCGAGCCTGGACCGGCGTCTTCTTCTGCAACGCACCGGTGGTGACACCGCCGGCGGGGATGCCGGCGGCCAGGAACGGGCCGTAGTCGCTGAGCCGGTCCAGCGGCTGGTCGGCGGGCCGGACCCCGGCCAGGTTCAGATATCCGGCCAGGGTGCGCTCCACTCCCGCCGACCCCTCCGGCACCGATGTGATATCCGGGTTGGGCTGGCCCGACTGGTCGCCGTCGTAGGTGAAGAAGCCGGCGTTGGGCGAACCCAGCATGTCGGCATCCAGGTAGACGGCGATGTCGTCGAGCTGATCTGCGGCCAGTCCGGCGAGGTATTTCCCTGGGGCGCCGAGGGTTTCCGAACCCCAGAACGCGAACCGCACCGCGTTGGCGACGGCCGGTGAGGAGCCCAGCGCGGTCGCGGCGGCCAGCAGCGCCGCCACGCCGGTCCCGTTGTCGTTCATGCCGGGACTGCCTGGCGCACTGTCCAATTGAGCTCCGGCCATGATGACGTTGCCGTGCTCGCCGGTGCGGGTCTGGGCGGTGACACTGCGCGACCGCGCGAGACTTGCGGTCCCGTCGAGCGTCAGCCGCACAGGCGCGTTGGTGCGCCGCAGCGCGGCATCCACGGTGCGGTCGATGATCGCGACTGGGACCTTGAGCTGCTGGTAGTAGCCCGGCGGGAAGAGGCCGGGCACGGCCTCGGTGGCCACCATCAGCAGGCCGACGGCCCCCACGGCCTGCGCCGCGTTCTGCTTGTCGACCACCGAGCAGCCCAGGGCGTCGACGATCACCAGCGCGCCTCGGAATCCGGTGGCGCTCCCGTAGTCGGCCGCTGTGCAGCCGGACGGTTTCGCTGGGCGCACGCTCTGTGCGCTCAGGCCGGCCTGCGGCGTCGGCGCCAGCGGTGAGCCCTGATCGACGGCATAGCGCTTGCCCGCCACTTCCAGTGTCGGCGTGCCGGGGTCACCCGTCTTGAGCCATTCGAACTCCGGGGTCTGCACGTCGAACCCCTTGTCGCGCAACACTCCCGCGATGTAGTCCACCGCTGCGTCATGGCCGGGGGTACCGGGTGCCCGGTTGCCGATGTCGCCGAGCTTCTGCAGGTAAGCGAACATGACGTCGGCGGTCACCTTGCCCGCCAGGTACTGGGCGGAGATCTCGGCCGACGGCGGTGGCGGCGGCGAGCACGCGCTCAGCACCAGGGCGGCCGCCGCGAGAGCTGCGAGTCGCCTCATGAGCCGGACAACGTGTGGCGGGTGCGGTCGCCGCGGACCGGGACACCGTTGCGGCCGCGCTGATCCTGCGCGTAGAGCCCCACCGCGTACGCCACGCCCTTGCCCTGGATGTCCAGTGAGGTTCGGTCGATGTGCTCAAGCGTGTCGGTCGCCTTATGGTAGTTCGGGTCGAAGGGCTGGTTGGCCTTGCCTCCCCAGAGTTGCGCCTGGTCCTCGGTCATGTTCTCCTCGGCACCGGAAAACAGTCCGCCGGAAGGGATTCCGGCCTTGGTGAACCCGTCGTAATCCGAGCGTCCGTCGAAGGAGGTGTCCTCGGCTGTCTTGCCTGCCCCGGCCAGGTAGGCCACCAGCGTGCGTTCGATTCCGGCGGAGCCTTCCGGCACCCTCGGCACGCTGCCGTCCTTCTCCGGCGGCAGCGACTGGTCCCCGTCGTAGGTGAAGTAACCGGGGTTGGGGGATGCGAGCATGTCGAAGTTCAGGTACAGCGCAATGTCTTTGAGCTGATCCACACCGAGGGTCGAGATGTAGTTGGTGGACCCCAGCAGGCCCAGCTCCTCGGCGCCCCAGAAACCGAAGCGCACCGCATTGGGCACGTTCGGTGAACTACCCATCTGCAGTGCGGTTTCCAGCACGGCGGCGGTACCCGAGCCGTTGTCGTTGATCCCGGGTCCCTCGGGCACGCTGTCCAGGTGTGCCCCGACCATCACCACGTCGGCGGCCGAGCCCGTCCTGGTCTGGGCGATGACGTTGCGGGTGTGCTCGACGTTGACCCCGGCCTTCATCGTCAAGGTCACCGGCCCGGGGGCGCCGCGCAGCCGGGCGCCCTCGGCCTTGGTGACACTGACCACCGGAATCTTGACGTCGGTGTCCTCACCGAGCGTGCCGCCGAATTCGTCGCCGTCGACATTGTTCGCCACGATCAGCGCCACGGCTCCGCGCTTCGCGGCGATGGCCTGCTTGTCGCCGAACGGGCAGGCGCCACGGTTGACCAGCACCACCGAGCCCGCCAGCGCCATGCCGTCGTAGTCGGCCTCGGCGCAGCCCGGGCTCTCGTCGGCGCGTGCGACCACCAGCGGGCCGCGTACGCCGTCGCCGTTGGTGCCGATCGTGTAGTTGAGCGGTTTGGCCGCCACCCGCGCCCCCGACACCGTGAGCGCCGGATCCTCGGCGAACGGCAGGCGAACCTCGAACTCCGGGGTCCGCACGTCGAACCCCTTGTCCCGCAGGGTGTTTGCCACATAGTCGACGCTGGCCTGGTATCCCGGCGTGCCCATCGCCCTGGTGCCGTCGTGGGCGTCGGCGATCTCCTGCAGCTTCTTCAGGTGCGCCATCATCGCGTCGGCGGTGACCCGGTCGCGCAAGGTGCCCGCGTACTCGGCGTTCGGCGGGGCGGGTGCAGGAACCGCCGTGGGTTGCGGCGCCGGCGCATGAGCGCAGCCTGCCAGGACGGCCGCGACCGAAACGAACGCCGTTGCCGCATGTGATCTGAGCCGCATAGGACCCACGGTAGCCGACGCGCGTCAGGCATCCCGGCGGGTCACCATCAGCGCGGCCACCGCGAAGACGGCCGCGGCCACCGCGGCGAAGTACAGCGCCGACCCTGCAGGTCCCCACCACATGGTGAAAGTCTGCAGCCATGTGACGCCGGTGAACGCGTTGGCGTTGGCGAACGGCAGCAGCGGGCCGATCCGCGCCCCCAGTTGCGGGCTGACCCCCAGCAGCGGTTCCACCACGAACGGCAGCAGCAGCAGAACGGCGATGGCTGCCGCGGTGTGCCGCACCACGGCGCCGAGCCCGACCGCCAGCACCGCCCCCAGCACCGCGTAGAGGGTCACTGCGCCGACCACCCGCCAGTGCGGCGCGCCGGCCGTCAGCACGACGGCCCCGAGCGTCGCCACGGCGCTCACCACCCCGGAGAACGCCGCGGCGACAATCGCTTTGGCACCCAGCACCCGGACCCGGTTCGGGGTGGCCAGAAACGTGGTGCGGATCATGGCCGTGCGGTACTCGCCGGTGACGGTCAGGGCCGAGAGGATCATCAGGACCGGCACGCCGAACATGGCGGCCCCGGACGCGGCCCGCTCCGGGGCCAGCGGTCCATACGACGCATAGGCCTGCAGCTCGGCCATCCCGACGCTGAGCACCAGCACCACCAACACCATCGCGGCCGGGGAGCGGGTGCTCCGCAGTTTGAGGTACTCCGCGACGATGGTCATGAGCCGGCCCGATATTCGGTCGCGTCGTCGGTGACGTTCAGGTACGCCTCCTCCAGGGAGGCCCGTGTCGTGGTCAGCTCGTGCAGGGCGATGCAGTGCCGGGCGGCCAGTT
>JAHFVC010000311.1:0-4330 GCA_023264765.1 Mycobacterium sp. | reverse complement strand
AAGTGCGGCGTCCTCGCGCGTCACCGAGATTCCGTCGGCGGCCAGCAATTCGGCCAGCCGGTCCAGCGCCGGACTGCGGACCAGGACGTCGGCCGATGTGGTGAGGAATTTGTCCATGGAGGTGGTGGTGATCAACCGCCCGCGGCCGATCACCACCAACCGGTCGGCGGTGTTGGCCATTTCGGCGAGCAGGTGACTGGAGACGAACACGGTGCGGCCCTCGTCGGCCAGTGCGCGCATGAAGGTGCGCACCCAGCGAATTCCTTCCGGGTCCAGCCCGTTGACCGGTTCGTCGAACAACAGCACCTGCGGGTCGCCCAACAGCGCCGCCGCGATGCCGAGGCGCTGGCTCATCCCCAGCGAGAAGGTCCCAGCCCGCTTGCCTGCGACCTCGGTGAGGCCCACCGTGTCCAGCACCTCGTCCACCCGGGTGGCGGGGATCCGGTTGCTGGCCGCGATCCAGCGCAGGTGCGCACGTGCCGACCGGTTCGGGTGCACCTGACGGGCATCCAGTAGCGCGCCGACGGTGCGCAGCGGGTGGTGCAGTTCGTGATAGCGCTTACCCAGCACCGTCGCCGTGCCGGCGGTGGGCCGGTCCAGCCCGAGGATCATCCGCATGGTGGTCGACTTGCCGGCCCCGTTGGGGCCGAGAAATCCTGTGACAACGCCGGATTCGACGGTACAGGTGAGGTCGTCGACGGCGGTGGCGCGGCCGAAGCGTTTGGTCAGGCCCGCGAGTTCGATCACAGCTGCGCAGCGATGAGGTCGGCGACGGCGCTCATGCCCGCCGCGTTCGGATGCAGCGGAGCGGGGCCCCGCCCGGGCAGCGGCAGCACGATCCAACTCGGTTTGGTGGTCCAGGGCTGCCGCGACCACGGGTGGTGTTCGCGGCTGGCCGCGCCGGCACGCACCACCTCGCACCCGGTATCGGCGGCAGCGTCGGCGGTGGCCCGTTCCAGGCCGTCGGCGACCCGATGCCCCAGGGCAAACAGATCGGCGGGAATCGGGGGCGACGTGGTGTCCGCGGGCGGCAGCAGGGTGAGGTAGTCGACGAACAGCACCCGCGCGCTCGGCGCGCATTCGCGGATCGCGGTGCCGACCCGGACCAGGGCGTCGCGCACCGTGTCGAGCGCGGCGTCGCGGGCGGCCTCGTCGAACATGTCGCCGACCGGGGTCATCCGGCGCAGCAGGGACGGCAGCGCCGCGACGGACAGCAGCGGCACGTAGCCGACGTCGTTGCCGCCGATGGTCACCGTGACCAGCGACTCGGATCCGTCGAGGGCTTCGATCTGCGGCGGCACCCCATGTTGCTCCTCGTGCAGGATGTGCGCCGTGGTGGCGCCGGAGAAGGTGACGTCCACCAGATCCAGCCCCAGCCGCGCGGCGGCCAGGTGCGGATAGTTGCGCGCCGAGCGCATCGCCAGCAGGGGCGCCCCGGTTGCGTGCGGCTTGATGCCGGGGCCGGCGGCCATCGAGCTGCCCAGCGCCACATAACGTTTCACGGGGTGGTGGGGCTCGATGCCTGCGCCCAGAATCGCTTGGGGATGCGGCCCGCCTGACGCGCCAGGTGCCCGGCGGTGACGGCCGCCGCCATCGCGGCCGCCATCACCGGCGGATCGGCGGCCCTGGTGACGGCGGTGGCCAACAGGACGGCGTCGCAACCGAGTTCCATGGCCAGTGCGGCGTCACTCGCGGTGCCGATGCCGGCATCCAGGATGACCGGAACGCCTGCGCGGTCCACGATCATCTCGATGTGGTGCGGGTTGGCGATGCCGAGTCCGGTGCCGATCGGCGAGCCCAGCGGCATGACGGCCGCGCAGCCGGTGTCCTCCAGCCGTTTGGCCAGCACCGGGTCGTCGTTCGTGTAGGGCAACACGACGAACCCGTCGTCCACCAATTGCTCTGCGGCCCTGACCAACTCGATCGCATCGGGGAGCAGGGTGCGCTCGTCGGCGATGACCTCGAGCTTCACCCACTCGGTGCCGAGCGCCTCACGGGCCAGCCGCGCGGTCAACACGGCTTCGGCCGCACCGCGACACCCCGCGGTGTTGGGCAGTGGGGTGATGCCGAGGCGGTTGAGCAGATCCAGTACCCCGGTGCCGCTTTCGGCGTCGACGCGGCGCATGGCCACCGTGGTCAATTCGGTGCCCGAAGCGATCAGGGCCTCCTCCAGTACGGCGAGGTTGGCCGCACCGCCGGTGCCCATGATGAGCCGCGAGCCGAACTCGCGGCCCGCGATGGACAGTTTCCCGTTCGCGGTCAACTCCCCGGTCGCTGCGCTCCAGCCCGCCGAATCAGCCACCCTGCACCGCCGTCACCACTTCCACCCGGGCGCCATCGGTGAGCGCGGTGTGCCACGCCGAGCGCGGCAGCACCTCCCAGTCGACGGCCACCGCGATGCCTTTCTCCGGAAAACCCAAGTCGCTCACCAATTCTTCGACGGTGATGTCATCTCTGACGTCGGCCTCTTCGCCGTTGACCAGCAGTATCATCGCGCTCCCAGCTCTTCAGCGATCCGCTCCGCCGTCCACGGCGCCAGCAGAAACCCGTTGCGCCCATGCCCGGTGGCCACCAGCGTCCGTTCGTCCAGTCTGCCGACAATCGGCAGCCCGTCGGGTGTCATCGGCCGCAACCCGGCCGCGCACTCGGCCAGTTCGTACTCCCCCAGCGCGGGCATCACCGCGCACGCGTCGTCGAGCAGGTCGCGCACGCCGGTCACCACCGGCGCGGTGTCCCGGCCGTGTTCGTACTGGGTCGCGCCGATCACCACCCCGTCGGCGCGCGGCACCAGGTACACCTGGCGGCCGTGCACGCGGGCCCGCACGACGCGCCGCGGCGCAGGCATGCAGCCCTTGCGCCAGCGCAGCCGCAGCACCTCACCCTTGACCGGGCGCACCGGCAGGCCCGGCCACAGCGCCGGGGCGTCGATCCCGTTGGCGATCACCCGCAGGCCCGGCACGTCGGCCAGGTCCGCGACGGGCGGCGCCCACTGCACGCCGAGTGCATCGCAGGCCGCCTGCAGCGCATCGACCAGTAGCCGGTTGTCCACCGCCAACTCCGTCTCAGCGACGAAGCCGTGCCGGATGCCCTGGGCCAGCAGCGGCTCGATATCGCGGGCCGCGGTCGTCGGGCGGACCGGCTGACCCTGCGCCGAGAGCCAGTCGGCGACGGTGCGCAGGTCCGCCGCGTCGGCCCGGTCGACCGCGACCACGAGAGATTCGCGCGCGGTCACCACATCGTCGGGCAGCCCGTTCAGGAAGCCGGTGTGCCACAGCTTGAGGGATTCCAGTCCCAGCGCCAGTTGCGCGTCCTCACCGGGCCACCCTTCGCTGTGCGGGGCGAGCATGCCGCCTGCCACGAAGGAGGCGCCGCGCGCCTCGGTGCGGTGTACCCGGACCGACCAGCCGTCCTGGGCCGCGCGCCGTGCGATCGACAGGCCGATGACGCCGCCGCCGATGACCGCTAGTGCACGTTCAGACATTCCCTCTCCCTTCGCCGGCATGACCCGGATCAGGTGTAACGGTCAGGGCCGGTGATTGGCCCACTCTCAGCCCCGGTCCCGGGACTCCCGTGTCGGCTGTCCAGGGTACTCGGCCCGGATCGCTAACCTCGCTCGTGTGGATCCACGTAAGCGCCTCGCCGACTCCAGCCTGTACCTGTGCACCGACGCCCGGACCGCGCGCGGTGATCTCGCCGAATTCGCCGACGCCGCGCTCGCCGGCGGGGTGGACATCATCCAGCTGCGGGACAAGGGGATGGAAGCCCGGCAGGAGCTGGCAGCTTTGGAGATCCTGGCCGACGCCGCCCGCAGGCACGGCGCGCTGCTGGCGTGCAACGACCGTGCCGATGTGGCGCGGGCCGCGGGGGCGGACGTGTTGCATCTCGGGCAGGACGATCTGCCGCTGGAGGTCGCGCGCTCGATCATCGGGGAGCGGCCCGTCATCGGCCGGTCCACCCACGACGCACAGCAGGTCGCCGCGGCGCTGACCGAACCGGTCGACTATTTCTGCACCGGGCCGTGCTGGCCCACCCCGACGAAACCCGGCCGCCACGCACCGGGCCTGGACCTGGTGCGGCATACCGCCGCGCTGGCGCCGGAGCGGCCGTGGTTCGCGATCGGGGGGATCGACGCCGAGCGGCTGCCGGAGGTACTGGCCGCGGGCGCCCGCCGGATCGTGGTGGTGCGCGCCATCACCGAGGCCGACGACCCGCAGGCCGCCGCGCGTCAGCTCAAGGACGCGCTCAGGGTGTGAGCAGCGGGATGGTGGCGGTGACGCTGCGCAGCCGGTCCCAGCTGGCCGCGAAACCGGGGTGCAGGGGCAGGTCGGTG
>JAHFVC010000310.1 GCA_023264765.1 Mycobacterium sp. | reverse complement strand
CGTCGTCGAGCGTCCTGGTGTACGTCCCGTCCGCGTTGCGCACCACATCGGTGTAGCCGAGATTCACCAGGCTGGTCAGCGCGGGCGCCAACGCGTTGGCCAACCGCGTCGGAATCTGGCCCAAGGTGCCGAAGCTGACGGCATTGAGCACATCACCGGTCAGGTACAGCGGTTCCAGCAAGGGCAGCGTCTTGGTCGGTAAGGTCAGATACAGGTTGACCGCCAACGGATCTCCGGACTGGACGCCGTCGAGGATATCGCCGACTCCGGACCTGACCTGGTTGATCGTGCCGTCCACGTCCAGCCCGCGGACGATGTAGCTGGCGCCGACGGTCCCGGCGATCAGGTTGTTCAGCAGGGTCAGCGGATTGGGCCAGGCGGCGAAGTCGGAGAACGGCTGGTATTCCACCGTCGCATCGACCTTCACCGGTATCAGGTTGGCGCCACCGAGGGATAATCCGGTGCGCAGCAACGGTGTTCCGCCGCTATGAGTGGCCTGGGTCTCCGGGGTGATCACGTCGATGCCCAACAGGTCGGCCAACGGATAGAACCGCGACAGCATCCCGCCGTTGGCGCGGCCCATGTTGTTCAGCAGCACCAGTGGAAGAACGGTGAAGCTGCCCGCGACCGGGTGGGTGGCGGCGTTCTCGCCCCCCGGTTGGTGGGACAGATCGGCCAGCACCTTGTCATAGGCCGCCCCGGCCGCGAACGCACCCAGACCCAGGCCCGCCACGATCGGCACCCGCAGGTTCACCACCGACGGATTCGGGATGTCGAGGTGGAACTGCTCCGCCAGGGCCGCGACGGTGTCCAACGCGTTGTGCACAACGGTGACGAGGCCACCGACCACCGGGACGCCGGCTGCGGCATCGAGAATATTGTCGACCAGCCCGGTCGCCGAGATGTCGAAGTAGGGCGTCGAATTGATCCGGTCGAACACCGCGTTCGGAGTGCCCGGCGTCCAGCCCAGGTCCAGACCGATCGCCTTCAACAGCGCGAATGTCGGGCCCGGCGTGACGATCCTGATGAAGTCCGGGATCTGCAGACTGGACAGGATGCCGTCCAGGTCGATACCCACGAGCTTGAGGACGTGGTTGAGGGAGGCGACGCCGGACGCGTCGGTGATGTTCAGTCCGTCCAGCAGTCCGATGAGTGCATTGACGACCGGAGCCAGCAGATCGGTGTGCCCGATCACGGGCAGGTTGACCGGAAAGGTCAAGGCGTTGTGCAGAATCGTCCCGAGGTCGATCTTGACCGCGTCCAGTACCGGATCAAGCAGATTCGGCGGGATCAGGTCCAACAGCGCATTCAGATCGACCGACGGCTGGCCGAGCAGATGCGGCAGGCTGAACGCGTTGAGCAGCGCTTCGGAGAGGTTGCCCACCGCGTTCTGTCCGGTGTTGTAGATCGAATTACCCAGTCCGCCAGTGATATCCGGCAGTACACCGGGCTGCGGGAACAGGCTCGTAGATCCCGCCCGGTTCACCGGCTGGTCGTGCACCAACCGCAGATCCGGACGAGGCGCGACCGGCTGGGGCGCCGCAGCGCCGACGGTCAGGGCCGTGGCCGTCATCGTCGCCGCGCTGACCACGGCTATCCGTTTGGTTCGTTCCCCCGCCACGCGATGCTTCCCCGACATTCGCACACGCCTTTCCCCGCCACCCCCAAGCTGACGCACAGGACCGTAACACCTGAACAGGGAAACCGAACCGCTCTTTGCCGAGTAAACTTTCGCATGCGTCGAAGGCTTGTGCGCGTGGGTATTTGGTCAAGGTTGGCGCATGACCATCCGCAGTATCCGGTCCCGCAAAGCGGCGGGGATATTGGTGAGCAATGCGACCTGGGCCTTGGGACTCAGGCCGACGACATAGCGTGACCGGGGCCGCCGCGAGGTCAGCGCGCTCTGCACCACCTCGGCCACCGTCTGGGGCGCGACGGCCAGCCGTTGCGAAATCGGCACCGACTTACGCATACCAGCAACGTGGCGGGCATACAGTTCGCGAAGCTGCGGGGTTAGCTGTGCTTCCACATCGGCGACCATTGTGTCCGCGGTGCGCCACATATCGGTATCGGTCTGCGCCGGCTCGATGAGGACAACCGGGATGCGCCACGGCGCCAGCTCCATCCGTAACGCGTCCGCGGCTGCTTCGAGCGCGAACTTGGAGGCCGAGTACGCACCCGTCAACGGGGTGGAGAGGCGGCCGTTCACGCTGGAGATGAACACCACCCGGCCCTGGGACTCACGCAACCGCGGCAGCACCGCCCTGGTCACCGCCAGTTGCCCGATCACGTTGACATCCAGTTGTTTTCGCCAGCCGTCCGTGGTGACGGCCTCCATCGGCCCGGCGACGACGATGCCGGCGTTGTTGACGACCGCGTCCAGGCGCGCCGGGAGCAGCGCGTCCAGGGCCGCGAGATGCTCCTCGTCGGTCACGTCGAGGATGACGCCGGTGATGCGTTCGTGCACGGCCCCGACAGCAGCGGCATCGGCTGCCGAGCGCACGCCGGCGATGACGTCCCAACCCCGGCGGGCAAGTTCGTCGGCGATGGTGCGCCCGATACCACGACCGGCGCCGGTGACGAGTACGGAAGGCATGACCGCCAGGCTAATGCCCGCTTACAGCCTCGGCGTCAGATCCAGTGACGTCACCGGTGTCATCTCGGTGATGAGCCACGCCGAGTCCCGGCGTTCCAGGGTCAGGCGGTAGGACAGGTACCGCAGCGACGGGATGTTCTTGGTGACCGGGCTGGTCGCCACCGAGTTCGTATAGACGAGCGCGGTGGCGTTGGCCGGGCTGATCGTCTCGATGGCGGCGCCGAGCACCTGGGTGCTGTTGGACACCTGGGCCTGCTTGTTGGGTGCCACGATCGCATCGATGTACTGGCGGTACTGAGTCGCGAAGTCACCGGCGAGGTACTTCTGCGCCCGGTCGGGCAGCGACTCCATGTCCTCGGGGGTGTAGGTCCACAGCGTGGTGATGGCATTGGTTGCGGTACGGGCGATCTCGACCTTGGTATGCACGAGGGCGCGGTCGGACAGGTACCGCTGCGCCGTGGCGCCCGCGAAGGCTCCGGCGGCGACGAACAGCGCCGCGGCGATGACCGCCACGATCTTGAGCGGCCGCCCCGCGGTGCGGTGGGGAACCAAGACCGGCTCCGCCTCGGGCTCCGCAGCCACCCCGTCCGCAGCACCCTCGGCGTCGGTCTCGGTGGCGGCCTCGACATCGGGCACCGGCGGTGTGACCCGCCCCGCCTTCCCCGTCGGCTGAACCTCGACCTGGTCCTTCTCGGACCCGGTGGTCAGATCACCTGAATCAGTCGGCTGATCTTCCACTGGCGTCCTTCCTGAATTGTCGTTGCCAACCAACGGCTTCCGGTCTCGATGGTCTGCTTGCCATCCGGTGTCTTGCTCGTCGTCAGAGTAGCCACCAGGACATCGGCGCTGCCGTCGTCGTTCCAGCGTTGCACGCCGGCGGCGAGCACCGCACCGGTGGTGGGCTCCAACCGGGCCACCTGGATGACGATCTCGTTCTGCTTCTCCGTGAACGCCTGCACGAACTCGCCGGTGGCCTGCGCCTTGATCCGGTCCGCGTAGTCGTTGGCGTGGAACGGATCCATGGTCGTGTACACCGTCATGAAATCCCGTACGTAGGCCAGCGCGGACGCGTCCCTGACCTCGGTCCGTCGGTCCGATTCGTGGGCCATCACCATCACCGTGCACAGCCCGATGACGCCGGCCAGTAGCAGGGCGCACAGTCCGCCGACCACCGGCAGACCCCACCGCTTCGGCGGATTCTCCACTGCCACAAAGAACTCGGGCTCATCGGGATCGATCTGACGACGCGGGCTCATCGGGGAGCCCCATTAGGGGTGGGTCGGGTGATCACCGTCAGATTCCGCACCCGCCACTGCCCACCCGATTTGTCGAAGTCCACCTGCACCGTCGCGGTGATCACGCGCAGGGTCTTCGGGTCGGACCCGCGCTGGCCCTGCATGGCCATCAGCATGGTGGCGGTGTCCGCACCGACCTGGGTCACCGCGCTGTTCACGGTCCAGTACTCGTTGGCCACGATCGGCGCCTTGCGTACCGAATCCTGTTGCGCCACCAACTGTGGGCGATAGGCGTCGGTCGCCAGCGACCGCGCCTTGGCGAAGTCGTCGTCGAGGGTCTGCGGGGTGTAGCTGAGCATCTGCTCGACGATTCGCGGGCCCTGTTCCGAGATCTGCGACCTCGCCTCGTCGATCGCGCGCTCGTGCCGGTACACCGCGCCGTAACCCAGTCCCGCTGCCGCGCAGCACAGCAGCACCGTCGCCAGCAGTCCCAGCGCCACCGGCCTGCGTAGGTCGCGCTGCGGTACCTCGACACGGTGGACCTCGGTGCGCAGCAACATATCCGCGAAGGTTCGCCCCCGCCGGTCCCACAGTGGCCACAGCCAGCCGAGCAGCACCACGGCGGTGTCGAACAGGTGGGCGATATCGCGCCCGATCAACCGAGTGCTGCCCACCGGCGCACCGGCGCGGGTGACCACCCGGATGCCGGTGACGGCGCGTCCCAAGGACCAGCCCGTCCACGCAGGTAGCAGCCAGCGGTTCACCAGCACGCCCGCGCCGACCACCACCAGAACGGCCGCGAAGATCCACCACTGCCAGCTCATCCACGGCGAGATCCAGGCCAGCATCGCCATCACGACCACCACGGCGGAGCCGAAGATCACGTCGATGACCAGCGCCCCGGCCCGGCTGCCCCACGACGCCACCGGCACCGTCGGGACTGCTTCGGTCTTGTCGTCAACCACGTCGAGCACCGCCGTCACGTCGTGACCTGGACGAGGTCGGCGATCTTGTACGTGCCCTCGTCCCGTTGCATCGTCACCCGCAACCGGTAGCCCTGCTCCTGGTCCGCGGACTGCGAATTGGTGACCTTGGTGCGCACCGCCACCAGGATGTCCACCGAGCCGTCGTCGTTGTGGCGCTCGACGGCGGCCCGCAGATCCGATACCGCAACCTTGACGTTGGCGGCCTGATACGCCTCGACCATCATGCCGCTGAAGAAACCGGCCTGCGCCCCGAAATCGCCCGTCGAGCACGCGACGATCTTGGCCTGGCTGGCACCCATCGACGCGGTGTCCGGAGCCTGGGTCGCCGTCACGCAGTCCTTGGCGGCCTGCAGGGCGACGGCGTCGTCGCGCCCGATCTGGGCGCTGCGGGCGTTGGCCTGCACCGCCAGGTAGCCGACCACGGCCAGCCCGGCGGTGAGCACCAGTAGAACCGCACAGATCGCCGCGACCCAGCCGACACCCAGCCGTTCGGGCCGGGCAGAGTCGTCCTGGATCACCGGATCGGGATCCTCGGAAAATTCCGCTATGGGTTCTTCGACAGATTCTTCGCTGGGGGTGGGGTTCAGCCGGCTGGTGCCAGCATCTCCTTCCATCCGCTATCTCCTGGCTTCATCGAGTTGTTGACGGTGTACTTGACACCGTCTGGTCCGTCCACCTCACCGCTGGACGGGCTGTACACCGCGGACGGACCTGCTGCCGGAGTGTAGATGCAGGGGTTGGGTTGCTGTCCACTGCAGCTGACGGTGCCCTGGCCGGGCGGGGTGAGGGGGTCGCTGGTCGGGGCGAACACCTGCGGCGGCGGCAGCTGACTGGCCCCCATGGGGTTGAGCCCGTTGTTGATCGACGGCGCCGGGATCACCATGCCCGGCTTCACCGGGTGCGTGCAACGCGCCGCCGGGGCGGGGCAGTCCACGACCTGCTCGGGATCGCCGTACCACGGGTTGGTCCCCAGCGGCACGTACGGCTTGTTGTCACGGCACTCCGCCGGGGTGGCGGCCCGCTTGCCCGGGACGTCGGCGCACGGGTAGTTACGCGCACCGCGCACCGCGTTCGGCGCGTCCTTGGGGATCTTGCAGTACAACCCCGACGGAATCGGATCCGTGGTGGTGTCGGCCGGGGAGCGCCACTGCGAAGCGGGCAGGAACCCGGTCAGACACGGTGGGGGTGAGTTGATCCCGAGGCCGAAGTGCAGCAGACCGTTCGGCGCGAAGATCGTCGCGGTCTGCGCGATGGCCGCACCTTGGGGCAGCACCACCAGCACCTGCTCGACGTTCTTGTTGTACCGCTTGAGCATGTCGATGACGACCTCAAGGTTGGCCAGCGTCTGTGGGAGGGCATCCCGGACATCACTGAACACCGCGTTGAGCTGATCTGCCGTCGGGGCCGCCTGCTGCAGGCCGCTGCGCAGTGCACCGTCCTGCTCGGCGGTCTGGCTGGTGATGGTGTTCAGGTTGGCCGCCCACCGGGAGATGGCGTCGCCGGAGTTCACCTGGCTGTCGATGATCGGCCCCGAGTGCTCGACGATGTCGTTCACCGAGGGCAGATTCTCCTTGAAGTCACCGGCCAGCGCCTGGGTGGAGTCCACCAACCGCTGCAGTGACGGGCCAAGCCCGCCAACGGCTTTCGCCGTCTCGTCGAGCAGCTGACCGATCTTCTCCTTCGGCAGCGCGGCAAGACCGGCCTCGGCGGCGTCCAGCGCGGGGCCCACCTCGGCGGGCACCGTCCCCTTGGTGATGGTCTGGCCGGAGCTGAAGTACTTGCCTTCGTCCTTCTCCGACACGATGTCCAGGAACTGCTCACCGACCGCGGACACCGAATGCACGTTGGCGGACGCGTCAAGCGGGACCTTCTTGTCGTTGTCGATGTCCATGGTCACCCGGGCACCCTTGGGCGTCGGCTGCACGTCACGCACCTTGCCGATCGTCGTGCCCCGGTAGGTGACGTTGGCCGTCTCGTACAGACCGGCCGAGTTCGGCAGATCCGCGTAGAGGCGGTACATCCCGATGCCTGCCGCGGTGGGCAGCCGCAGATAGAACAGCGACAGCACCACCAGGCCGATGATCGTCAGGAGCGCGAAGATGAGCAGCTGCATCTTGATGAATCTGGTCAGCAACATGTCTCACTCCCCCCTTTCGACCAGCGGGCCACCCGGCGCGTTGTGCGGGTTCGGCGTGAAGCGCACATCCGGGATCATCGTCGCCGGATCGCGGCCCCAGGCCTGTTCCAGTGCCCGCAGCATGCCCGACACCCCGGTGCCCGACAGCAGACCGTTGTCGATCGCGGACAACGTCAGGTCGATCGTCGCCGACGCGTTGATGTAGTCGCCGCGAATGGCTTTCGGCACGTTCTCGATGTTGAACGGCACCGTCAGCAGCAGCTTCAACGCGCCCACCAGGTACGGCGAGGCCTTCGACAGTTGCTTGAGCGGACGCTGCAGGTTCACCAGGTTGGTGTGCAGGTTGGCGTTCGTGTTGCTCAACGTGTCGTCGGCAGCCGCCGACACCCGGCCCAGCGCCGTCACCGCGTCGGCGAACAGATCACGGGTGTCCGCGAAATGCTGGATCAGCGGCGGGAATTCGGTCAGCACCTGATCCAGCGTGTCGTTGCGCTTGGCGACGACGGCCAGCAGCCGGTTGGTGGAATCGATGGCACGGGTGATGTCCGCGCTCTGCTTGTTCATCTCATCGGTGAAGGTGTCCAGCCGATTGAGGAACTCGCGGATCTGATCGGCCCGGCCGGTCAGGATGTTGTTGACCTCGTTCTGGATCACCTCGATGTTGGGGATGCCACCCCCGGTGAGGATGCCCGAGATGCTGGCCAGCGTCCGCTCGATGGTCGGGTAGGCCGACGAGTTCTTCAGCGGCACCGTGTCGCCGTTGCGCAGCGGCGTCGACGACGGATCCGGCGGGCTGTCCAACTCGACGTGCTGCGAACCCAACAGGCTTGTCTGGCCGATCTTGGCCAGCACGTTGGACGGCAGCTTCACGCCGGGCTCCAGGTCCACCGTGAGCGTGGGCACCCAGTTCTTCAGCTCGATCGAACGCACCCGGCCGACGAACACGTCGGCCACCCGGACCCGGCTGTTGGCGTTGAGCGCCAACGTTTCCGGCATCTGGATGTAGATGGTCGAGTGCCCATCCTGGGTTCCCGGTCCGCCCGGCAGTGGCACATTGGCCACCCCGCGCCACTGGGAACAGGAACTCAACGCCAGGGCGGCGACGGTCAGCGCGGCGGTGCGTCTGCCCGCCTTCTTCCAGTCACGTGTGCGCACTAGTTGCCCCCTCCTGCTTCGGCGGGCAGCGGCGGTCCGGCAGGCGCGGGTGCGCCGGCCGGCGCGGCAGCCGGCGGTGGCGCGATGGCACCAAGCGG
>JAHFVC010000309.1 GCA_023264765.1 Mycobacterium sp. | reverse complement strand
GGTCGGTCACCGACTCATTGGCGTCGTTCCGCAATGTCCAAATGCCGAATTGGATGCCCAGCGGAGTCACGATCGTGGGTAGGACCGCTCCCAAGACCGTCGCTGTCAGGCTCGTCCTCGTGAGGGCATCGCCGGCGGGGACCTGAGCGGTGAAGGCGGCCGTCGTGGCGAGGATGAGCGCGGAATGCAGGGTAAGTGCCTTCGCCCCGTCGAAGAACATCAGATAGACCGAGATGAGCGCGAAGCAGTTCAGCGCGAACAGTCCCGTCGACCATGTCGGGCCCGCCAGCGCGACGGCGGTGATTCCGCAGTCGGCTGTGACGATGAAAGCGCGTGACACTGTTCGCGAAGGCCACGTGCGGGCGCACCACACGACGGCCCACACTGTCGTCAGCGCCGCGAAGAGCCAGACGGCCACATAGGACGCGGACGAATTCCGTCCGGCGTCCGGCAACAGCACCAAGAGTGAGATCAGCGCCATCAGACCGATGCCCGCGCCGATCAGCACTCGGATCGCACTGGCAAGCGACCGGCGCGCGAAATACTGCACCTGCCCGGGATAGTCCACGGGCTCGTGCCACCACGTGTCGACATTGCGCGCGAACACCCGGAAACTGCGCAGAACCCCTACCACGACCAGCTCCCCGTCCCCGACATTCCGCAAGGGTGAAAAGGTTAGCAAATTTGGTTCGCAAGGTCTCTCCCGGCAATATGCCCTGTGGTCTGCTCCTAACCGAAAGAGGGGGCTGGCCAGGCAAAATTGCGCCTGCGTCAGTAACTCGTCTGCCACTCAACGCTGAGCGACACGCATCGCCTCGACCGCCTGCACCTCCCACACGGGCCCCTGCACCTCGATCGCGGCGTCGGACCGCTCGAGGAGCTCGGCGCACCCGATGTCGAAGCGCGGGCCACCGGGCAGCACTGCCGAGAAGGCGGCGGTGGACGCCGCGAACACGATGCGCCGAACACCGGCCCATGCCAGGGCGGCCGCACACATCGGGCACGGTTCACCGCTGGCGTACACGGTCGAGCCGGGCACGTCCGTGCCGCGGGCCGACCGCAGCGCCACCACCTCGGCGTGCGCGGTGACGTCACCTCGGGAGGTCGCCTCATTACGTCCCTCGGCGAGCACCACTCCCTGCGCCGACACGATGATCGATCCGAAGGGCCGGTCGCCGGCCGCGCCGGCCTGCATGGCGAGTTCCACACTGCGCCTGACGAAGTCGTTCACGCGGTGAGCTCCACGCTGGTCCCGATGCCTCGCTCGATGGCCGCGTCGACCAGCGCGCGGGCGGTGACGAGGTCCTGCAGGCCGAGACCGACGGAATTGAACACGGTGATGTCGTCGTCGGTGCGGCGGCCACAAGCCGGATCGAGGATGACGTCACCGAGTTCGACGTCCACATCCGTTGCACGCAGATGTCCCTCCTCGATGGCCAGCAGCACATCACCGGATTTGGCGAGCGCGGTTGCGCGGCTGTCGACGATCAGACGTCCGGAAGCCATTCCGGTGCTGTCGATCTCGCGATGGTCGGTGCGCGGCGGCGCGCCCACGGCGTTGAGATGCAGCCCGGGCCGGAACCAGGCGCCATGGGCTATCGGTTCCCGCGACGGTGTCAGCGTGCACACCACGTCCGCGGCGCTGAGCACCTGCCGCGGCGAGTCGGCGTGCACCACATCGATGTCGAGATCACCGACGCGGTCGCGGAACGCGTCGACGGTCGCCGCGTTGCGTGACCATACGAACACCTTGCCGATGGGGCGGATCCGGGCGATCGCGCGGGCGTGTTCGACAGCGAGGGTCCCGGCACCGATCAGTCCGAGGGCGCTGCTCGCCGTCCTGGACAGGTGCGCGGCGGCGACCGCACTGGCCGCCGCGGTGCGGATTGCGGTGATCAGCCTGCCGTCGAGGATGGCCTCGCATTCACCGGTCTGCGCCGAGAGCAGTACGACGGTGGAGCGTTGGGTCGGCAGTCCGGCATCCCTGTTGAACGGCATGTCGGACAGCATCTTCACCGCACTCGCGCGCTGCCGGGTGGCGGATGCGGCCATCGGCAGCGCCGTCCCGCCGCCGGCCAGCGCCAGGACGGCGGGGGCGGGATTGGCCGCGGAACCCGCGGAGAGGTCGGCGTGCGCCTGTTCGACGGCGTCGTAGACGACGGTCCGATCGATCAGTGCGGCGATATCGGAATGACTCAGGATGAGCGTCATGGTGATGGGCCTTTCGGGTTGAGGGTCAGACGCGGCCGACGTAGGGCACGGTCAGGCAGGAAGGTGCGCCACGTCCGCCGACGAAGCCGCTGATGGCGATCAGGGCGATCAGGTAGGGCAGCATCACCAGCACGGCGTAGGGGATGTCGGCGCCCAGCGCCGGAAGTGCGAACTGCATCGCCCGCGCGATCCCGAAGAACAAAGCCGCCCAGAAGATTCCGATGATCTTCCAGCGCCCGGCGATGACCGCGACGACGGCCAGGTAACCCATGCCCGCGGTCATGTTCTCGCTGAACGAACGCACCTCGGACAAGGCGAGCTGAGCACCTGCCAAGCCGCCCGCGCCCGAGGCGATGAGTACGCCCACGACGCGCGTGCGATTCACCGCGACGCCGGTCCAGCCCGCGGAGGTTGCGTTCTCGCCGACCGCGTCGATGCGGATGCCGGCCATCGTCCGCCCCGAGAAAGCCACCGCCAGCACGATGATCACCGCGATGCACAGATAACCGAGCAGTGTCTGGCCGAAAAGCGCGGGGCCGACCACCGGCAGCTTGCTGAGCACCGGGATGCGGACGTCGTCGAAGGCGGGCACGTTCTGGCCCTTCCCGTCGGCGAGCAGGGTTCGCGCACCGAACGTGGTGAGCCCCAGGGCCAAAGCGTTCGCGGCGATCCCGACCACGATCTGGTCGGCGCGGCAGCGGACGCTCAGCAGGGCCTGGCCGAGGCCGAACACCAGTCCGGCGATCAGGCCTGCCGCGGCGCCCAGGACCGCCGATCCGGTGCTCACCGCGGCGAGCACACTGGCGAAGGCCCCGGTGAGCATCATGCCCTCCATGCTGAGGTTCAGGACCCCGGCGCGTTCGCTGATGGACTCGCCGCCGGCGGCCAGTAACAGCGGGATGGCGAAAGCCACTCCACTGGATAGTATTTCGGTGAGCATGTTCATGCGGACACTTCCTCGGCGACGGAACTCTGGACGGGTGTGCGGTTTGGGCGGACAGCGGGCCGGGTGGTGGTCCACCATGCGGCTCCGGCGATGACGATGACGAGCACGCTCTGTACGACGGTGATGGTGGAGGACGGCACGCCCGCAGCCAGCTGCAGGTTGATACCGCCCGAGACCAGGAAGCCGAACAGCAGGGAAACCCCGGCCACGGCTGTCATCGACCCTCGGGCCAGTAGTCCGACCACCAGGCCACCGAAGCCGAAGCCGGAGGAGAAACCGTCCGACAGGATGAACGGCGCGGAGGCCATCAGGAATCCGCCGGCCAGTCCGGAGAACCCGCCTGCGGCGGTCAGCGCCAGGAAGGCCGTCCGATCGACCGGCACACCGAGGCGGGCCGAGGCGGTTCCGGAGAGTCCGACCGCGCGCAACCGCAGCCCGATGGCGCTGTGCCGCAGTGTGATTCCGACGATCGTCACCAGGATCACGGCGAGCACGATCGCGATGGTCGCGGGGTTGCGGTGCAGGCCCAACAACGGAAGGTGCGCCGCCGCGGCGAGGGGCTCGGATTGGGGCAGTGTCTCCGAGGACGTCATGGGCTGACGCAACAGCGTCGGCTCCTGCACCATGAGGACCACCAGAGCCAGCCCGATGAAGTTGAGCAGCAGCGTGGTGATGATCTCGCTGGTGCCGCGCCGGACCCGAAGCCAGGCGGCGACCGCAGCCCATCCCGCACCCGCCAGTACCGCCGCCGACAATGTGGCCGTCAGCCCGAGCGCGGGCGGCAAGCCGGTGGGCAGTGCGACGCCGACCGCGGTGGCGGCGATGCCCCCGAGGCACAGCTGTCCTTCACCGCCGACGTTGACCAGCCCGGCCCGGTAGGCGACGGTGAAGCCCGCCGCCACCAGCATCAGCAGGGCGGCGTTGTTCAACGACGTGCCGATGGCGAACGGTGAGCCCACGGTGCCCTCGACGAGCGCGCCGATGACCTCCGCCGGGCCGGCGCCGGCGGTGGCCGCCAGGGCGAGACCTGTTGCGGCCGCGATGACCAGGGCGCCCAACGCCACCACGAGAGGGTGACGGGGATGCAGAACCGGGGCCAGGCCCCGCAACGGCGGCGTGAGTGTGATCATGCTTCTACACCTGTCATGAGTTGTCCGATTTCGTTTGCCGCAGAAGCGGATCGGGTGTTCACCGAGCCGAGTAGGCGGCCCCGGTAGGCGACGACGATGCGGTCGCAGACCGCGATCAGTTCGTCGATCTCGCTGGAGGTGACCAGGACGGCGGCGCCGTCGTCGGCGGCGGCGCGGAGGCGATCGAGCACGAATGCGACGGCGCCGGCGTCCAGGCCACGGGTCGGCTGGGCGGCGACGACGACGCGCAGCCCGTCGGTGGACAGCTCGCGGGCGAGCACCACCTTCTGCTGGTTGCCACCCGACAGTGAACCGATCGGTGCATCGGGTCCGGCTGCGCGGATGGCGTATCCGGTGATGGCGGTCTCGGCGTCGGCCCGCATCTTCTTGCGGTCGAGAAGACCCCAGCGGCGGTACCGGTTCAGCCGAGGCATGGCGATGTTCTCGGCGATCGACAGCGCTGAGATCATGCCCTCGGCGTGGCGGTCCTCGGGAATGACCGCGATGCCCGCCGCGGTGCGTTGTGCCGGTGTCGCCGCGGTGAGATCCGCACCGTCGACCGAGATTGTTCCGGTGTCCGGTGAGAGCGCGCCGGACAGTACCGCGGTCAGTTCGGACTGGCCGTTGCCTTCGACGCCGGCGATGCCGACGATCTCGCCCTTGCCGACGCTCAGGTCGGTCGCCGCCAGCGCTGTGCTGCCGTCGGGGCGGGTGACACCGACGCCG
Source organism: Mycobacterium sp. (assembly GCA_023264765.1). Classification (GTDB taxonomy): domain Bacteria; phylum Actinomycetota; class Actinomycetes; order Mycobacteriales; family Mycobacteriaceae; genus Mycobacterium. The sequence continues at coordinate 3,223 of JAHFVC010000309.1, read as the reverse complement.
CTGACCCGCAACACCGGTTCGTCCGGCCGGGCGGACCGCTGGCGCTCGATCTTCTCGGTCTGCAGGGGAGTTGTGTCACCGAGCATGAGTTCCAGCAGGGTGGACAACGGAACATCGGAGAGCCGCCCGCCGCCCACGACCGTGCCGGCCCGCAGGACGGTGGCCTCGTCTGCGGCTCGTGCGATCTCACCCAACTTGTGGGTGATGAGCACGACCGATTTGCCGTCGGCGGCCAGCGCCGCGCAGGTCGAGATGAGCGCGTCGATCTGGGCGGGGTCGAGCACCGCGGTCGGTTCGTCGAGCAGGATCAGCCGTGGATCGCGCAGTAGTGCCTTGACGATCTCGACCCGCTGGCGGCCGCCGACGGTCAGGGCGCCGACGGTGGCTTTGGGATCGACGCGAAGCCCGTAGTCCTCGGCGATGCGGTCGAGATCGTCGTTCAGCCTGCGGCGCGGTGGACGGAACCCGTCGCGGCCCAGTAGCAGATTGTCCGCGACGGTCATCGTGGGGATCAGCGAGAAGTGTTGATGCACCATCGCCACCCCGGCCGCCAATGCGTCAGCCGGACTGCGGGGACGATAGTTGTTGCCGCCCAGGGCCATGACGCCGCTGTCGGGGGAGACCGTGCCGTAGATGCTGTTGCACAGGGTGGACTTGCCGGCGCCGTTCTCGCCCAGGATGCAGTGCACGGAACCGGGTTGCACGGTCAAGGTGACGGCATCGAGGGCGCGCACGGCACCGAACGATTTGCCGACTCCACTCATGGCGAGCATGGCGGTGGTGTCCGGGGCGCTGGTTTCTGCGGTGATGGTCATGGTGGCCTCAGTACGGTGTGGCCGAGCCGGCGACGATGGCCGACTTCGCCTCGGAGACGGCACCGACGACGGCGGGATCGGATGCGCAGACGATGAAATCGCTGCCGCCCTTGTCGGTGGTGACGCCGAAGGGGACCTGTGCGGCCTTCCAGCTGCCGTCGAGCACCGAGGAGACCGCGTACTCGATCTCGGTGCCGATGTCGGTGCGCACGAAGCCGGCGTAGGCGGTGTCGGTGCATCCACCGGGGATCGGGCCGCCGTGGAGTCGGTTGCCGGATTCCTTGGCGGCCTGTTCGATGCCCTGCTTGCCGAGGTTGACGATCTGGCCGAGCACGTCGGCGCCGCCGGCGTAGGCGGTGCCCGCGGCCTGTTTCGCCTTGGCCGGGTCGTTGAAGTCGCCGACGTATTGCGGCGCCAGCACGGTGACGTCGGGGCGCGCGAATCGTGCACCGTTGCCGAAGGCTTTGGCGGCGTTGACAATCGCGGGCAGCTCGACGCCGCCCACAAACCCGACCTTGCCGGTCTTGGAGGCGGCCGCGGCGGCCGCGCCGGACAGGAACTCGGCCTCGGCCTGCTGCGGATCGTAGTAGGCCAGGTTGGGCAGCGGCACGGCGTCGGACGGACCGCCGATCTCGACGAATTTCACGTCGGGGAATTGCGGGGCGACCTTGCGGACGTCGGCATCGGTCTGTCCGCCGACGGAGATCACCAGGTCGTTGGAAGATGCGAAGCGCTGCAACGCCTGCTGGTAGTCGGCGGCGGCGACCTGTTCGACGTGACTGGCGTCGACGCGACTGCCGTACTTCGCCTGCACCCGCTGGAATCCCTCATAGCCGGACTGCATGAAGCCGGTGTCGTTGATGGACCCGGGGAGGAAGACGCCGACGGAGAGGGCGCCGTCCTTGCCGGAGGATCCGTCGGAGGATCCGCACGCGGTCACGCTCAGGGCGAGTGCGGCGGCCATCGCGGCCGCCTGCGCCATGGTCTTGGGGGAAAGGGTGAGCCTCATCGAGTTTCTCCTGGGGTCAGTGGCTACCAGATAGCGGTATACCGTTATGGAGAAGCTTCGGATCCATCCATTTCGTGCACATTGCCCGGATGTAAGATTCGAGTTAATGGTATACCACTAATGTCAGGTGGGTTAAGCTCGTCATCGTCCCCACCGTCCTCACCTGAAGGGGTGACCTCGTGACCTCAGTCGCGCCCGCCGGCCCGAAGTCGTTGCGGGAACATGCCTATGAGGTGCTTCGTGCGCGCATCGTCGGCCTGGAACTCGCGCCGGGCACCCGGCTGATCGAGCGCGACCTCGCCGAGGAACTCAACGTGTCCCGTATCCCGCTACGTGAGGCCATGCAGCGCCTGCGTCAGGACGGGTTGGTGGTGGCCGTACCGCGGCAGGGGGCGATCGTCTCGCCCTTCACCGTCGACGATGTCCGCGACCTGTTCGATGTCCGGGAGAGTCTCGAAGTTCTCGCCGCCCGGCTGGCCGCCGAGCGTGCCGATCAGTCGGGCCTGGATCAGCTTGCCGCCCAACTCGATACCGCGCGGCGGGCGACGGATCGCCGCGACGAGGCCGCGATCGCGGTGGCCAACGCCACCTTTCACGTCATCATCGTCGACCTCGCGGACAATGCCCTGCTGGAATCGCTGCTGCGCCCCCTGGAAGCGCGGGTGCAGTGGCTGTTCCACCTCACCAAGGATCGCGACCCCGGCGTGCAGTGCCGCGAACACGAGGAACTGCTCGCCGCGATCGCCGCTCACGACCCCGACCGAGCCGCGGAATCGGCGTTCCACCATGTGCACTCCGGCCGGGCGCACAGCCTGGCGATGGCGGCCCAATGGTCGCGCATCGACCTCGATCCGGTGGAATTGACCAAGGGCAGGCGCCGCGGCGTCACGTGAGCCCGGCCGAATAATCACTGGCGATTCCCAGCCTCCGGGTTCACCCTCGTAGGTATGAAGGTTCGTCTACATCCGTCCGAGCGTGAGTTCGGCACGGTCGTCGACGCGGTCTATCGCCCTGACCCGGTGGCCTACACGGTAGAGCTGACCACACTGCGCACCCCCGCCGCTGATGGCTCGAGGATTCTGGTGTCGGTCGCCGACGGCGCGACCACCGTCGGCGCGGCGGTGCAGGTGACAGATGCGGCACTCCTCACCACCGGACTGGACCCGGCGCACGCCGCCGACGTCGTGGCCGCACTGGCGCCGGATCATCCGGGCCTGCCCGCTGTGCGTGGCACACGCTGCAGCGCAACGGCATTCGTCACCGCGTGGAGTGCGTTCACGGGAACTGAAGCCGAGCTGACCGATGTGGAACCGCTGTACCGGCTGATCGACCTCGCCATGCCTGCCGGGGTGTCGGGGCAGGGCCGGCTCGCGCTCGGACGCGACGTGGAACTCCTCGT
>JAHFVC010000308.1 GCA_023264765.1 Mycobacterium sp. | reverse complement strand
TCGGCGCCGACGTCGAACGTTCCGAGAAGCTGGGCGTGACGAATTCCGTCGGTGCCTGCTCGGGCTGGTTGAACTGCCGGGTCACGAACAGGGCACCCCAGACGATCAGGGCGATCGCGGCCAGGGCGGCGAGGCTGACCCCGGCCAGCGTGGACGTGCGCTCATGCCACTTCTGCTCGCCCGTCACGGGCACCGATAGTAACCGCGCCGATCGGGTCCTTGCCGAGTCAACCGAGTTTGCCGATGACCTCGGAGGCGAAGAAGTCCAGGTGGTCGAGGTCGGACATGTCCAGAACCTGCAGGTAAACCCGCTGTACGCCGGCTGAGGTGAACGCGCCGAGCTTGTCGACGATCTCGGCAGGAGTGCCGACGGCCGGAGAGTTGCCGCGCATCTCGTCCAGTTCACGTCCGATGGTGGCGGCGCGCCGGGTCAGTTCGGCCTCGTCGCGACCCGCGCAGAGCACGAAGGCCGCCGAATAGGTCAGCGAGTCGGGTGCGCGGCCGGCCGCGTCGACCGCGGCGGCGACCCGTTCGAACTGGGCCGTCGTCGCCTCCAGGGAGTCGAACGGGATGTTGAACTCGGTGGCGAAGCGCGCGGTCAGTGCGGGGGTGCGCTTGGGCCCCTTGCCACCGATGATGATCGGCAACGGGGTTTGCACGGGTTTGGGCAGCGCCGGTGAATCCTTCACGGAGTAGTGCTCGCCGGTGAAATCGAAGGTCTCGCCGACGGGCGTGCCCCACAGTCCGGTCAGGATCTGCAGTTGTTCGGTGAGCCGGTCGAACCGTTCACCCAGCGGCGGGAACGGGATGGCGTAGGCCTGGTGTTCGGCCTCGAACCAGCCGGCGCCGATACCCAATTCGACTCGCCCGCCGCTCATTTCGTCGACCTGTGCGACGGCGATGGCCAGCGGGCCGGGGTGCCGGAAGGTGGCCGAGGTGACCATGGTACCCAGCCGGATGGTGGAGGTCTCGCGGGCGATACCGCCCAGCGTCACCCAGGAATCGGTGGGGCCGGGCCGGCCGTCGCCGCTCATCGCCAGGAAGTGGTCGCTCCGGAAGAACGCCGAGAAGCCGAGCCGTTCGGCGGCCTGCGCCACGGCGAGCTGATCACCGTAGGTGGCGCCCTGTTGCGGTTCGACGAAGACACGGAAGTCGGTTGTTCCCATGTCAACAAGACTAGAGGCCGCGGCGGGCCGCCCGCAGTGTGGTGACGGCGTCGTCGTCTCCGCTGAATTTCACCTGCGCGGGCTCGCGGCCGGCGGAGAACAGCAGCAGCTCGCCCGGGCCACCGGTGACCGTCACCTCGGGACCGCGGCCGGCGGTGGCCAGCACCTTGCCGTCAGGGGTTGCCAAGGTCACGCGGGCCGGTGACTTGGACAGCGTCATCCGGGCGAACTGAGATACCTGGCGTGTCAGCGCTGTCGTCGTCTGCTCATCGAGAACCCTTGGCTCCCAGTTGTTTCCGGCGCGACGGACATCCTCGTGGTGGATGAACATCTCGGCGACATTGACCAGTGGGTCCAGCACGATGAAGGGGGAGTAGAGCGGCGGTCCGGAAGCGAGCTTGTCGATCAGCTCGGCCCAGTCATTGGCCGCGGTCACCTGCTCCTGAACCTTCGCGGTGTAGCCGGCCAGCGCAGGCACCAGGATGCCGGGCGCTGCGTCCAGTCGGCGTTCCCGCACCACCAGGTGCGCTGCCAGGTCCCGGGTGGACCACCCTTCGCACAGGGTGGGCGCATCGGGGCCGGTCTCACGCATGGTGGCGACCAGCGCTGCGCGTTCTCGTCGTGCAACGGACATCTATTTCTCCCCGTCGCTTCGCTCGCCCAGGATCGATTCCCCGTCGCTTCGCTCGCCCATCATCAGAAAGCCTCCACTCCCTCGATACGCACCAGCATGCCGTGCTTGGTGTCATCGTTGGTGAACCGGGTCCCGTCCGACGACGCCGCAATCGTCCAGCCCAGCGCCCGGTAGGTCTTGTAGTCCAACGGGACGGTCGGAATGTCACCCAGGTTGCCAACCACCCAGTCCAGTGCTCCGTCCGCGGTGACGCGAACCCCGTTGGCCGGGAAGCCGTCTTTGATGGGCGCGTCCTCGAACTGGGCTTCGCAGTTCACCTGCGTGGTGGAGATCTGGCACCGGGTCAGGCCGGATTTCGTCTCGATGAAGACATAGCCGTTCTGCGGGGCGAGGGTTTCACCGCCGGGGGGTGCCGCGGTGGCCGTGGGCGCCGGACTGGGCGTGCTCGGTGTGCTCGGCGGCGCTGGTGTGCTGCGGCTGGGGCGCGGCGTCTGCACCGTCGGCTCGATACCGTCGTTGGCCGGCGATCCGGTCGGGTTGCCGTGGATGAAGTCCGAGCATCCACCGATGCTCAGCGCGATCGCGGCCGCACACAGCGCTACTCGAATGCCCCTGGCCACACGTCGAGGCTACCGGCTGGAATGTCGCCGCTTTGGGAACGTTTGGTCGCGTCTCGGTAACTTCACAGCCGCCCCGCCTAGGGTCGGGGAGATGTTTGGGCGACATGGCATCCGGTTACTCGACCGGTTTCTGGACTCGCCGTTCTCCGGCCTTGCGCCGTGGGTGTGGATGGCGATGCTGGCGGGTCCGGGCCGGTTCGAAGTGGCGGTGTCCGGCGCGCTGGCGGTGTCGGTGTTGATCCTGGCAATGTGCTGGCAGCGCGGAATTCCGGTGCACGTCATCGAATTTCTCGGGGTGTCCTACTTCGTCGTGCTGGCCGTCATCGGACTGCACGCGTCCAGTGCCACGAAGAGTTGGCTGGAGTTGTGGTCCGGCGATATCACCAATGCGCTGCTGGCTGCCTATGCGACGGCGACATTGATCCTGCGACGGCCTTACACGATGGTCTACGCACGTCACACGGTGTCCCGTGATCGTTGGGGCACATCACTTTTCGTGCGGGTGCACATGGTGGTCACCGGGATGTGGGCCGGCGCCTTCGGGTTCGCGGCGATCAGCGGCTTCATCGGTGATGCGGTGGTCCACGACACCGACAACTTCTGGACCGGCTGGGTGCTGCAACTGGCGGCCCTGCTGTTTGCGGTGGCGTTCAACGATTTCTACCCGGAATACGCGCGGGCCAGGGCACACGGACATGCACGGGTGCCGTCCTGGACGCGGGTGGTCGAATGGGTGCCGCCGTTCCTGCTCGGCACCGCCGTCGCGGGTTGGGCGCTCGACGCGGTGGCCCTTGCGGGCTGTCTGGCGCTCGGCATCAGCGGCGCGGTGTGTGGCGCGCTCATGCGCCGGCCGGCAGCAGTCCGCTCAGTGCCGTCCGCGCCAACCGCCGAGCGTGTTCCTCGGTGAGCGCGCAGTGGCCGCTCATTCGGCGAAAGATGAGCGGCCCGAACAGGATATCGATGACATCGTCGATCGCCAGCCGGGGATCGGCATCGCCTCGCTCGAGCCCTCGTTGCCAGAGCTCGGTGATGGCAGTACGTCGACCTCCGAGAAAGTACTGCCGGAAGTACGTCGCCCCGGCGGCATCGTCCACACATGCCGCCAGTAGCTGGGCGAACACCTCGCCGCGCGGGCCTGCGTAGAACGCCGACACCCGTACCACCTGCTCGACCAGATCATCTCCGGTGTTGCCGGTGTCAGGCAGGGGGAGTGCCTCGGCCATCATGGTACCGAACGCCTCGGCCGCCACCGCGGTGCGCGACGGCCAGTGCTTGTAGAGGGTCGCCTTGCTGGCGCCGGACCGCGCCGCGATGGCATCCATGGTGGCCGCCGGGAATCCGCCCTCGTCGAGCAGGGCGGCCGTCGCATCCAGGATCGCCTGATGGATGCGGTCGCTGCGTGCGCCGATGGGGCGGGCGAATCCCTCGCCCGCCCCAGAAGCATTGTCAGTCATCGAAATCCGTCGACTCGGCGACGGAACGCCACTGCGCCAGCTCATTTTGTACGTGGGCGATCTTTGCCTCGACGGCGGCGATGGTGTCCTTGCCCAGCATCAGCCGCAGCGGCGGCTCGGGGGAGTCGACGACGTCGATGATGGCAGTGGCCGCTTTCACCGGATCCCCGGGTTGGTCGTGGTTGCGCTCGGTGGCATGCACCCGCATCGCCCCGGCCGGGCCCTCGTTGTAATCCTCGATCACGGTCTGCTGGGTCTGCAGGCTCGACGAGTCCAGGAAGTCGGTGCGGAAGTAGCCGGGTTCGACGACCATCACGTGCACGCCCAGCGGCTTCAATTCGTCGTGCATGGCCTCGGAGATGGCTTCGACCGCGAACTTGGTGGACGCGTAGACACCCCAGCCGGGCGAGCTGGAGAAGCCGCCCACCGAGGAGATGTTGACGATGGTGCCGGATCGCTGGGCGCGCAGGACAGGGGTGACCGCGCGGGTGACGGTCAGCAACCCGAAGACGTTGGTCTCGTAGACCGCGCGCACCTCGGCGTCGGAGGCCTCCTCGACCGCGCCGAGCAATCCACGGCCGGCGTTGTTGATCAGTACGTCGACGGCCCCGAATCGCTCGACCGCCGCGTCGACGGCGGCTTTGGCCTGGCCTTCGTCGGTGACGTCGAGTGCGACGGCCAGCAGGTTGTCGCCGCCTTCGGGTAGCGCCTCGTAGATGGCGGCGGCGTTGCGCGCGGTCGCGACGACACGATGGCCGCGGGCCAGCGCATCGCGTGCGATCTGGAGGCCGAATCCGCGGGATGCTCCTGTGATGAACCAAACGCTCATGGTGTTGACCAGCCTGTTCATGTCATAACTGAACTGTACGATCAGTTTAGTTGGGTGAGATGGTCGGTTCAACGGAGCGATGCGGAGAGTTATTCCGGGACTACTGGCGCAAGATGACGCGCGTCAGTTCGGACAGCGCGACGTGTGGCGGTTCGTTGCCGAAATTCTCGATGAGCTGGACCTGGATCTCGCCGACGACGCCGCCCAGGATGGCACCCACGGCGATCATGGTGGGTTCGTCGTCCTTGAACACAGGTCGCAGGATCGACTCGTACTCCTCGTTGGAGAGTTGGCCCATCTTGTCGATGATGGTCTGCTCCAGGTCCAGGGCTTCCATCGCGTAATCCTGGGCCTCGTTCAACGTGGTCGGCAGCTTCTCCAGGACCATGTGAACCAGGGTGTTCTTCAGCGCGTTGTACCGCTCGGTGCCCACCGCGAACTTGACCAGCGGCGTGGCCATCCCGGTCTGTGCGTCGATCGCGGCATCGACTTCCTTGGCCACCAGGGCGAAGAGTTTGTCGGCGCCCGGGCCGCGTAGTACACCGTCGAACAGGATCTCCGGAGAGAACAGGTCCTCGGACAGGATCCGGGCGTAGTCCGCGGTGACGGTCTCGCGTTGGGCGTGCAGTAGCCCTTGGAAGGGGATGAAGCCGAAGAACTTGGTCGGCTTGATCGGGCGGAACAGCATGTTCAGGGCGATGTAGTCGCTGATGAAACCGACACCGAAGCCGAAGGCCGGCATGATCCAGGGATTCTGGAACAGCGCCCAGGCGACCATCTGCACCAGGCCGATCACCAGACCGAAGTAGATACCGCTGCGCCGCACGAACGCCATCGCATCGTCGCCGAGACCGCGCATCAGCTTGTTCAGCTTGTCCTTGTTGCGGACCAGGGTAGTGATGGCCAGGAATTGGATATCGACGAACCGCGGCAGGTCGGCCTGCATCTCGTGCAGCAGGTTCTCCACCACCCGCGGCGTCTCGGCGTTGATCCGCGCCTTGATCGCGTTGCGGCCGGCCTCGGGCAGCGAGTCCCACAGCCCGGGCCGGATCTGCTCGGCCAGGTCGCGCGAGATCTCGTCGACCGCTTGGGTCAATGGTTCGCGCAGCGCCTCCACGGCCTCTTTGGCGTCGACCTTCTGCAGCAGTTCTTCGGGTTTGAGCAGATTCTGGGTCAGCAGCTCGATGGTTTTCGAGCCGACCTTGCCGGCCCGCCTGGGCACGATGCCCTGCCAGCCGAACGGGCCGATGCCCTTGAATTCCTGCGGCCGGTACAGCATTTCCAGCGCGACGATCTTGGTGCTCCAGCCGACGAAGGCGGCGACGAACGGCATCGAGAGGTAGATCAGCCAGTTGACGCTGAAGTCGGCCTTGATCTCCTGCCAGGTTTGGATAGCGAGAATCGTCTCGCTACTCATATGGCCTTCACGGACCGTCCTGTTGCATCGCTGCCTCCCACAACCCGCGTCCCAGAGCCGACAGGCTCAGGGTCTGTTTGTCCACCCGTGCGATCAGTGGCCCGCGGGACGCGTTCTTGATGGCTCGCAACACCATCGGCTCAGCCATGAGCACCTCATAGTCGGCTTTCTTCGCGGAATCCTCGGGGCCGGTCTCGACCAACCCAAGAGATAGCAGATGGCTGACGTATTGCGGGACCATATTGGGCAAAGCCACATTGGCTGTCCGGCCGATCAGACAGGCGTTCTCCAGCACCGGCCCGCTGGAGGAGCGCGACCGCGAATACACGTCGACCAACGGGGATGCCGCCCCCTCCGAGAGCGCGCCGACGATGCGAGCCTCGTCGGCCACCAACTGGTCCAGCAACCGATGGAACAACTCGACCTGGCTGCCGGCCGTGCTCTGGTCCAGTGCGCGGTCCAGCAGCTTGCCCATCTTGTGGTTCAGCGAATCGCCGGTCGCCGGCTTGGCCGAGGGGAGCGGGCGCGGGGCCGACTCCAGGGACTCCAGCCGGTTCTTCACCAGGGTGGCCAACTGCTCTTCACCCCAGGTGGCCAGCTTGAACCCCACCTTGGCGGCGTCCAGAGCGCGATCGGCGATGCCGAACGGGTCGAACCGCTTCGGCACGATCGGCCGCCGCCGCGGGGTCCGAAGGATCACGGCGAGATCGCCGACGGGGGTGGCCAGCTTGAAGGCGCGACGATCGTGGCCTTCGCGGTTCTGCGGCTCGTCCGCTGTGACGTCCGGGGCCCCCGGTTCGTGCTTCGAGATGTCCTGCGCCATCGATCTCCCCAGGTGCGCCGAGGTCAGCCGTGGTCGACCCTGACCGACGGTTGGTGATTACGGGCACCGTACCCGGTGCAACCGCGTGACGGACCCGGCGGGCTTTGCTATTGCGGGGGCAGCAGCGGCGGGCGGCACACGTTGCCCACCGGATCCCACCACCACCCGTTGTCGCACGCGAGCGGTGCGGTGGCGACGGCGGGACGACACGTGTTGGCCACCGGATCCCACCAGCCGTTCTCGCAGTTCGGCACCAGGGGTGCCTGGCAGGTGTTGGCCACGGGATCCCACCACTGGCCGCCCTCGCAGTCGGCGTAGCTGATGGCCGGCGTCACCGCCGCGGTGAAGGCGAGGGGGAGGAAGGCGGCGGCCGCGGCGATCGCGGCGCGCTTCACGGTCGTGTGCATGGCCTGAACTTTAAGGGGCGATTGTGGCGCATTGGGATCGGTAGGCGGATTGATCCTGTGTGATTTCTGTACGGCGGCCAGCGGGGCCGTCGTACAGGAGGGGACGTGAGATGAAGGCGTTGGTTCCGATACTGGCGGTGGCACTCGTCGCCGCGTGCTCCACCGGTCGCGACCAGCCGGCCGCCCCGGAAACCGTGACGGTCACGGCGTCCCCGTCCGCCCAGACTCCGGCCACGTCGACCGCACCGGCACCCACTCCGGTCACCGTGACGGTGGCCCCGTCCACCGCTCCAGCGGACGCCCCTGCAGGACCGTGCACCGACGCCGACCTCAAGGTCTCGAACAACGCGCTGGAATCGCAGGGCTCCGAGTACCGACTGCTGCTGCACTTCACCAACACGTCGGCGCACCCGTGCACACTGACCGGTTACCCGGGTGTCGACCTCGTCAACGAGACCGGTCCCGTCGTCCATGTCGAGCGGCGGCCCGGTAACGCCGCACCACATCTGACCCTGCAGCCGGGCGAGGCGGCCACCGCGGACCTGCAATCCAGTGACACCAACCCGGCGAACGGCGGCATGTGCCCGCGCTGGGGGTCGGTGGTGGTCATCGCGCCCAACACCTTCCAGGCCCGCGACCTCGGGATCGGGATGCCCTTCTGTAGCGCGCTGATCAGTTCGGTGACCTGACGCGTCGGATTGAAGGTCGGCCCAGCCCAGCCCTAGCCGTCGGCGCCGGCGTTGCCGTTTCCGCCGTTGCTGCCCGAACTGCCCGACGCGGCGGTCCCGCCGGAGCCGGCGCCGCCCGAGCCGGCAGTGCCCGCGCTGCCGCCGGATCCCGCGCCGCCGCCCTGGCCACCGGTACCGGGTTGGCCGGGATTCCCGGTGCCGCCGGCGATACT
>JAHFVC010000307.1 GCA_023264765.1 Mycobacterium sp. | reverse complement strand
AGGCCGGCGTTGCGAAGGCCAGCCTCTACAGCAGCTATGGCTCCAAGGACGCGTTGGTCATCGCCTACCTCGCCGATTTGGATCACGCTGATCGCAACCGCTGGAGCCAGGCCACCGCGACGGTCGCCGACCCGGTTCGCCGGATCCTCAGTTTCTTCGACCTCGCCGCAGGCGCGGCCACCCGTCGCGACTTCCGCGGATGTCTCTACGCCAACGCCGCCACCGAATACCCGGGCGTCGAACTCGAACCGGTGCGGACACACCGCGAATGGCTACGCGCCACCATCACCGCCCTGCTGGAACAGTCCGGGGCCGACCGATCGGAATCCCTGGCGCGCCGAATCCAACTTCTCTACGACGGCGCACTCCTGGGATCGAAGCTGGAGCGTTCGACCCAACCGATCTCGGCGGCACGTGAGCTGGTCCAAGAACTGATCCTGGCAGCGGTGGGTTGACCGTCTGGTTCGGTTGAGTGCGGCTTTAATGAGGAGCATGTCCGGCCGCCGATCGACCGTGTTGGGTTACGCGCTGGTGGCGCCCAGCCTGTTCGGCGTCGTCACCTTCCTGCTGCTGCCCATGCTGGTGGTGGCCTGGCTGAGTCTCTACCGGTGGGACCTGCTGGGCCCCATTCGGTTTGTCGGGCTGGACAATTGGCAGTCGGTGCTCACCGATCCGACGTTCGCGATGTCGTTGTTGGTGACTGTGACGTTCATCGCGATGGTGGTGCCCGTGCAGACGCTGCTGGGTCTGGCCGCGGGTGCGATGCTCGCCCAGGGGCTACCCGGTACCGGATTTCTTCGGACGCTGTATGTGCTGCCGTGGATCTGCTCGCCGCTGGCCATCGGCGTCCTGTGGCGCTGGATCCTGTCTCCCACCGACGGTGCGCTGAGCACCGTCACCGGCCGTCACATCGAATGGCTGACCGACCCGGGCCTGGCACTACCGGTGGTCTCCGCGGTGACCGTGTGGACCAACGTCGGGTACGTCTCGCTGTTCTTCCTGGCGGGCATCCTCGCCATCCCGCGCACGGTGCACGACGCGGCGCGCACCGACGGCGCCACCAGTTGGCAGCGCTTTCGCTACATCACCGTGCCGATGCTGCGGCCCACCATGTACTTCGTCTCGGTGACCGGGGTGGTGAGCGCCGCGCAGGTGTTCGACACCGTGTATGCCCTGACCGACGGCGGCCCGCAGGGGCGCACCGACCTTGTCGCCCACCGGATCTACGCCGAAGCATTCGGCGCGGCCAGCGTCGGTCGGGCCGCGGCGATGGCGGCCATCCTGTTCGTGCTGCTGGTGGGTGTCACGCTGGTACAGCACGTCTACTTCCGGCAGCGGGTCAGCTATGACGTCACGTAACGCGCTGATCTACGCGGGCCTGCTGATGGGTGCGTTGCTCACGCTGGTGCCGTTCCTGCTCGGGCTGATGACCTCGTTCACCTCCCCGCAGCAGTTCAATACCGGCTCCCCACTGTCCTTTCCGGCCCCGCCGACCCTGACCAACTACGCCGCCCTGGGCGATGCCGGCTTCGGCCGTGCCCTGGTGGTCACCGCCCTGGTGACCGCGACCGTCCTGGTCGGCCAGTTGACGTTGTCGGTGCTGGCGGCATTTGCGTTCGCCCGGTTGAACTTCCCCGGGCGCGACGCCGTCTTCTGGGTGTACCTGGCCACGCTCATGGTGCCCGCCACCGTGACGGTGGTCCCGCTGTACCTGATGATGGCCGAGACCGGACTGCGCAACACCTTCTGGGCACTGGTACTGCCGTTCCTGTTCGGGTCTCCGTACGCGATCTTCCTGCTGCGCGAACACTTCCGGGGCATCCCCGCCGACCTGATGGACGCCGCGCGTCTGGACGGCGCGAACACCCTGGACGTGTTGGTGCACGTCGTACTCCCGGCGAGCAGACCGATCCTCGCGACCCTGGCCATGATCACCGTGGTGTCGCAGTGGAACAACTTCATGTGGCCGCTCGTCATCACCAGCGGCCCGCGCTGGCAGGTGCTGACGGTGGCCACCGCGGGTCTGCAGTCGCGCTTCGACGCGCAGTGGACGGTGGTGATGGCCGCGACGACGGTCGCGATCGTGCCACTGCTCATACTTTTCGTCATGCTCGGCAGGCACCTGATCCGCTCCATCGTGGTGACGGGACTCAAATGAGGCCGACTCGATGAGACCCAAGTTCTCGACCCTGCTGGCCACCGGGATCGCCGTTGCCGGCGTGCTGCTGCTCATCGCGGGAGTCCTGCTGGGCCGCACCGCCGATTCCGGCAAGACGGTCGTCACGATGCGGCTGTGGGATGAGCAGGTGGCCGCCGCGTACCGGCAGTCCTTCGCCGAGTTCAGCCGCACTCATCCCAATATCGAGGTGCACGTCAACGTCGTCGCCTATGCGAACTACTTCACCACCCTGCGCACCGACATCGCCGGCGGCGGCGCCGATGACATCTTCTGGATGTCCAACGCCTACCTCTCCGGTTACGCCGACAACGACAGGCTCTTGCCGATGGAGCCGTCGCCCGACTGGGACCCCTCGACGGTCGCACAGTTCACCCGCAACGGAACACTGTGGGCGATACCGCAACTCACCGATGCCGGAATCGCCGTCTACTTCAACGCGGACCTGTTGCAGGCCGCGGGAGTGGATCTCGCGGAGTTGGTCGACGCGCGGTGGTCCCCCGGTGATGACGACACGTTGCGGCCGCTGCTGGCCCGGCTCACCGTCGACCAGAACGGCAACCGGCCCGGCACACCGGCTTTCGATCCGCAGCGGATCCGGCAATGGGGCTACAACGCCGCCAACGACCTGCAGGGTATCTACCTCAATTACATCGGGTCGGCAGGTGGCACCTTAACCGACGGCGACCGGTTCACCTTCGCCAACGACGAGGCCGCCCAAGCCTTCGAGTACCTGGTGCGGTTGATCAACACCGACCACGTCGCGCCCTCGGCTGCGGACACCAACGGCAACAGCGACTTCTCCCGCAATCAGTTCCTCGCCGGACGGATGGCGTTGTTCCAGTCCGGCACCTACAACCTCGCCGCCGTGGCCACGCAGGCGACGTTCCGGTGGGGCGTGGCGCTGCTGCCGCCCGGCCCGGCCGGGCGGGTCAGCGTCACGAATGGGATTGCGGCGGCGGCGAACTCCGCCACCACCCACCCCGAGGCGGTTCGCGAGGTGCTGGCCTGGATGGGTAGCCGCGACGGCAACGCCTTCCTCGGTGCCGACGGCGCGGCGATCCCGGCGGTGCTGGCCGCCCAGCCGGTGTATTTCGAGCATTGGAAGCGTCAGGGCGTGGACGTCTCCCCGTTCTTCTCGGTGCTGCGCGGCCCACAGATCCCGGCCCCCGGCGGAGCCGGGTTCGCGGCCGGATATCAGGCGCTGCAGCCCTATTTCGACGAGATGTTCCTGGGCCGGCTCGCCGTGCCGGATGCCCTGGCGAAAGCGCAGCAAGCCGCGAACACCGCCGCCGCCCGGTGACTACAGGCTGGTGGCCAGGAAGGTGAAAGCCTCCAGATACCAGGCGAGTCCGCACACCACCGCGATGGTCCCGAGCGCCACGTAGTCGGCGCCGTGCGGACGGGACGGGTACGCCGAGATCTGGCCCACCCCGCCGCGCGCGACGATGGCATCACCCATCTCGTCGGCCCGCCGCAACGAGACGGTCACCGCGGCGGCCATCAGGTCCACGACTTCGGCGGCCCACTGCTTGCGCCGGTCGCGCCGCCCCTCGGGCTGGGTGCGTGGCCGTAACCGGCGGGCCGCGTAGAGCACGCTGAATTCGTCGATCAACATGGGAAACGCCCGCAGCGCCAGCGCGATGGCGACGGCCCAGTCGTCGATCGGTAGGCGAAGCCACCGCAGCGGCCGGCCCAAAGTCGAGATGGCCGGGGCGACTTCGGCGACGTTGGTGGTCCACGACACCAGCGCACCCAGGCCCAGCAGCACCACCGACACCGCGGTGATCCGCAGGAAGTTCAGTGCGCCGCCCAGGCCGATGTCGGCGCCGGCGATGTGCAGGTACGGCGACCCCGCGGCGAACGACGCCGTCACGCCACCCAGCAGCAGAAAAAGCCAGAGCCAGGCCGGGATCGACGGCAGCGCACCGCGCGGGATCTTGGCCAGCACCGCGGTCACCAGCACCACCACAGCGACGAATCCGATCGGCAGCCAGCCCGGATAGAACGTCAGCAGGACCCCGAGTGCGGCGACGACGACGAGTTTGGTTCCGGCCCAGAGGCGGTGGATGACCGAATCCCCGGGAACCGGGCGCAGCAGCACCACCGGCCGGCGGGCCCCGCTCATGACACACCCCCGGTGGCGCTCGAAATGGCAGGTACCAGTTGGCCGTCGCGCAGATGCAGCGTTCTGGGGCAGAGTTCGTCGAGGCCGTCGAAGTCGTGCGAGATGACGACCACGGTCAGCCCGTCCCGGCGTAACTGCTCCAGCAACCGCAGCAGGCCGCGGGCGCTGGCGGCATCGAGTCCCGCGAGCGGCTCGTCGAGGATGATCGCGCGCGGAGACCGGGCGAGCAGGCCCGCCAGCACGACGCGGCGCATCTGGCCGCCGGAGAGCTGATCGATGGGCCGGGAGGCCAGTGCGGGCTCGAGCCCTACGGTGGCCAGCGCCGCCACCACCCTGGCGTGGTCGCGCCTGGAGAACCCGGCCGCGGCGGCGATCTCACGATCGACCCGGCCGCGGATCAACTGCAACCGGGCCGCCTGGAAGGACAGCGCCACCGCGCCGACCTGATCGGAGACGGGGCGGCCGTCGAGCAGGCAACTGCCGACGGTAGGAAGCGTCAACCCGGCCATGATCCACGCCAGCGTGGACTTTCCCGACCCGTTGAGTCCGTGGATCAGCACACCATCGCCCTCGTTCACGACGAGGTCGATATCGTGCAGTGCGTCGTTCTCCCAAGGGGTTCCGGCGGCGTAGCGGTGCCCCACCCCGCGCAGTTCCAGCACCGGTTTGTCGCTGCCCGGCGCTGCGGCGCCGCCGGTGGGTACCGTCGCCGCTTGCACCATCTCCGAGCCGCCCGCCAGGTTGATGGCGCGATCGGCAGCTTCGGCTTCCTCGTTGTAATGGGTGATGTGCACCAGCGACATCTGATGGTGACCGGTGAGCCCGGCCAGCACCGACATCAGGCCGTCCCGGCCTACCTGGTCCACCATGCTGGTGATCTCGTCGGCGATCATCAGGGCGGGTTCGCGGGCCAGCGCGGCGGCCACCGCCAGGCGCTGCAACTCGCCGCCGGACAGGCCACCGGTGTCGCGTTCGGCCAGACCGTCCAGACCGACCTCGGCGAGCAGCCGAGGCACGTCGACCTCGGTGCCGACCGGCAGTCCCCACACCACGTCGTCGGCGACGCGGGTACCCAGCACCTGACTCTCGGGGTGCTGCATGATCACCGCAGTGCCACCCGGCGCGCCGAGGCCGACCGCACCCGGACGCTCGACCGCGCCACCGGACGGCTCCCGCCCGGCCAGCACGAGCATGAGGGTGGTCTTGCCGGATCCGTTGGCGCCGGTGATCGCGACGTGCTCGCCCAATTGCACCGTCAGCGACACCGGGCCCAGCGCGTCGCGGTCGGTGCCCGGATAGCGGAACACCACATCGCGCAACCGCAGCGGCACCGGCGCGACGGTGCCGCTTTCGGCAGGGACGTCGAGCTTGTGTACATCGGGGACGCCACCGAGCCGAGCGAGCACCCGGGACATGGCCCACCAGCCGATGAGGCTCACGGCGACGATGGCCATCACCCCGTAGGCACCGATCAGCAGCGGCCAGTACCGCAGAGCCGTCGCGAACAGTTCGGTGATCCTCGGGGCGATGTCTTCCATGCCGGGGATGCGGCTGAGGATCTTGACGGAGCCCTCGACGTTGGCGGTCATCGCGTCGAACACCAGCTGGCGCAGCCGCGACGCAAGGGCCAGGGCACCGACGATGAACGCGCCGAACGCCACGCCGGCCAGGACCGACACCAGCATCGCCGTCGGCAGACCGCGCCCGCGCCGTTTCACCGCACCGGTCAGACCGCCGATGTACGCGCAGTTCAGCACGGTCATCATGCCGCCCATCCCGGCGATGAGGAAGGCGATGGTGGCCCCGGCGATCGCAGCGGCGATCAGCACCTTCATCCGGTACCGGTAGGCGAGCAGGCCCATCGGCACCGTGCCCAGCACGGACAGGCCGGCGGCGAACGGGACGACCACGGCGATGATCGCGATGGCCGCGGCCAGGGCCGCCATCACGGCGGCCTGGGCGAGCTCGTTCGGTTGCAACGATCCAGCCCGCCGTCGGGTGTGGGTAGCGGGCATTTCTCGATTCTGCCAGGCGCAACGACAGGGTTGCGTCGTCGCACTGTGACGGTCGGTACGGACAGTCGATGTGATCTACATAGTGATCCTATGTAACTATGGACAGATGACGACGACAACCGGGCTGGGCGCCGAACTGCTGTCGGTGGTGGCGCGCTTGAACCGGCTGGCCAATCAGCGGGCCCGCATCCCGCTGCCCTTCGCCCAGGCGCGGCTGCTGTCGACGATCGAGGATCAGGGCGCCGCCCGGATCTCCGACCTGGCCGCCCTTGATCACTGCTCGCAGCCGACGATGACCACCCAGGTGCGCCGGCTCGAAGACGCCGGCATGGTGTCGCGGGTGGCGGACCCCGGCGACGCGCGGGCGGTGCTGATCAGCATCACCGACGAGGGCAGTGCCACCCTGGCGCGGGTCCGCGCGGACCGCGCCTCGGCCGTCGATCCCTATCTGGAGCGGCTCGACGACACCCAGCGCGAGACGCTGGCCGACGCCGTCGCCGTCCTCCGCGACCTGCTGCAGTCCGCCCGCGACCCCCAGACCACCGACCGATAAGGAGTCTCGCCGCCATGTGGCGTCAACCGAAAGCAGTGTGGGCCGTCGCCTTCGCGTCCGTCGTGGCGTTCATGGGCATCGGCCTGGTCGACCCCATCCTCAAGCCGATCGCCGACAACCTGGACGCCTCACCGTCTCAGGTGTCGCTGTTGTTCACCAGCTATATGGCGGTGATGGGCGTGGCCATGGTGATCACCGGCGTGGTGTCGAGCCGGATCGGGCCCAAACGCACGCTGCTGCTCGGCCTGGTCATCATCATCGCCGGCGCCGGCCTGGCCGGGATGAGCGACACCGTGATGGGCATCGTCGGCTGGCGCGCCCTGTGGGGACTGGGCAACGCACTGTTCATCGCCACCGCGCTGGCCACCATCGTCAACTCCGCGAAAGGCTCGGTGGCACAGGCGATCATCCTCTACGAAGCGGCACTGGGCCTGGGTATCGCGGTCGGCCCCCTGGTCGGCGGCGTACTCGGCTCGATCTCCTGGCGCGGCCCGTTCTTCGGGGTGTCGGCGCTCATGACGGTTGCCCTGGTGGTCACGATCTTCCTGCTGCCGGCCACTGCGCGTCCGCCACGTTCGACGTCGCTGGCCGATCCGTTCCGCGCGCTGCGCCACCGCGGGCTGCTCGGGGTGGCCATCACCGCGCTGCTGTACAACTTCGGCTTCTTCACCCTGCTCGCGTTCACCCCGTTCCCCCTCGACATGGGCGCACACGAGATCGGGCTGATCTTCTTCGGCTGGGGCCTGTGCCTGGCCTTCACCTCGGTGGTGGTCGCCCCGCGCCTGCAACACCGGTTCGGCACCGTGCGCGTGCTGATCCTCAACCTGCTGGCCTTCAGCGTCGTGCTGGTCGCGATGGCGGTCTGGACCGACGACAAGGCCGTCCTGGCGGCGGGCGTGGTGGTGGCCGGTCTGTTCATCGGCATCAACAACACGTTGATCACCGAGACGGTGATGAAAGCGGCTCCCGTGGAGAGGGGCGTCGCGTCGGCGGCCTACAGCTTCCTGCGCTTCGGCGGTGCCGCGGTGGCGCCGTGGCTGGCCGGCGTGCTCGGCGAAGAGGTCAGCGTGCACCTGCCGTTCTGGGTCGGCGCGGCGGCCGTGGTGGCCGGCGCCGGGGTGCTGTTCGCGACGCGCGGGCACCTCACCGGAATCGACGCCGAGGAGGACGCCCTCGACGAGGCCGAAGCCCTCACCGTCGGCTCCGACAGCTGAGCGTCACCACGCGAACGCGAGCACCTGCGTCACCTGATCGGACGAGAAGTTGTCGTCGGTCACCATGATCACCGATTGGCGACCGTCGGAGAGCTTGGGCCCCAAGGTGATTCCCTCGACGTTGTCGACGGACGGCACCATCGCCGACAGGTCGGCCACCAGCGC
>JAHFVC010000042.1:9262-25254 GCA_023264765.1 Mycobacterium sp. | reverse complement strand
ACCTCGGCGGTCTGGGCGAGGGTGGGTTGGTGCAGGATCGCCACCTTGTGACGTCCGGCCAGCGTGCGGCCGAGATCCTCCAGCAAGCCGGTGCCGATGATCACCGGGTACGGGCGGTCCACCAGTACGTTCACGGTGACGGGTTCACTCATTGCGCGCCTCTGCTCGTCGGGCCAGCGCCGCGGGGGTGGGCGGCGCGTCGGTGGTGGGTGCCGGATTCAAGATGGTGGGCCGCCGCCAGGCCGGCCTGCGGCGCCGGCGCGACCGGTGATTCTGGCCGCAGCCGTCCAGCCGGGTGACGATGTGGCGGACGACGGCACCTGGGTTGCGCCGGTTGGTGTTCACCCGCATGGTGGCCACCTCGCGGTACAGCGGCACCCTCTCGGCGATCAGCGTGCGGTACCGCTCCGCCGGATCGTCACCGGCGAGCAGTGGGCGCGCGCTACCGGTGGTGCGGCGAATCCCTTCTGCCGCACTGATTTCCAGATAGATGACGGTGTGCCCAGCCAGCGCCTCACGGACAGCCGGGGTGGTGATCGCACCGCCACCGAGGGAGACCACGCCGTCGTGCTCGGCCAGTGCGGCCCGCACCACGTCGGCCTCGATCCGGCGGAACTCCTGCTCACCTTCGGTGAAGATCTCGGCGATGCTGCGACCGGTCGTCTCCACGATCTTGGCATCGGTGTCCAGCAGCGGCACCGCCAGCGCCTTCGCCAGCCGCCGCCCGATGGTGGACTTGCCGGAACCCGGCATCCCCACCAGCACAGCCTTGGGCGCCATGAGCTATCCCGCCTGGGGTTCGCGTTCGCGCACGGCAGCCAGGTAGCTCGCGATGTTGGCCTTGGTCTCGGCCAGCGAGTCACCGCCGAACTTCTCCAGCGCGGCGCGTGCCAGCACCAGCGCGACCATGGTCTCGACGACGACGCCCGCGGCGGGCACCGCGCACACGTCGGAACGCTGGTGGATCGCGACCGCCTCGTCGCCGGTGGCCATGTCGACGGTGGCCAGGGCGCGCGGCACGGTCGAGATCGGTTTCATCGCGGCGCGCACCCGGAGTGCCTGGCCGTTGGTCATCCCGCCCTCCAGGCCGCCCGCGCGGTTGGTGGAGCGCAGCACGCCGTCGGGACCGGGGTACATCTCGTCGTGCGCGACGCTGCCGCGCCGGCGCGCCGTCTCGAAACCGTCGCCGATCTCGACCCCCTTGATGGCCTGGATGCCCATCACGGCGGCGGCCAGCTGGCTGTCGAGGCGGTTGTCACCGCTGGTGAACGAGCCCAGTCCGATCGGCAGGCCGGTCACCACCACCTCGACCACGCCGCCGAGGGTGTCGCCGTCTTTCTTGGCGGCCTCGATCTCGGCGATCATGGCCTGTTCAGCCTGCTCGTCGAAGGCGCGGACGGGGCTCTCGTCGATGCGGTCGAGATCCTGCGGCAGCGGCGGGGGTCCGTCATAGGGCTTGGACGCGCCGATGGAGATGACGTGGGAGATGACCTCGACGCCGAGGGCCTGATGCAGGAAGGCCCGCGCCACGGTGCCCGCTGCCACCCGGGCGGCGGTCTCGCGGGCGCTGGCCCGTTCCAGCACAGGGCGGGCGTCCCCGAAGCCGTACTTGAGCATGCCCGCGTAATCCGCGTGGCCGGGGCGTGGGCGGGTCAGCGGGGCGTTGCGCGCCGCATCGCTGTCCAACTGGGCCGCGTCGACGGGGTCGGCGGCCATCACGGTCTCCCATTTGGGCCACTCGGTGTTGCCGATCTCGATGGCGATGGGACCCCCGAGCGTGACCCCGTGCCGCACCCCCGCGAGCACGGTCACCTGGTCCTTCTCGAACTTCATGCGCGCGCCGCGACCGTAGCCGAGCCGGCGGCGCTGCAGCTGGGTCCCGATATCGTCAGAGGTGACGGACAGCCCCGCAACCATGCCTTCGATCATCGCGACCAGGGCACGGCCATGGGATTCACCAGCGGTAGTCCAACGCAACACGGGTGTCATTCTCCCATGCGGGTATCCGTGCGACCCAATCCGTTAACCGCAGCTCCACTGCATCAGCACCGTGTCGATCCAGCGGTCGTGCTTGTACCCCACCCGCACCAGCCGTCCCGCGTCCCGGAAGCCGAGCCGTCGATGCAGCCCCACCGACGCCGGGTCGCCCGAATCCGCGATCACGGCGATGACTTCGCGTACCCCGGCTTCGCGGCTGCGGTCCAGCAGTGCCGCCAGCAACTCGGCACCACATCCCGCGCCGACGGCCCACGGCGCGACGTAGACGGAGTCCTCGACGGTCGCGCGGTAGGCGGGGCGGGTTTTCCATGGGGCGCAGTAGGCGTACCCGGCGACGGAGGCGTCGCGTTCGGTCACCACGAACGGCAGACCGGCGTCGACGATCGCTGCGTACCGCCGCTGCCATTCGTCGGCGTCGGGCGCCTCCAGTTCGAAGGTCGCCACGCTGGTGGCCACGTAGTGCGCGTAGATCTCGGCGATGGCGGGCAGGTCGTCGGCGGTCGCGGTACGCACGGACATGCTTTCTCACCGTAGGGCTACACCCAGGCCAGGGCGACCGCTGCGGCCGAGGCCACACACATCGACGGCCCGTGCGGCACCGGATCGCGTCGGCCCCACGCCAGAGCGGTCAGCGCCACCAGCCCGGTCAGGATCGGCGCACCGACGGCCGCCAGCGTCCAGGCGTCGGCGCCGAACGCGCCGGTGAGCCCGCCCAGCCCGATCGCCAGCTTCACGTCGCCGGCACCCAGGCCGCCGGTCAGGCACACCAGCAGGTACACCGCCGTCAGCACGGCCGCGCCGGCCAGCGCCGGCCCACCGCGTCCGAACAGCGCCGCACCGGCGAGCACCGCGAGGGCACCGGGCAGGGTGAGCGTGTTAGGCAGCCGCCGATGCCGAATATCGAAGGCGCTCAAGGCGATCAGCCACGCCGCCACCAACATCGCCATCCACTCCAGGCTAGGGCCCCGTCAGGGCCTGCCTCATCACCTCTTTGGGTGCCGGCAGTCCGGTGAACTGCTCCACTTGGGCGAAAGCCTGGTTCAGCAGCATCTGCAGGCCGCTGATCACGCGCCCGCCCGCCGCGGCCACCGCGGTGGCCAACGGCGTGGGCCACGGGTCGTAGATCGCGTCCAGCAGCACCCCGACATCGGTCACCGTGTGTGCGTGCTCGGCGCCGACGGCCACGGGCAAGGTGTTGACCACCGCATCCACCTGGACGGGCGTACCCAGCGCGATCCACCGGATGTCCACACCCAGCGGTTCGGACAGGGCGAGCAGCGGTGCCGCCCTCTCCGGGTTACGGGCGACGACGGCGATCTCGCGGGCACCGAGGGTGGCCAGTCCCACCACTGCGGCAGGGGCGGTGCCGCCGGAGCCGAGCACGGCCGTGCGGGGTCCGGGCAGGCTCTCCAGGGCGCCCACCACCCCGTCGACATCGGTGTTGTCGGCCCGCCAGCCCGCCGGGGTGCGCACGAGGGTGTTGGCCGAGCCGACCAGTTCGGCGCGCGCCGTGCGCTCGGTGGCGAATCGCAGCGCGGCGAACTTGCCGGGCATGGTCACCGAGAGCCCGGCCCACTCCGGGCCCAGACCGGAGACCAGGCCCGGCAACTGCTCGGCCGTGCATTCGATCCGGTCGTAGGTCCAGTCGGTCAGCCCCAGCGCATGGTAGGCCGCCAGGTGCAGATCCGGCGAGCGCGAGTGGCTGATCGGCGAGCCCAGTACTGCAGCCCGCCTACCTGGCACTGTCGAGGACACCGTTGTGCTTGGCCAGTTCGATGTTCGCCAGGTGCTGCTCGTAGTCCCGGGTGAACAGCGTGGTGCCCTGCATGTCGATGGTGACGAAGTAGAGCCAGTCTCCCGGTGCCGGATTCTCTGCCGCGGCCAGTGCGGGTTGCCCCGGCGAGCAGATCGGGGTGGCCGGAAGCCCTTCGGAGGCATAGGTATTCCACGGTGTCACCCGCTCGCGGTCGGCGTCGGTGGTGGCCACCTCCTGACGGTCCAGTGAATAGTTGACCGTCGAGTCGAACTCCAGCTTGCGGTGTTCGGCGAGCCGGTTGTAGATCACCCGGGCCACCTTGGCGAAGTCCTGGGGTTTGGCCTCGCGCTGCACCAGCGAGGCGACCACCAGGATCTGGTAGGGCGTCAGGTGCGTCGAGGCCGCCGCGTCGAGCAGGCCGTTGGCCTCGTACTGCGCCGTGCTGGCCTTGATCAGGCTCGACAGGATCTCCTGCGGGGCCCCGGACGGGTTGACGTTCCAGCTGCCCGGCGCGATCAGTCCCTCCAGCCGGCGGTGATCCGGACCCATCGCCGTCACCGGGGCGGTGGCCCAGTTCGGTACCGCCAGCGCGGCCAGGTCCCCGGTGCCCGCGGCGTTCTTGAGATCCTCGGCGCGGACGCAGCGGTGCTCGCCGTCGATGTCGACACAGGACGCCTTCGAGATGAGGGTGAAGATGCCGTCGGTCACCGCGTTGGTCTTGACGTCGGCGACGTCGTCGAGCTGGCGGCCTTCCGGGATCACCAGCTGGCCCACCCGGTTCTTGGCATCGGCCAGCCGGGTGACAGCGCCGGAGGCGGGGATCTCGGTGCGCAGCTTGTAGAAGCCGGGCTGGATGGCGGCGATGGCCTGGTTGCCCGATGCCGCCTCGACGAACGCCTTGGCCGAGGACACCACGTTCTGCTCCTGCAGCGTCTGCCCGATCGCGGTGGTCGAGTCCCCGCTGTGCACCTCGACGACGACGTCGGCGGTGCCGTCACCGGCGAAGTCGCTGCTGCCGCGATACCGCTGAAGAACCGCCTGCGCCGCTGCATGCGGCGGGCGCGGGCTCGCCGGGCCCGGCTCATCCGCCGCCTCGGCGGTCCGACGGCGACCGGCTCGTGGCGGTCGGTACTCCAGTCGTCAGTCATCGACTACCCCTTGCGCGGTCCGGCGCTGGTCCAGCCAGGTCTGCAGAATCGCTACTGCCGCAACCTGATCGACCATGGTCCGCTGGTTCTTGGCTCGGACACCTGCATCCCGCAGGGAACGTTGTGCACTAACGGTAGTCAGCCGCTCGTCGACGAGGCGCACCGGTGTCGGTGCGATCTTCGCGGCCACCGCGTCGGCGAGGTCGACCGCGTCGTGCGCCGAGGAACCGGCCCGGTCGGCGAGGGTGCGCGGCAATCCGACCACGACCTCGACGGCCTCGTGTTCGGCGGCGAGCTTGACCAGCCGGCGCAGGTGCCGTCCGTCGCGCTCCCGCCGGACGGTCTCCAGCGGGGTGGCCAGGATGCCGTCCGGGTCGCACACCGCCACCCCGATCCGGACCGTGCCCACGTCGATACCGAGCCGCCGACCGCGGCCGGGGTCATCGGGACCCGGCCGGTCCGGCATCCGCTCGGCACCTACCACGCCCTCAGCTCCGGGCGATCTCTGCGCGCAGCGCGGCCAATGCCGCGTCGATACCCGCCGCCCCCTTGCCGGAACCCTGTGCCAGATCGGCCTTGCCGCCCCCACGGCCGTTGACCGGACCGCCCAGAACCTTGACCAGGTCCCCGGCCTTCAACCCGAGATCCTGCGCCGCGGCGTTGACCGCCACCACGAACGGCACCGAGTCGTCCTCGCCCTCGGCGATGAGCGCGACGACGCCGGGCTCGGCGCCGAGCTTGCCCTTGATGTCGCCGACCAGGCTGCGCAGGTCGCCGGCGGAAACGCCACCGGCCATCCGCTGGGCCACCAACCGCACCTTGCCGACGGTCTCGGCGCCGGCGGCGGCGTTGACCGCCGCGGCGCGCGCGTTGGCCAGCCGGACCCGGTCCAGCTCCTTCTCGGCGACCTTGAGCCGCTCCACCAGGTTGGCGACGCGGGCAGGCACCTCGTCGGACGGCACCTTCAGCGAGGACGCCAGTCCGGCCATCAGCGCGCGTTCCTTGGACAGGTGCCGGAACGATTCCAAGCCGACGTAGGCCTCGACCCGGCGCACCCCCGAGCCGACGGACGATTCACCGAGCAGCGTGACGGGGCCGATCTGGGCCGAGCTGCGCACATGCGTGCCACCGCACAGTTCCAGGGAGAACGGTCCGCCGATCTCGACCACCCGGACCACATCCGGATAGTTCTCGCCGAACATCGCCATGGCGCCCATCGCCTTGGCCTTCTCCAGTCCCGTATTGAAGGTGTTCACCTGATAATCGGCCTGGACAGCCTGATTGGTGACTTCCTCCACCTGCTCGCGCTGCGCGTCGGTCAGTGCGCCCTGATAGTTGAAGTCGAACCGCAGATAACCGGGACGGTTCAGCGATCCGGCCTGGACGGCGTTGGGTCCCAGGATCTGTCGCAGCGCGGCGTGCACCATGTGGGTGCCCGAATGGCCCTGCGTGGCGCCGTGGCGCCACCCGGCGTCGACCTCGGCGGTGACGGTGTCGCCCTCGACGAACTCGCCGGACTCCACCGTGACCCGGTGTGCCCACAGGGTTTTGGCGATCTTCTGCACATCGGTGACCGCCGCTTTGGCGGTGGCCGAGGAACCGGTGCCGGTGATGGCACCTTCGTCGGCGATCTGCCCGCCGGACTCGGCGTAGAACGGCGTGCGATCCAGGATCAGCTCCACCCGCTGACCCTGAGCGCTCTCGTGGTCCACCACCGGGACCCGCTTGCCGTCGACGAATACACCGAGAATGGTTGCCTGCGAAGACAATTCGTCGAATCCGGTGAACTCGGTGGGTCCGCCGTCCACCAGGTCGCGGTACGCGGACAGGTCGGCGTGGGCCTGCTTGCGAGCCGCGGCGTCGGCCTTGGCGCGCTGCCGCTGCTCGGTCATCAGGCCGCGGAAGCCCTCCTCATCGACCGTCAGTCCGGCCTCGGCGGCCATCTCGAGCGTCAGATCGATGGGGAATCCGTAGGTGTCGTGCAGGGTGAAGGCGTCCGAGCCCGACAGTGTCGAACGTCCGGCCGCGCGGGTCGATGCGGCGGCGTCCTCGAACAGCTTGGATCCGGCGGCCAGGGTGCGGTTGAACGCGGTCTCCTCGGCCACTGCGATGCGACTGATGCGCTCGAAATCGGTGACCAGTTCCGGGTAGGACGGGCCCATCTCGTCGCGCACGGTCACCATCAGCTCGGCCATGATGGGGCGCTCCACCCCGAGCAGCTTGGCCGCCCGGATGATGCGGCGCAGCAGCCGGCGCAGCACGTAACCGCGGCCCTCGTTGCCGGGGGTGACACCGTCGCCGATGATGATGGCCGCGGTGCGGCTGTGGTCGCCGATGATCCGGTAGCGCACATCGTCGTCGTGACTGCCCTGGCCGTATCCGCGCGGCGCGATGCCGGCGACCACGTCGATGACGGGGCGCACCAGATCGGTCTCGTAGACGTTGTCCACGCCCTGCAGCAGGCAGGCGATGCGTTCGACACCCATCCCGGTGTCGATGTTCTTGCGCGGCAGCGGCCCCAGGATCTCGAAGTTGTCCTTGCTGGTGCCCTCGCCGCGCTCGTTCTGCATGAAGACGAGATTCCAGATCTCGATGTAGCGGTCCTCGTTGGCCTCGGGGCCGCCGTCGATGCCGTACTCGGGCCCGCGGTCGTAGTAGATCTCGGAGCAGGGTCCGCACGGCCCGGGGATGCCCATCGACCAGTAGTTGTCGGCCATACCGCGGCGCTGGATCCGCTCGGCCGGCAACCCGGCGACCTCCTGCCACAGCGCGATCGCCTCGTCATCGTCGAGATAGACCGTGGCCCAGAGCTTTTCGGGGTCGAATCCGTAGCCACCCTCGGCGACCGGATTGGTCAGCAGTGACCAGGCCAGCTCGATGGCACCCTTCTTGAAGTAGGCACCGAACGAGAAGTTGCCGGCCATCTGGAAGAACGTGTTGTGCCGCGTGGTGATGCCGACCTCGTCGATGTCGGGTGTCCGGATGCACTTCTGCACGCTGGTCGCGGTCTCGTACGGCGGGGTCCTGGCGCCGAGGAAGAAGGGGACGAACTGAACCATGCCGGCGTTGACGAACAACAGGTTGGGATCGTCAAGGATGACCGAAGCGCTGGGCACCTCGGTGTGGCCCGCCTTCACGAAATGATCCAGGAATCGCTTCCTGATCTCGTGTGTCTGCACGTGCTGCTGTCCTTCATTCGCTGGGCCGGTGTTCGACCGCATAACACTACCGGGCTGGTGTCTGACCATTGTGCGTGGCGCGGAGCGGGAGGACAGTGAGGGGTGACCGGTGGCGCCGCCGGGGCGCTGCCCTGATCACAAAGGGGGTGGACCGTGTTCGCACGTTCTACCACGGTGATGGCGCGCCTGGACAAGATCGACGCCGGGATCGCGCACGTCCGGGACGAGGTCATCACCGCGTTGCCAGAACTACCGGGCTGGGTCGGGTTGTCGCTGATGGTCGACCGTGAGTCCGGCCGCTGCATCATCGCCACCGCCTGGGAGTCCGAGGACGCGATGCGCTCCAGTTTCGAGGAGACCGCGCAGCTGCGGAACCGGGCGGCGCACGCATTCGGCGGCACGGCGTGGGCCGAGAACTGGGAGATCGCGGTGCTGCACCGGCAGCACAGCTCCGATCTGCGGGCGTGCGTGCGCGCCACCTGGGTGTCGGTTCCGCTGGATCTGATCGACGCCGGCATCGACTACTTCCGCGGGGCGGTGCTGCCACAGGTCGAGCACCTGCCCGGGTTCTGCAGCGCCAGCCTGATGGTCGACCGGGCCACCGGGCGCGGGGTGTCCTCGGTGTCGTTCAGCAGCCATGACGCGATGGCGGACAGCCGCGATCAGGCCACCGCGCTGAAGGTGGCGTCGATGCGTGCCGCGGGGGCTTCGGAGGTGGACGAGGCGGAGTTCGAACTGGCCGTCGCCCACCTGCGGGTGCCGGAACTGGTCTGACGCACGACGAATTGACGCCTGCGTTTATTGGCCAACCGCCGGGGGTATCGGTGACTCAAGCCCACACCACCTGGAGGAAAAATGACCATCACCGGCATCGTCACCGCGATCCTGATCGGCGCCGTCGTCGGCGTCCTCGGCCGCCTTGTACTGCCCGGCAAGCAACCGATCGGCA
The DNA here is from genome assembly GCA_023264765.1 of Mycobacterium sp. Taxonomy (GTDB): domain Bacteria; phylum Actinomycetota; class Actinomycetes; order Mycobacteriales; family Mycobacteriaceae; genus Mycobacterium. The sequence goes on along the minus strand of JAHFVC010000042.1, from coordinate 16,224 downwards.
TGCTGCTGACCGTCCTGGTCGGCATCGTCTCGGCGTTCCTGGGCACCGCCCTGGCCCGCGCTCTCGGCATTCCGACCGCGACCGGCGGAGTGGACTGGCTGGAGCTGCTGGTGCAGGTCATCGTCGCCGCCGCGGGTGTGGCACTGCTCGCCGCGCTGATGGGTAGGCGCCGCACCGGACTGTTCGGGAGCCGCCGTTCGGGCATCCTGCGCTGAGCGGAGCCGATGATCCCGGCCGGGGTTCCCCCTTCTCCGGCCGGGATCATTCTCGTCTGCGTCAGCGGGTGCGCCGGATGATGGCGCGCAACTTCTCCAGCCGGGTGGTGAGGTCGCGTTCGGCCCCGTGCGTGGTGGGCCGGTAGTAGTCGGTACCCACCAGTTCGTCGGGTGGATATTGTTGGGCCGCAACGCCACCCGGTGCGTCGTGGGCGTACTTGTAGCCGATGGCGTTGCCGAGTTTCGAGGCGCCCGAGTAATGCCCGTCGCGTAGATGCGGCGGAACCAGTCCGGCCTTGCCCGCCCGGATGTCACCCATCGCCTGCCCCAGCGCCGTGGTGACGGCATTCGATTTCGGTGCGGTGGCCAGGTGCACCGTCGCGTGCGCCAACGTCAGCTGCGCCTCCGGCAACCCGATCAGCGCCACCGTCTGTGCGGCGGCCACGGCCGTCGGTAGCGCGGTCGGGTCCGCCAGCCCGATGTCCTCACTGGCCAGGATCATCAGCCGGCGCGCGATGAAGCGCGGGTCCTCCCCCGCCGTCAACATCCGGGCCAGGTAGTGCAGGGCGGCGTCCACGTCGGAGCCGCGAACCGATTTGATGAACGCACTGATCACGTCGTAGTGCTGATCGCCGTCCCGGTCGTAGCGGACCGCCGCCTGATCCAGCGACTGCTCCACCACCTCGACGGTGATCTGCTCCCCTGCCTCGGCCGCCACCTCCAGCGCGGTCAGCGCCCGGCGGGCATCCCCGGCCGACAGTTTGACCAGCAGTTCCACCGCGTCGTCATCGATCCCGACCGCGCCGTTCAGTCCGCGCGGGTCGGCCACCGCCCGCCGGATCACGGTGCGGATGTCATCGGCGCCCAGCGGCTGCAGCTGCAGGATCAGCGACCGGCTCAACAGCGGCGCGACCACGGAGAACGATGGGTTCTCGGTGGTGGCGGCGACCAGCAGCACCACCCGGTTCTCGACGGCGGCCAGCAGCGCATCCTGCTGGGTCTTGGAGAACCGGTGCACCTCGTCGATGAACAGGACGGTCTGCTCGCCCCTGATGGCCGAGTGCCGGGCGGTCTCGATGACGGCGCGGACCTCCTTGACCCCGGCTGACAGAGCCGAGAGCGCTTCGAAGCGGCGGCCGGTGGCCCCGGAGATGAGGGACGCCAGCGTGGTCTTCCCGGTGCCTGGCGGCCCGTACAAGATGACCGACGCCGCACCCGAGCCCTCGACCAGCCGGCGCAGTGGCGAGCCCGGCTTGAGCAGATGCTGCTGGCCCACGACGTCGTCGAGGGTGGCGGGCCGCATCCGCACCGCGAGCGGGCTGGAAGCCGACGGCGCGTCGATGCCGGCGGAGGACGACTGCTCCCCACCGGGCACATCGAAGAGGCTGTCAGACACGCCTTCTGCTTACCACGCGGTCACGACACCGTGACGAAGTCGATCAGTTCCTCGACGCGGCCGATCAGCGCGGGTTCCAGGTCGTTCCAGTCGCGCAACCGGCCGCGGATGCGTTGCCAGGCCCCGGCGATGTCGGTCTGGGTGGCATGTGGCCAGCCCAGTGCGTCGCAGATGCCGTGCTTCCAGTCGGTTCCGCGTGGGATCACCGGCCACTGCGCCATCCCGAGCCGGGCCGGCTTGACGGCCTGCCAGATGTCGATGAACGGATGCCCCACCACCAGGCAGTGCTCACCGTGTGGCCCGCGACGCACCGCGTCGGCGATCCGCGATTCCTTGGAACCGGCCACCAGGTGGTCCACCAGGACGCCGAGCTTACGACCGGGGCCGGGCCGGAACTCCGCCACGATGCCGGCCAGATCGTCGACACCACCCAGGTATTCGACCACCACACCCTCGAGGCGCAGGTCCGCACCCCACACCTGTTCGACGAGCTCGGCGTCGTGGCGGCCCTCGACGTAGATCCGGCTGGCCAGTGCCACTTTGGCTTTCGCCCCGGAGACCGCGACCGAGCCGGATGCCGTGCGCACCGGCGCCTTGACGACCTTGGGCACCGTCAAGATCACGGGTTTGCCCTCGACCAGGAACCCCGGGCCCATCGGGAAGGACCGAACCTTGCCCAAGCGGTCCTCCAGCTCGACCCGGTTGTTCTCGATGCGCACCACCGCGCCGACGAACCCGCTGGTCGGCTCCTCGACCACCAACCCCTTGTCCGCGGGGTGTTCCACCGAACGAACCCGCTTGGGAGTGTGCGGGTTTCGGGCCAGGATGTCGGAACCGTAGCGATCAGTCACCCGGCAATCCTAGAAGCCCGCGCTCCGCGGTCCGGTTACGACATGCCCCGTCGCCCGACCGTGATCCGTGCCGCACTTCTTGACTTGAAGCGCTTCAAGTTGGGCACAGTGGAGCCATGGCAATCGACCTGTCCGCGCCGGTGACCGGTGAGCTCACCATCCAGCAGGTGTCCCGGCGCACCGGACTGGCCGAGTCGGCGCTGCGCTACTACGAACGCATCGGTCTGCTCGGCCCCGTACCACGAGACCAGAGCAGCGGCCATCGCCGGTTTCCCTCCGACCTCGTCGCCGAAGCCGAGTCCCTGGCCTGCCTGCGCGGCACCGGAATGTCGGTCCAGGACATGCGGACCTACGTCGCGAACATGCGTTGCGGCACCGGCGCCGCAGCGGAACAGCACCGCTTGTTCGACGCGCACGCGGACCGTCTGGCCGCCGAGATCGATCGGTTACAGCTGCGCCGCCGCTATGTCGCGGCCAAGGCACAGATGTGGGCGGCCCGGCAACGCGGCGACAGCGCCGCCGAAGAACGGCTCATCCCGGACATCATCGCGCTGGGCAACGAACTACTGGAAGACGAGGCGACACGAAAGTGAATGAAGAAAGCACACCGATATTGGTCACCGGAGGAACGGGATTCCTTGCCGCACACACCATTGCGCAACTCCTGACGTCGGGTCACCCCGTGCGGACCACCGTGCGTGACGCGAGCCGAGCAACCGAGGTTCGTGAGATGATCACCCGCGCCGGTGCGGATCCCCGCGCGCTGAGCTTCACCGTTGCCGATCTCACCGATGACACCGGTTGGTCCGAGGCCGTGGCCGACACGAAATACGTGCTGCACATGGCCTCCCCGTTTCCGCCGCAGCAGCCCGAGGATCCCGACGACCTGATCGTGCCCGCCACCGAAGGCACTCTGCGGGTGCTGCGGGCCGCCGCCGCGCACGACGTCCAGCGAGTGGTGCTGACCTCTTCGTTCGCCGCTGTCGGGTACAGCGACAAACCATCGGGCCTGCCGTACGACGAGTCCGACTGGACCGATGCCACCCAACCCAACAGCCCGTATGTGCTCTCCAAGACGCTGGCCGAACGCGCGGCGTGGGAGTTCGCCGCCGCGCACCCGGGCGCGCCGGAACTGACGGTGATCAACCCCGTCGGGGTGTTCGGGCCGGTGCTGGGGCCGAGGCTGTCCAGTTCCGTGGGCATCATCGCCATGTTGCTGAACGGCAGTCCGTCGCCGTTGCCGCGGGCATCCTTCGCCGTCGTCGATGTGCGCGACGTGGCTGATCTGCATATCCGCGCCATGACCGCTGCGCACGCGACCGGGCAGCGTTATCTTGCCTGCGTGGGCGCAGCGGTGACACTGCCCGAGATCGCCGCGACCCTGCGCGGCCGACTCGGCGACCGCGCGGCCCGGATTCCCACCGCGGAGGCCTCTGACGACGAGGTACGCGCCACCGCCCGGCAGCGCCCCGAAATGGCGCTCTTCGCCGGGCTGCTCGGCGAGCCGAAGCGGGTGTCGGCCGCCAAAGCTGTCGACACGCTCGGCTGGCGACCACGGTGCGCGGCCGACGCGGTTACGGCCACCGCCGAGAGTCTGCTCGAACTCAGCCGGGCCGCCCGCTGAGGGCGGCCTGCTTGGTGACGGTCAACTCGTCGATGACACTGTGGATGAAGCGCATCTTATCCAGCACCGCCGGTGGCAGCACGAAGGGATAGAGATCCTCTTTGCCCATCGACCGGTTCACCATGTTCAGCGCCCAGGCCAGCGGCAACCACATCTCGATGATGGTGTCGAAACCACTGGGGCCCAACACTTTACGGTCATAGGTGGCGGTTGCGGGGGCGAATCCGAACGCCGCGGAGGTGTCCAGGGTGTCGCGGATGTGCAGATAGTGCGAGAAGGTCTCGGCCCAGTCCTCGGCCGGGTGCATGGTGGCGTAGGAGGAGACGTAGTCGGCTTCCCAGCCGGCGGGAGCGCCCTGGTTGTAGTGGCGGTTCAGCGCGGCCTGGTAGTCGGCGTCGGGGTCACCGAACAAGGCCTCGAAGCTGGTCCTGTACTCCGGCGACTGGCTGACCAGCCGGTAATAGTAATAGTGGCCGATCTCGTGCCGGAAGTGGCCGAGCAACGTGCGGTAGGGCTCGGACATCGCGATCCGGAGCTGCTCGCGGTGCACGTCATCGCCTTCGGCCAGATCAAGGGTGATCACGCCGTTCACATGACCGGTGAGCACCTTCTCCCGTTCACTGGACAGCAGGTCGAAGGCCAGCCCGTAGTCGGGGTCCACATCACGGCCGGTGATCGGCAGATGCAGTTCGTTCAGCTCGGCGATGAGCCGGCGTTTGGCCTTTTCGGCGGCCGCGAAGGCCGCCATGGCTTTCGTGTCACCGTCGCCGGGGCGGGTCCGGGTCAGCGCGCAGGAGACGCAGAGTTGCTGATCGGCGGTGCGTACCAGCCAATTGCATTCCGCCAGATGAAGATTGGCGCACAGCTGGTACACGTTGTTGTCGACGGCGCCGGCGTGGGCGCTCTCATCGGCGGTCGCGATCACCAGCAGCGCCATATCGTCGAGCGAAAAGCCCAGGGCCGCACCGCAGGACAAACACACCGAATTCTCGAAGGCCAACCGCTGACCACAGGTAGGGCAGGTGAAATCCCGCATGAACGCTCCCCCTCAGTATGGCGCGACGTCGACCGCGACCTCTATCACGCTACTCTCCGAGTCGGTGTAGATGATGCCGCGCAACGGGGGAACATCGGCGTAATCGCGGCCGAAGCCGACGACCACATAGCGTTCGTCGACCAATTGGTCGTTGGTGGGATCGAAGGCCAGCCATCGGTCTCCCGGTGCCCACACCGACGCCCAGGCGTGGGTGGCATCGACACCGACCATCCGCTCCTTGCCGGGCGGTGGGTCCGTGGCCAGATATCCCGAGACGTAGCTTGCGGCCAGACCGTTGGCGCGCATGCAGGCAATGGCCAGCCGGGCGAAATCCTGGCAGACGCCCTCCCGGGCGGCGAGCACCTGGGCGACCCCCGTCGACACCGTCGTCGATCCCGAGCGGTAGGTGAAATCGCGGAAGATCCGCGACGCCAGTTCGCGCGCCACCTCGATCAGCGGTCGCCCCGGGGTGAAAGTCGGTGCGGCATAATCACGTAGCGCGTCGGCGATCTCCGGGGGCACCAGATCGAGGGCGAATTCGGCGGCCAGCCCGACCGGCCGCGCCTGCTCCCACGGCACCTGCAGGCCGCCGTCGGAGTCATACCCCGGCGGCGGTGCGTCGACCTCCACCACCGAGCGGCTGGTCACCGTCAGCGTCCGGTGCCGTTCGGTGACATGGAAGTAGGAGCTGGTGTTGCCGTAGGCGTCGCGGCTGGTGGAGCTGTCGGCGGGCTCCGGGTCGATGATCAGTTCGTGGGCCAGGCAGCGCTGCCGCGAGGAACTCCGCGGCACCAGGAAGCCCCGGCCGTAGGAACTGGTCACCACGTCGGAGTACCGGTAGGTGGTGCGGTGGGTGATCTCGTAGCCCCGGCTGCTGCCGTTCACGGCGCCACCTCGCAGGCTCGGTGGCCCCGTGACAGAAACATGGTTCGCTCGCAAGCTTCGCTCACGGCACTTCCCGCCTCTCGTCGGGCCCCCACAGCGGCTGCATGTCGCCGGGCAGCGCCAGGTGCGACGCGGTGATCAGGCCGGACAGCTCCCGCAGACCGGCGTGGATCCCGTCGAGCAGATCGGCCAGTTCGGCGCGGGTGCCGTCGGCGCCGATCGCCTCGAGGTCCTCGGGGTCGGTGCGGCGCAACCGGATGGCGAGCTCGTCGACCAACCGCTCCGGACGCGACGCACCCGACGCGGACGGCAACCGTTTCAGGCCGGCACGCAGACGTTCCAGCTGATAGGCCAGCGAGCGCGGGTTCTCCCCGTCGAACAGGACCAGCTCGGTCAGCGCGGCCAGGCTGATCTTGCCCAGCATGCGGCGCCGGTAGATCACCGACGACTCGCAGGCGACGAGGGTGGACTCGGTGACGGTCTGCTCCGCATCCGGGCTGCGCACCTGCACCAGCGTGGCCCGCAGCAATGCCGTCAGGCCGAGGCCGCGCTCGATGCGCTTGCCGATGTCCGTCACGGTCCAGCCGACGTCCTGCACCATCGATTCGGCGGCCATCCCCGACAGCGCCAGCATGCCCGCCAGGGTGCGGCTGTGCGCGGCGGCCAGGTAGGCGTCGCCCTCGGTCTGCGACTCCGGCGGCGTGCCACCGCGGTGCCCGACGGCGCGCTCCACCGAGGCCAGCACCATCCAGGTGTCGTTGGACATCTGGTCGCGCACACCGCGGGCAGCGAGGCCGAGACGTTCCACCGCCTGGGCCAGCGAGCCGGCCCGGCGACGGTCGGCGGTGACGGCCCACAACGTACTCGGGGCGATGGCGATCATTTCGTGATCGTCGCTGCCCGAACCGGTGTCGGTTCCGGTGATGGACCCGATCGCGGACAGCAGCACCGGCAC
>JAHFVC010000042.1:0-9252 GCA_023264765.1 Mycobacterium sp. | reverse complement strand
ACGCACTGGCTGCCGCCCATGTCCTGGCGGTACCGGTATTCGTGGTAGCGCTCGCGGGTCACCGTGAGCAGGCGCGCCATATTCTCCGCCCGCTCGGCGTAGCGACCCATCCAGAACAGGTCCGAGAGCACACGCGGTGAACTCACGCCGCGGGTCGGGCTCGGGGTCATCACCGGCAGCTCGATCGACGGCGCCGGCACGGCCCGCACCCGTTCCGGGGTGCGCACCCAGATGTCCTTGGCGGCCACGGTGCTCAGCGTGTAGGCCGAACTGCCCTGCGCCGGAAGGAAACCCAGACCGCCGATCATCGGTGCGTAGCCGCCGCGCTGCGCGACGGTGAACAGTCGCATGCCCACGCTGGCCGCCGACAACCCGCCCCGGTAGTAATCGGTCGGGGCCGAGGAGAACTCGGGAAGTTCCTGGGCCACCCAGCGCCACGGCGTCGCGGCGATGCGGGCACCGAGTTCCTCACGCCGCGCCGGCGGCATCGTCGGTCCGACGATGGTGCGCCCGCCGTCCACGGGCTTGATCAGCAGGGTGGCCAGATTGGCCCGGATGTGGGACAGCTCATTGGGATAACCCGCCCAATACGCCCCACCGCTGTGCAGCTCCGGTGTCTCGCCGACCAGCAGTTGGGCCAGTTCGGGCAGAAAGCGAAGCAGCGCAGGACTTTCCAGGATCCCACTACCCAGGGTGTTGACCACGGTCACGGCACCGCGGCGCAGCACCTCGACCAGTCCGACCACCCCGAGCCGGGAGTCGGCACGCAGATCGAGCGGATCGACGTATTCGGCGTCCACCCGGCGCAGCACCACGTCGACCCGTTTGAGGGTGCCCAGCGAGCGCATCCACAACCGGCCGTCGCGCACCACCAGATCGGCGCTCTCGACCAAGGGGAAACCCAGCACCGTGGCCAGGTACGCCTGGTCGAAGGCGGTCTCGGAATGCGCGCCGGGGCTGAGCACCACGACGACGGGTTCCTCGGCGGTCTCGGGGGCGGCGTCGATCAAGGCCAGCCGCAACGACTGGGCCCACGGCGAGGCCGGCCGCGGACCGATCTGCTCGTACAGATCGGGAATGGCGTGGGCGATCACCCGGCGCCCGGCCATCGCATACCCGGCACCCGAGGGCGCCTGGGTCCAGTCGGCGTTGACCCGGAAGCTGCCGTCGGCGGCGCGGCTGACGTCGCAGCCGTGCATGAAGAGCTGATGCCTGCCGGGCACCTCGATGCCGTGGGCGGCGCGCACATACCCGGGATGGGCGAACAGCAGCTGCGGCGGCAACACACCGCTGGTGATGGATCGGCGTTCGCCGTACAGATCGGTGAGCACGGCGTCCAGCAGCCGGGACCGCTGCACCAGCCCGGCCTCCAGGACGCTCCAGTCCGCCGCCGACACCAGCAGGGGCAGCGCGTCCAGATGCCACGGGACCGCGACACCGTTGCTGGCCGGCGACGACGGGTCGACGTGCACATAGGTGATGCCGTCGTCGTCGACGCGGCCGCCGACGATGGCCCGTAGCTGGTCGAGACCGTCACGACCCCGGTCGGCGACGCATTCTGCCAGTTCGCGCCAGGCCGGCCGGACCGCGCCGCCGGCGTCGACGAACTCGTCGTATCCGGTGCCCGCCATGCCCCGGACGTCGAACAGAGCCTGCTGCGCCCGGGCAGCGCGATACCCCACCAGCACATCGTCGGTGGAACCCGAGGTGGTGGCGGCCACACCGATATTCGGCTCCGGTGAGCCGTTCGCGCGTAGGACCATTACCGCAGAACGGTACGCACCCGGCGCAGATCCAGAATCCCCGGCGCACCCATATCGGTGGACTGGCGAGCCTGCTTCTCCCGGAGATCGGCGAGGTCCACCCGGCCCGGGGTGAATCCGGCCACCTCGAACCGGCGACCGCGGCGCGATTCGGCCTCCACCGCGTTCACCGGCGGGGTGTCGTAGGCGCGGCCGCCGGGGTGGGCCACGTGGTAGGTGCAGCCCCCCTTCGAGGAGCCCGTCGAGGTGTCGATGAGTTCGAAGCGCAGCGGGCCGTCGACGGTGATGGTCGGGTGCAGCGCGCTGGGCGGCTGCCAGGCCCGGAAGCGCACACCGCCGACCTGGACGTCGGCCTTGTCGGTGGCCAGCAACGGGATCGGCTGGTCGTTGGCGGTGACGATGTAGCGGTGCCGGTCCGCGCCGACCAGGCGTACCTGCACGCGTTCCACCGACGAGTCGACGTACCGTGCGGTGCCGCCCGCGGTGGACTCCTCCCCCAGCACGTTCCACGGTTCGATGGCGCCGCGCAGTTCCACCTCGACCCCGTCGAACACGGCGGTGCCGATGCGCGGGAAACGGAACTCGGTGAACGGGTCCAGCCAGCTGGTGTCGAAGCTGACGCCGTGTGCCCGCAGATCCGCGGCCACGTCGGCGATGTCCTGAATCAGGAAGTGCGGCAACAGGTATCGGCCGTGCAGGTTCTCACCGTGGCGGATCAGAGGTGCCCGCAGCGGCTCGTCCCAGAACCACGCCACCAGCGAACGCACCAGCAGCGACTGCACCATCGCCATCTGGAAATGCGGTGGCATCTCGAAGCCGCGCAACTCCAGCAGTCCCAGCCGGCCGCGCGGGCTGTCCGGGCTGTAGAGCTTGTCGATGCAGAACTCGGCCCGATGCGTGTTGCCGGTGATGTCGGTCAGCAGGTGCCGCAGCGCACGGTCGGTCACCCACGGCTTGGCCGCGCCGGTCTCGGCCAGGCGGGCGATTTCGGCGAAGGCGATCTCCAACTCGTACAACGCTTCCGAGCGGCCTTCGTCCACCCGCGGGGCTTGCGAGGTGGTGCCGATGAAGCGGCCGGAGAACAGATAGGACAGCGCGGGGTGACGCTGCCAGTAGGTCAGCAGCGACACCAGCAGATCGGGCCTGCGCAGCATCGGGGAATCCGCCGGGGTGACGCCGCCGAGGGTGATGTGGTTGCCGCCACCGGTGCCGCCGTGGGTCCCGTCGGTGTCGAAGGACTCCGTGGACAGGCGAGCCAGCCGGGCTTCCTCGTACAGCGTCTGCAACTGCTCCAACTGCGCTGCGAAGCTCTCCGTCGGGGCCACGTTGACCTCGATGACACCGGGGTCAGGGGTGACCGACATGGCGGTCAGCCGGGGGTCGTGCGGCGGCCCGTAGCCCTCGATCACGACCGGGCAGTCGATCGCGGCCGCCGCGGCCTCCACCCTGGAGATCAGGTCGAGGAAGTCGTCGGCGGTGTCCGTCGGCGGCAGGAAGACGTAGAGGAACCCACCCCGGATCTCGGCCACCAGTGCGGTGGTGGGGGCGTCCTCGGTCGGTTCGACGAGTGCCTCGGCTTGGCGAGCCGGGCCACGCAGCAGCGTGCCCTCCTGGGTCAGCGGGTCGGACTCGAAGGTGCGCCGCGGCGCGTGCCAGCTGATGGCGTTCAGGGGCAGCCGCAGACCGGCGGGCGAATCGCCTTCCAACAGCACGATGCGGCCCCGGCGCAGCTGCCAATCGGCACTGGCCCAGCCGGAGTCGTCATCGCGGCGATGCAGCGGCAGCAGGTGTGCGGCCGGTTCGACGACGGACTCGTCGAGCCGGGCCAGCAGCTCGGCACGCTTGTGCGCGTCATCGGCGCCCAGGTCGTCGGCCGCGGCAACCGGGTCACCCGCGGGTTGCCGGACCGCGCCCGCCAGCCTGCTCAGTGCGTCCTCGTAGGCCGGGCGTACCTGGCTGGCAGGCAGCGTGAGCCCGTCGGCGATCGCGGCGAGCAGCGCGGCGTCCGACCCGGTGGGCACCGGCTCCGGCGGGCTCTGCCCCCAGGGGTCGGCGAGCAGTCCCGGTTCGCGCCACACCGGTTCGCCATCGGGACGCCAGAACAGTCCGATCTGCCAGCGTGGCAGCGGTTCTCCCGGATACCACTTGCCCTGGCTGCGCTGCACCAGCCCGTGCGGTGCCCACACCTTCTTCAACCGGTCGGCCAGCGCGGAGGCCCGTTGACGTTTGTGCGGTCCGTCGGCCTCGGTGGTCCATTCGGGGTCGACCTGGTTGTCGATCGAGACGAAGGTCGGCTCGCCACCCACGGTCAGGCGCACGTCACCGGCGGACAGCCGGGCATCCACCTTGGCCCCGAGATCGATGATCGATTCCCAGGCCGCCGGGGTGTAGGGCAACGTGACGCGCGGGTCCTCGTGCACCCTCGTGACGACGTTGGAGAACTCCAGGCTGGTCTCGCAGGGGCCGGTGGCTCCGGTGATCGGAGCGGCCGACTCGGGGTGCGGTGTGGCCGACAGCGGGATGTGCCCTTCGCCTGCGAACAGGCCCGACGTCGGGTCCAGCCCGATCCAGCCGGCGCCGGGAACGTAGACCTCGGTCCAGGCGTGCAGATCGGTGAAGTCGGCGGCCGGGCCGGACGGCCCGTCCAGCGCCGGCACATCGGAGGTCAGCTGCACCAGGTAGCCGGAGACGAAGCGCGCGGCGTACCCGAGCCGGCGCAGGATCGACACCAGCAGCCAGGCCGAGTCGCGGCAGGAGCCGATCCCGGTGCGCAGCGTGAAGTCGGGGGCCTGCACGCCGGGTTCCATCCGCACGCTGTAACCGACGTCGGCGTTGACGGCACGGTTCAGCGCCACCAGGAAGTCGATGGTCCGGGTGCCCTCCGCGACATGGAAGTTCTTCACCCACGCCGCGGTGAGCTCCCCGGATTCGTCGACGGGGCGCAGGTAGGGCTTGAGGTCCTCGGCCAGTGCAGGCGGATAGGCGAACGGGACCGTCTCGGCGGACTCCTCGATGAAGAAGTCGAACGGGTTGATCACCTTCAGGTCGGCGATCAGGCCGACCGTGACGGTCAGGCTGCTGGCCCGGTTGGGGAACACCAGCCGGGCCAGGTAGTTGCCGAACGCGTCCTGCTGCCAGTTCACGAAATGGTCGGCCGGTTCGACCTGCAGTGAATAGGCCTCGATCGGGGTGCGGGAATGCGGCGCCGGACGTAACCGCACCACGTGCGGGTAAAGCTCTACGAGTCTGTCGAACGTGTAGCTGGTGCGATGCTCCAGCGCCACCTTGATTCCCATGACGGGAATCCCACCACACCGCCGGTGCCCGCGCAGCACGGGTTACGTTCGGTGCCACCGCCGGTGTGCGATAAGGACCACGACACCGGCCGCAACGATGCCGATCAGGTTGACCATCAGCTGCAAGGCCGAGTAGGCCGTGACGTCCCACTCGCCGACGGTGGCCGCGACCACCGCGAAGCCGGCCGCGGGCACCGTGGTCACCGAGATGAAAACCCCAACCAGGGCAGCCGATTTCGCCGACACCAGGGACAACATGCCGGCCGCACCGGCCAGCAGTGCCACGACGAACGAGAACGGCCCGACCTGGAAGATGAAGTCGACCTGGTCCAGATTGCGGGTGGTCGTCATGGTCACCCAGCCGATCGCCTCGAAGCCGAGGGTGGCGATACCGGTCACGATCATCGCCAGCGGGAAACCCACCAGCAGAGCGGTGGCCGCGCGGCGGGCCAAGGCGGCCCGCCGGCGCACCACTGCCACCGCCAGCGCGGCCAGCGGCCCGAACTCCGGACCCACCACCATGGCACCGACGACCGTCACCGCGGAGTCGGTGACCACACCCACCGCGGCGAGCAGGCAGGCGATGCACAGGAACGCCAGGAAGGTGACGGTGAGGCTGGATTCCTCGCGGGTGCGGGCGACCAGCTCGTCCCACAACACCGCGTCGGCCCCGTCCCCGTCTGCCTCGTCCTCGGCGTGCTGGGCCGAGGACGACAGCACGGTGTCGAGGGCCTGCAGCGTGATCGCGCCGTCCTTGTCGAGGCCGAGCGCCTTGAGCCTGCCGACCAGGGCGTCGGCCGCCTCGCGCGCGACGTCGGCGAAGATGACGTCCCCCGCCGGCTCGACGGCCGCGCCCCGGTGCACGACGATGTGGGCGGTGCCGACGGTGTGCCGGTACATCTCCAGCACCGGGTCGGTCAGTTCCGGGGGCGCGATCACCCGCAGATGCAGCACGCGAGAAGGCTAGCCGGTCGGTTCCCGGCGTCCGGGCTACTCCACGTCGGCGGTGAGGCCGAAGTCCGCCAGCGCCTGCACCACCGATTCCAGGAGGGCGGCCTTGGTGTTGGCCGTCCCGGGCTCCCACGCCACCACCGACAGGCACACCTTGCCCGCCAGGTTCCCGGAGGCGAGCATCATCCGGCCACCCATCCGGTCCAGATCCGACGCCGTGAGTCCCGGCTCGGCCAGCCGGGAGGTGAAGAAGTCCGCCTCCGAGCCGTCCGGACGATTCACCTCCTTGGGCATGTCGCCGACGTTCGAGACCCCGATCGGCTTGCCCACCTTCAGTGCCACCAACTCGAGCCGGCGGATCAGGAACTTCGGGGTGTAGGGCACCAGCGGCAGAGGGGCCAGCAGTAGTTCCCGCTTGCCGGCCAGTTCGGTCAACTCGGCCTTGATGTCGCGGCGGATGCCGGCGAGATCGGAGGTGACCTCCGCCGCCGGGGTGTGCACCGTGATGGAGTTCAGCGCGTTTCCGCGGGTGTCACCCTCGACCCGCTCGCTGACCGGGAGCGACAGCATCGCCTGTCCGTCGGCGTCGACGCGGCCCAGGAGCACGCCGACCCGGATGCCCAGTCCGGCCAGCATCACGTTGTTGGTCCCGCCGAGTGCCTTCGCTCGGTTGTCCCACGCGGTCTGGTCGACGGCCACCGAGACGGTCGGAACGCCGATCGGCAGATCGGAGCGCCGGCCGCGGGTATCCGGCGCCGACCGCGCCGACGCAGACAGGTCGCCGGACTGTTCGCGGGCCAGCCGCGCCGCGCCTGCCACCGCTGCGGGCACTTCGCGCAGGGCGCTCAGGGCGGTGCGCAGGTCGCGGCCGAAGGCCCGCCTGCGGGTCAGCGACCCGGCCTGCGGGTAGTTCAGGCCAGGGCCGGTCCCCGAGACCGCACCGACGATCGCCTGGATCAGCGCGCCGGCATCGGCCACGGTGTGCGACACCACCAACACGACGACGGCGCCGCCCCCGATGAGCGGCTGCACCCCGAGATGCCACGGCGGCCCGTGCTCGGGGTCGACGGGCACGTTGACCCGCTCCTCGACGTAATCCCACACCTCGTCGCGGCTGCGCTCGGCGATCGCGATGTCGAGACCCTCGGGTTTGCTCGACTGCACCCAGCGGTGCCTGCCGAAAGGGACCACGGACCGCTCGAGTTGCCGGCCCAGCAAACCGGTGTGCAGGTTGCGGTGGAAGCTCCGCAAACCTTCCAAGTCGACCCCGCGGTCATAGATCCAGGTGTATTGGATCACCGGACCGCGCTTGAGGGCGCGCAGTGCCAGGTGAGATCCCTGGTCCATGTAGGCCAGCGTGTTGTCCGCACGGAGTGTCATACCGGGGTGGGGGCCTTTCTCGCCGAGGCTGCTCGATCGGCACGTGAGCAGGCCCCCCAGTCACGTGATCTCGAATACCACCGGGCAGCATATGCCATCACGGTGCGCGGTATGAGACTTTGCTATGAGTAACCCAACCGCTTACTGGGAGCGCTTGGCCACGCGCATCCCGAGTTCACCGGCGGGCACCCGGTGTCCGTCGGCACAGCGAACTTCGACGCCCGCGTCCGCCCCGCATTCCAGATGCGTGAGCCGCAGGCCGCTGTCTTTGATGTGTTTGCGGCCCCACTCGAACATGGACCACACCACCGGCATCAGGTCGGTGCCCGCCTCGGTCAGCACGTACTCGTCCCGGCTGCGCTGTCCCGGTTCGCGATAGGGCTGCTTGGTCAGCAGGCCGGCGTCGACGAGTTCGGACAGCCGTGCCGATGCGGCCGCCTTGGTGATGCCGACGCGGCGGGCGAAGTCGTCGAACCGGGTGGTTCCGTAGAACGCCTCGCGCATGATCAGCATGGCCGACTTGGTGCCGATGAGGCCCATCGCCTTCTCGATCGGGCAGCGCCCGACAGCGGACCACGCATCGCGGTCGGCGAGCACTCCTTGCAGAACTGTCATGCACATCACTCTACCGCTGGGTTGATGTGGATATACCCAGGTGTTACATCTGGGTATACGAAGCAATACTCAGCCGAGTGTTGCCCGGCTCAGAGGAGAGCGCACATGTCCGGATACTCAGGTCGCGACGCGGTCATCGTCGGTGCGGTACGCACCCCGGTCGGCAAGGGCAAGGCCAACGGCGCGTTGCACGGTGTGTTGCCCGCCGACCTGCTGGCCCACAGCCTGCGCGAGCTGATCGCCCGCACCGGCGTCGACCCCGTCGAGATCGACGATGTCATCGCGGGCGCCGTCACGCAGGTGGGTGACCAGTCCGTCAACATCGCCCGCAACGCACTGCTCGGCGCGGGCTTCCCCGAGACCGTGCCCGGCACCACCGTGGACCGTCAGTGCGGCAGCAGCCAGCAGGCCATCAGCTTCGCCGCCCAGGGTGTGCTGGCCGGCGCGTACGACATCGTCATCGCCGCAGGCGTGGAGTCCATGTCGCGGGTGCCGATGGGCTCGTCGGTGTTGCCCGGTAGCGACCCGTTCGGTCTCGACATGGCCGCCCGGTATCCCGAAGGCCTTGTCCCTCAGGGCATCAGCGCCGAGCTGATCGCCGCGAAGTGGAAACTGTCCCGCACGCAACTGGACGAGTTCTCGGCGAGCAGCCACGAGAAGGCCGCGGCCGCCACCAAGGCCGGCCTGTTCGACAACGAGCTGGCTCCCCTCGCCGCGCTGAGCACCGATGAGATCGTGCGGCCCGGCACCACCGTCGAGACCCTCGCCGGCTTGCGCCCCGCCTTTTACAACGAGGCCTACGCGGCGCGCTTCCCCCAGATCACGTGGGAGATCACTCCGGGCAACTCGTCCCCGCTGTCCGACGGTAGCGCCGCGGTGATGATCACCAGTGGCGAGACCGCGAAGCGGCTGGGACTGCGACCGCTGGCGCGCATCCACACCACCACGGTGGTCGGATCCGATCCGCTCTACATGCTGACCGGTGTCATCCCGGCCACCGAGAAGGTGCTACGCAAGGCGGGGCTGCAGCTGTCGGACATCGACCTGTTCGAGGTGAACGAGGCGTTCGCGTCGGTCGTGCTCTCCTGGCACCAGGTGCTCGAGCCGGACATGGACAAGGTGAACGTCAACGGCGGCGCGATCGCGCTCGGCCACCCGGTCGGCGCGACGGGAAGCCGGCTGATCACCACCGCCCTGCACGAGCTGGAGCGCTCAGACAAGTCGATCGCGCTGATCAGCATGTGCTG
>JAHFVC010000549.1 GCA_023264765.1 Mycobacterium sp. | reverse complement strand
CTGGCCCTTGAGCGCGATCTTGGTACGGCCGTTGATCTCGACGTACTGGACGATGTCCTTGTACTCCTTGGGGAGGTACTTGGTCATCGCCTCGGGCGGCTCGTAGAGGTGGTTGTCCGCATCGAACAGCGGAAATGGAACGTCGACCCGATGCGACAGTTGACCCATGAGATGCTCCTTTTCGGTTCGTGAGAATCATATTCTCATAAAATTGATGTCGCAACGCCCCCTAGGGGGTGCTGCCTGAGGACTCGCTCACAAGCTGACGAATCCGGAACTTCTGCACCTTGCCGCTGGCGGTACGCGGATAGTCCTGGCCGTCGGGAACCTCGTGTAGCTGCTCCGGCCATTTCTGCCGGGCCACGCCGGACGCCTGAAAATGCGCCCTGACCTGGTCCAGCGTCGGCATCTGCGCCCCGCTGCGGATACGCAGCACCGCCGCGACACGCTCGCCGAGGCGGGCGTCGGGGGCCGCCACCACCGCCGCTTCGACGATCTGCGGCATGCTCAGCAGCACTTCTTCGACCTCGAGAGCGCTGATGTTCTCGCCACCCCGGATGATCAGGTCGGCGGTGCGATCGGTGATGGTCAGGTAGCCGTCCTCGTCGAGCACACCGATGTCGCCGGTGCGGTACCAGCCCTCCTCGTCGAAGTGCTTGGCCGTCAGCGCGTCGTCGGTGTACCCCAGGCACAGGTCGGGGCCCCTGCTGAAGATCTCGCCGTCCGGCGCGAGCCGGATCTCCACGCCGGGGCGGACGTTGCCGTCGGTGAACAGCCGTTTTTCCTCGGGGGCCGTGACCCCCGACCCCGTGATGGACGGATGCTCGGTGCTGCCATAGGAGCGGTAGACGAACAAGCCCTGGTCGGCCAGGCGCCGGGTGACGGCCGCAGGCACGGTCGAGCCACCGAGACCCACGGTGGTGAACTTCGCAAGGTGACCCTCGTCGAATCGCGGGTGGTCCATCAGGCTGGTGACGAAGTACGGCGGTCCACCGCCGATGGACAGGCCGTCGCGCTCGATCAGGTCCAGCACCTTGGCCGGATCCCAGACGTCGCACAGATCAATCGGCGTCCCCTCCAGCACCGGGATGAGGAAGGCACCGATCATGCCGATGAAGTGGCCGACAGGGGTGGCCGTGAGCTGCCGTCCTCGATTGGACGGGTAGTTGGCCAGCAGCTGCCGGGTCTCGAAGCCCAGCGTCTGATGGCTGTGGATGACGCCCTTGGGGTCCTTGGTGGTGCCGGAGGTGAAGGCGATGAGCGCCCGGGCCGCGGGGTCGGCGGCAAGGGTTCCGGCCAGGGGCTCGTCATCGAGCAGTTCGTCGAAGCTGCTGAGCCCATGCTCTTCGCGCAAGCGCTCATCGGCCCCCACCAGTCCCACGATCGGGATGTCCGCGCACAGATCGGGCTGGAAGGTCATCCGGCCGAACTGTTCGGTGGACAGGAAGACCTTGGGTTCGGCCGTCGCGATGATGTGACTGAGTTCCTTGCGCCCGTAGAAGTGCACGATCGGCACCGTCACCGCGCCGAGGAACGCCGACGCCCAGAACGCGACGGCCGCCTCCATCCAGTTCGGCAGCTGCAGTGCCACCACGTCGCCAGGACCGACCCCTCGTCGGTGCAGTCCGGCGGCCAGCCTTCTGGCCCGCAGCTCGACCTCACCGAAGGTGCCCGAGTACGGCCGGGTCTCGGAGTGCACGTAGAAGCCGGTATCCGGGCTGGCGGCCAGGCCGTCGGCCAGCATCTGACCGAGGGTCTCCGGTCGCCACCACCCTTCCTCCACGTACCGTTTGGTCAGGTCAACGGGGATGACGCGCACGTTGGTGATGCTATTCTCACCTCGCGAGAATGCCAATATCGAATTGGGAGAATGCTTGATGGTCGACCTCGAGATCGAGGACGGATTGGCGGTCATCACCGTCGACCGGCCGCACGCGCGCAACGCCATTTCGTTGGACACGATGAACGAATTGGGCACCGCGCTGGACGGTGCCGAGGGCGCCCGTGCCCTGGTCATCACCGGCGGTGGCGACAAGGCCTTCGTCTCGGGTGGCGATCTCAAGGAGTTGGCCGCGCTGCGCACCGAACTGGAGGCCGCCGAGATGGCGTGGCGGATGCGGACCATCTGTGACCGCATCGCCGGTTTCCCCGGCCCTGTCGTGGCCGCACTCAACGGTCACGCGCTAGGCGGTGGTGCCGAGTTCGCCGTGGCCGCCGACATCCGGATCGCCGCCGACGACATCAAGATCGGCTTCAACCAGGTGTCGCTGGCGATCATGCCGGCGTGGGGTGGGGCCGAGCGCCTCGGCGCCCTGGTGGGCCGCAGCCGTGCGCTCCTGCTCGCCGGCACGGGCCGGGTGCTCGGCGCCGCCGAGGCGCAGCGACTGGGCCTGCTCGACGAGGTGGTGCCACGCGCGGAGTTCGCCAGGCACTGGCGCGCGACGGCCAAGCTACTCGCCCGGCAGCCGGGTGCCTCGATCAAGCGCGTCATCAACGGCACCACCACCACCGATGCGGTGTCCGCGTTCGCAAAACTGTGGGTGTCCGACGAACACTGGGACGCCGCCGACAAGGTGCTCAACAAGAGCAAGTAGCCGGTTGTCAGGCGCCCAGTTCCCGGATCGGATCGGTTCCGTCCCAGCCCACGGCCGCCTGTTGCACGAACGTCGCCATGCCCGCCGACGCCTCCGTCAGCTCCATGATCTCGACGATCGCCGCGCCCGTGGGTGGCTCGGCGTACGCGAACCGCACTCCTCCGTCCTCACCACCGGACCACACCACCGGCCAGCCCGCCTGTTCGATGCCTGCCATCGTGGCGTCGAAATCCTCGGTCCAGTAGGCCAGTTGGTGAAATCCACCGGCCGGCCCGCGCGCGGCGAGGAA
>JAHFVC010000306.1 GCA_023264765.1 Mycobacterium sp. | reverse complement strand
GCACAACGGAATTCGCCGTCAGATGCGAAACGTCGCCGTGGGCCAGCTTGATGCTGCCGTCGGCGATCAGATCGCAGGCGCCGACGTCGATGTAGTACCCCGAGCCGCGGCGCAGGTACTTCATGAACAGGCCCGAGCCGTCGTCACCCCAGTCCAGGTCGAAGCCTGCCGCCTCGAGACGGGCGTAGAAGTCCTTGTCCCGCTCGCGGATGGCGTCGTAGATGGGGATCTGGAATTCGTGCATGATCCGATAGGGCAGCGAGGCGAACGTCAGGTCGGCTTTCTCGGTGGTCATCCCCGCCGCCAGTGCCCGTTCCGAGTACAGGTCACCGAGGCCCAGATCCATCAGTGAATCCGACTTCACGATGTGGGTGGACGAGCGTTGCACCATGGTGACGTCGACGTCGTTCTCCGCCAGCGCTTTACAGATGTCGTGTGCGGAGTTGTTGGAACCGATGACCACCGCCCGCTTGCCGACGTACTGGTCGGGTCCGGGGTGGTGGCTGGAATGGTGCTGGTCGCCGAGGAAGGCGCTCTGCCCCCGGAAGGACGGGACGTTCGGCTTACCCGACATCCCGGTGGCCAGCACCAGGTGCGCCGGACGCAGCGTCACCCGTTCGCCGTCACGGTTCACCTCGACGGTCCAGCGCTTGTCCGTCTCGTCGTAGGTGGCCGCCACGCACGAGGTCTTCGACCAGTACGGCACTTCCATCACCTTGGTGTAGAACTCCAGCCAGTCACCGATCTTGTCCTTGGGTGCGAACACCGGCCAGTTCTGCGGGAACGGCAGGTAGGGCAGGTGGTGATACCACACCGGATCGTGCAGGCAGAGCGACTTGTAGCGCTTGCGCCACTGATCGCCGGGCCGCTCGTGCTTGTCGATGACGATGGCGGGCACCCCGAGCTGGCGCAGCCGGGCGCCGAGCGCGATGCCACCCTGGCCGCCGCCGACGACCACCACGTAGGGCTGCTCGGAGTAACCGAGGTTGAGATCCTCGTCGAGTCGCTTCTCCGCCCACGACCGGGTGTCCGGATCCGTTCCGTGCACAGCACCGAGGACCCGGCTGGCACCCTTGCGCTCCTCGTGGCCCTTGAGTTCCTGCAGGGTGGTCAGCAGCGTCCAACCCTGATCACCCTTGAGCCTCAGGTGGCCGACGCCGCGGCCGACGGCGGTCTCGAACTCGATGAAGGCCGTGGTCACGTCCCCGTCCACGGTGGGGGTCTCGCGGGTCCGGAATCTCGACGGATCCGTGCCTGCCAGCCGGTCCTCCAACATCTGGCCGATGGCGTCGCGGCCCTCGAGGGTCTTCAAGTTCCAGGTGAACGCCACCAGGTCGCGCCAGAAGCTGTCGACGGCGAACTTCCCGACGACGCGCTCGATATCGCGGGTGGCCAGGGCGTGCTCGAAATCGGTCAGCCAGGCGTCGACCCGTTCCTGCGGGGACAGGCTGGCGGACGTGGCAACGGGAAGGTCGGCGATCTGCGTCATGTGAGCCAGCACACACCCGCCCGGGCGGCCGTTACAAGGGTTGCAGGGGGTTGCAGCAGTAGCGGTGCACGTGCAACCCCCTGCAACTCTTTCCGACTGTGGTCCACGCCACATAGAACGGTGTCATGAAAGCAGCTGTGTACTACGGACCGAACAAGCTGGACGTCACCGAGGTGGCCGTACCCGAGCCCGGCCCGGGGACGGTGCAGATCAAGGTGGGCTTCAACGGCATCTGCGGGACGGACCTGCACGAGTACTTCGCGGGCCCCATCTTTGTGCCCACCGAACCGCACCCGCTGACCGGTCAGCAGCTTCCGCTGGTGATGGGCCATGAATTCGCGGGCACCATCACCGCCGTCGGCGCCGGGGTGCAGGGCTGGGCCGAAGGGGACCGGGTGGCGGTGGAACCCATCTACCGCTGCGGTCGCTGCCCCGCGTGTACGGCGGGCAACTACAACATCTGTGCGCAGATCGGATTCCACGGCCTGATGTCCGACGGCGGGATGGCCGAGTACACCGTGGTGCCCACCGACATGCTGCACAAACTGCCCGACAACGTGTCCCTGGAACTGGGCGCACTGGTCGAACCGATGTCGGTGGCCTATCACGCGGCGACACTGGGGGACCCCGACCCCGACGGGACGGCGATGGTGTTCGGCGCCGGACCGATCGGCATCGGACTGTGGTTCGCCTTGCAGGGCAAGGGCGTCGAGGACATCTACGTCGTCGAACCGGCACCCACCAGGCGGGCGGCGATCGAGGCACTCGGGGCGCGCACCCTCGACCCCGGTGCGGTCGATGTGCCCGCGTTCATCGCCGAGCACACCGCGGGCCGGGGCGCGGACGCGGTGTACGACGCGGCCGGGGTGGCGCCGGCGGTGGAGACCGCACTGGCCTGCGTGGGTGCGCGGCGCCCGATGGTCAGTGTTGCGATCTATGAAAAGCCTTTGACGACACCACTGTTGCGGCTGGTGATGAACGAATCGCGGATTCAGGGCTCGTTGTGCTACACCTCCGCCGATTTCGAGGCCGTGATCGACCTGATGGCGCGCGGTGCTTACGACACCACCGGCTGGGTGACCTCCATCGGGATCGACGAGGTGGTCGACGAGGGGTTCGAGGCGCTGCACGCCGGCGCCAAGATGAAGGTTCTGGTGCAGCCATGACTCGTACCATCGAAGCCCCGCTGCTGGACAAGGTCGCTCTGGTGACCGGCGCAGGCCGGGGTATCGGCCGTGGCATCGCCTTGGAGCTCGCGCGTCAGGGCGCCGACGTCGCGCTGGTCGACGTCAACCTCGACGGTATCGCCGCCGTCGCCGACGAGATCGCCGAACTCGGTTCGAAATCAACGACATTCGTGGCCGACGTGTCCGACCGTGACGCGGTGTTCGCCGCGGTGGCGCACGCCGCGTCCGCGTTGGGCGGGTTCGACGTGATGGTGAACAACGCCGGTATCGCCCTGGTGGGACCGCTCGCGGAGGTGACCCCGCAGGACTTGTCGCGGCTGTGGGCCATCAACGTCGACGGCGTGCTCTGGGGCATCCAGGCCGCGGTGGCCAAGTTCAAGGAATGGGGTGTCCGGGGCAAGATCGTCAACGCATCCTCCATCGCGGGGCATGAGGGGTTCGCGATGCTGGGACCGTACAGCGCCACCAAGTTCGCCGTGCGGGCGCTGACGCAGGCCGCGGCCAAGGAGCACGCCGCCGACGGCATCACCGTCAACGCGTACTGCCCCGGGGTGGTCGGCACCGACATGTGGGTGGAGATCGACAAGCGCTTCGCCGAGCTCACCGGAGCCGCAGAAGGGGAGACGTTCGAGAAGTTCGCCGCCACCATCGCGCTGGGCAAGGCCGAGACCCCCGAGGACGTGGCCGGATTCGTGGCCTACCTCGCCGGACCGGGCGCCGATTACATGACGGGCCAGGCCGGTCTGATCGACGGCGGCATGGTGTACCGCTGAGGGCGGGCCGCCCGCGCGTGACAGGTGGTGTGATGGGGAGCACAATCGAGGCGATGCCCGGTTCGTCGATACCCGAACCCGCGGTCGCGCTCGGCGATGACCCGCGGAGCTACGCGCTGCTGCTGTCCGAGGTGTACGACGCCACCATGGCCGGCTCCCGGTCGCCCGCCAAACCGCGCCTGGTCATCGAGGAATCCTGGAAGAGACTGCTGGGCAAAGGCATTGACCCGGAGCATCACTGCCCGCCCGATGTCGACCGCAGCGGACTCGATTTGCTGCGGCAGTCCTCCGGGCTGATGGCGGTGCTCGACGACATCGCCCGCGGTCTGGAATCGGTGCTCGCCGACGGGAACAACATCCTGGTCGTGGCCGATGCGCGCGGGCGGGTGCTGTGGCGCTCCGGCGCCCCGCGGGTACTGATGCAGGCCGACCGGCTGGGCTTCGTCGAGGGCGCCAACTGGGGTGAGACGGCGGTCGGTACGAACGCCATCGGTACCGCCCTGGTCTCGCGGCGCGCCGTGCAGATCTTCTCGGCCGAGCACTTCCTGCGCAGTCATCACGCCTGGACCTGCGCGGGCGCGCCGATCCGGGATCCCCGCACCGGTCAGGTCATCGGTGCGGTCGACGTATCAGGTCCGGTGGCGACGGTGCACCCCACCACCGTCGCGCTCGTGGATCTGGTGGCCAGGCTGGCCGAATCCCAGCTGCGTGAGGCGCACGACCGCACCCTGAACCAACTGCGGGCCGTGGCCGCGCCCATCCTGGCCCGAATCTCTGCGCCGGCACTGGCCGTCGATGTGGACGGCTGGGTGGCCGCCGTCGGCGCCCTGCCACCCCATCACCGAATCCTGTTGCCGCAGAACGTCACACCGGGCCGGGCCTGGGTTCCTGCGCTCGGATCGTGCGACCTGGAGCCGTTGAGCGGCGGTTGGCTGGTGCGTCCCGTCGGGGACGATGACGCGGCGCCGGCGTCGGCCCGGGCCACCCTGGACCTGCGGGACAACGGCGCCCCGGTACTCGAGATGACCGGCCGGTTCGGGTCGTGGCGCCGCGACATCTCGCCGCGCCACGCCGAGATCCTCTATGTGCTCGCGACCAGACGGTCGGGCCGTTCGGCCCCGGAACTGGCCGACGACCTCTACGGCGACCGGTCCCGGGTTGTCACGGTGCGGGCCGAGATGTCGCGGATCAGAAAGCAATTGGTGGGCGTGATCGCCGCGCAGCCCTACCGGTTCGAAGACTCGGTGGAGCTGGAGGTGCGGTATCCCGTCGATATGCGCGGTTTTCTGGCGGCGTCGAATGCGCCGGCCGTCCGGGCGGCCCGGCCTCTGTGAGCGGCGCTCAGCCGAGCAGGATCTGGCTCAGCCTGGTGGTGGTGGCGACGCCGTCGTCGCAGCCACCTTCGCCGCCGAGGGCATTCATGATGGCGAGCGTGAAACGTGCACCTGGCCCGGCGAATCCGACGGAATTGATCACCCACCCGCCCTGCTCCTGGGACCAGCCATTCTTGTTGCCCGGCGCCATCGCCGGGCCGGCGCCCCACACGCCCCACTGCTGATCGGCGCTGACCTTCTGCATCTCGCCGGCGATGGCTGCCGCGTCAGCGGAATTCATCTGACCCAGAATGTAATTCATCAGACGATCCAGATCATTGGCCGTCGACTTCTGAAAGCCCCAGTACGGGAAGATGTCACCGAAACCGGGTTGCGGTTGCAGTGAGGTCATACCGTAGCGCGGGAAGTCGGCGTTGAACGCCCGATGATCGGGTCCGCCGTACCGCGACCACAGCGTGTCCGCGGCGTCGTTGTCGGAGTCGCGCAACATGGCGATCATCAGTTGCCGATCAGCGGCGGACAGCGTCAGGGCACCGGCGCGTTCGCGGGTCAGCAGATCGACGACCATCGCGAGCTTGATGGTCGAGGCCGTCCAGATCATGGTGTCGGCGTTCCCGTTGGCGTAGCGCGCTCCGGTGCTCCGGTCGCGCAGCACGTACCCGATGACACCGGGCCGGGTGGCCAGGTAGCTGTCGGCGGCGGCGATGCGGTCCTGCAGGTCGGCCCTGGCTTGGGGGGCAACGAATCCCGTCAGCGCCAGCAGTGTGGTCAGCACGATGGCCAGCCGGACAGCCCGTGTACTCATCGGGCCCACGCTAGCTGCCCGCGGGCCCGTCACGCCGCATATGACGCCATGGACAACGAACCGTAGGTGTAGCCGTCGATCAACCGGGAAACCGTGGTACCCGACGCCGCGACCAGTCCGGCGAAATACAGCGATGGGATGAAATGGTCCGGGGTGGGTACCGCTGCAGCGTAGTCGGGATGCTCGGTGAGTCGCACCAGGTCGGCCGGTTTCGCGGCGAGCAGTTCTCGGGCGGCGTCGTCGAACCTTGCGGCCCAGTCGAATCCGCCGTCCGGGGTACCGGGATCCATGGCGCGCAGATTGTGCACGATGTTACCGCTGCCGACGATGAGCACGCCGCGCTCGCGCAGACCGGCCAGTCGGGAACCCAGGTCGAGGTGGTAGTCCAGCGGTTTCTCGGCGTTGATCGACAGCTGGACGACCGGGATGTCGGCGTCGGGGAAGGCGTGCACCAGTACCGACCAAGTCCCGTGGTCGATACCCCAGCTGTCGACATCGGAACCCACCCAGGTGGGTTTCACGATATCGGCGATCTCGCCGGCCAGCTCGGGCAACCCGGGTGCCGGGTAACGCATTTCGTAGAGGTCGCGGGGGAAGCCGTAGAAGTCGTGGATGGTCCGCGGGCTGGGCATCGCCGTCACCGCGGTGGCGTTGATGTACCAGTGCGCGCTGATGACCAGGATGGCGCGGGGCCGCGGCACCGATGCGCCGAACTCCTGCCACGCCGAGGTGTACCGATTGGACTCCAGCGCGTTCATCGGGCTGCCGTGTCCGAAGAACGCCACGGGCATTGTCATTCCGTCATTGTCCTCTCCGGCGGCAGGACCAGCGACTGGACGCGGAAGAACCGGTCCGTGAAGTGTTCGGGATCCAACGGTTCGGGGTCCTCGACCAGCCAGGCGATCAGCAGTGCCGTGCTACCGCCGACATACGTTGTGGTCAGGTCCGCGAGCGTGTCCGCCCCGACGGTGTCGCCGAACTGCGCGGCCATGCTCTCGCGGGTCAGTGGCGCCAGGATGTGGGCCAGTTCGCGGCTCAGCGGCAGACCGCAGGCGCCGAGCAGCAGAGGGCGGTAGAAGGCGCGGTGCTGTGCGAAGTGCCTGGCGTTGCACAGCATCCGCTCCCGGCCCCTGGGCAGTGCGGCGAGGGAGGGGACCAACTCGCGCCGGAGGAGGTCGAGGGCGGTGTGCAGCAGCAGTGCGTCGCGGTCGCCGAACTGCTGGTAAGCGGCCTTGCGGCTGACGTTGGCCATCGCGCTCGGCGCCCAGCAGGGCCGCGAACGCGTGAAGGTGGTGCCGCGGCAGGACATGATCCGCGGCGGCAGAGGCTAGTCCGCGCCGCCGAGGTACGCGTCTGCCCAGGCGCCGATGATGCGCCCGGCGCGGCGCGCCTGACCCGGACCGGTCAGCAGATGTTCGGATCCCTCCAGAGACACAAAACTGCGCGGATGCCGGGCGGTACGGAAGATGTCGCTGGCGTTCTTGATACCGACGGTGTTGTCGGTGGGCGAATGCAGGATCAGCAGCGGCAGTTTCAGGGTCTTGATCTTGTCGTGCAACTTGGCCACCCGGACGTCCTCGACGAAGGCCCGCTTGAGTGTCAGGGTCTTTCCGCCGACCATCCACTGTCCGCTGCCTTCCGCGAACACCTGCTCCAGGCAGGCGTCGTACTGGTGCTCGACGTGTGACGGGTCGATCGGGGCGCCGACGGTGACGACGGCGCGCACCCCGGGGCACCGGCGGGCCGCCGCGAGGACCGCGGCCCCGCCCCAGGAGTGCCCGGCCAAGATGTCTGCCGGCGTCCCACGCTCGGCCATGAAGGTGCACGCCGCGACGACATCGTCGACCTTGACGGTGAAGGATCCGTCGCCCCAGTCGCCTTGCGAGCCACCCAGCCCCAGCGCGTCGAACCGCAGCATCCCGATACCGTCGGAGGCCAGTTGCTTGCAGATCCGCGCAGCCGCGGGCGAATCCTTGCCGAGGGTGAACCCATGCGAGAAGACGCCCCATCCGCGCGCCGGGCCCTGGGGCAGGTCGATCACTCCGGCCAGCATCGGTCCGGTTGCACTGGGAAACATCACCCGTTCAGCCATGGGGGAGGTTTACCACGACGCATTATGTGATCCGTAGGGTATGAGGGTGCCAGCGACCACGCCTCTGAAGACCATCGCACTGGAACTCGTGCCGCCGAACGTGGAGCGCGGTCCGCAGTACGCCGTCGACGAAGCCCACAAGGTGCTCGAACTGGCGGAGAGCACCGGCCTGGCGGGCCGGTTCGGCCACATCATGATCCCTGGCATGATCGACGAGGACGACGACCGGCCGGTCGAGATGAAGCCCAAGATGGACGTGCTGGAGTACTGGTCGCTGATCCAGCCCGAACTGCCCGGTGTGCGCGGTCTGTGCACGCAGGTGACGTCCTTCCTCGGTTCCGACGCATTGGGCCGGCGGCTCACCGATCTCAGTGGTGCGGGCTTCGACGGCATCGCGTTCGTCGGCGTCCCGCGCACCCTCAAGGACGGCGAGGGCGGCGGCGTCGCACCCACCGACGCGCTGTCGATCTATGAGAACCTCGTCCCCAATCGCGGCGCCATCCTGATCCCCACCCGCGAGGGCGAGCAGGGCCGCTTCACGTTCAAGTGCGGTCAGGGTGCGACCTACGGCATGACGCAGTTGCTGTACTCCGACGCCATCGTGGGCTTCCTG
>JAHFVC010000305.1 GCA_023264765.1 Mycobacterium sp. | reverse complement strand
AGCAGATCGGCTTTGATCGACGTTTGGGCCCCGACTGTGCGGACCAGTTCGCGCATATCGCCCATTCCGGGCTCGAGAAGCGTCTGGAAGCCATCGACAATCCTACGATCGATCCAATGCTTGGTCGCTTCTGTTGCCACCGGCCGGATAAGCCACAGCAGCCGCGGGCTGACGTTCATCGATCGGAGCCGCAGCGGTTCGTTGAGCACTAGTTCACGTGCTGTAGGTGACCCCATGAAACCGGCGAGACTTCCCCGCAAAGATCTAAACCCCTTGGGCGACAGTTGCGACGACTGTTCGACGAGGCTGTCGGATAGTTCGACGATGACCTGCATACGCGCGACGCTGAGTATTGAGAACAGCCAGTGACGCCGTTCGAGGTCTGTCCCACATTTCGTCAGTGAGTCACGCCACCAATCGATCTAGCCTCTGTTGGCTCTTGCCTCCCCTTCACGCGAAGCGACGCCTTGTACCGTTGGATTCGACCCTTCCGCACGACTTGCGAGTTCGCCAAGTTCGATGCTGGAGGGCACGGATGCCACGGCCTGACGCAACACCCATCCGTCACCCCACACGCGTTCGATCTGCGCAAGCCGACTAAACCAGTCGTTCGACGTTGCATCCCAAACATATTGACTGCGTAGGTAGTTGCAGAGTTCGGTGACATCCGCAAGTAGCTCACTACCGTCTTGATCTCGCTGCCGCGTGCGGGTTCGCTTAGCCTGGCCGTTAGATAGCGATCGCGACTGGGCCAAAGCAGCACACTCGATGAGCCGTCCGACTGGTGTTGACGGAGGGGGAGTTACGAGTGCATCGCCAGCACCCTCATTGAGATCGTTTCGACATGACGTCAGTACGGCAGGATGCCGGCCATCATAACTTCCTCGAATCAACAGAGCCGTGAGCCAAGTCCTGGGGGAATCAACCCGGTCGAGCAGTTTGGCCAACGCCTCGGATTGAGAATCGTGAAGCTGCGCAAAAGTACCTAGATCAGCGGCGGTTTCCAGCCAATGTTGGGTCCTGTCTCCGTGCTCCCACCACCATGCCGCGATCCCGTCTTCCGAACTTGCGTGCCGTCGCAGAACCCTTGAAAGTGCAGTCCGCGTATCGGCCGACGACTCCGTCGAAAGGCGTGATTTCAGGTGACGGACGGCCTGAGAGCGGCCAGCCCTCTCGGAGAGGTGCAGTGATGAGTTGTTGATGTCGAGCAGGCCGTCGTCGGCAAGGAAGACCCCTTGGTCGTGCAGGACGAAGTCGACTACCTCTTGGATTGGTTCGTCCGCTTGACCTGCGTAGGTTCGGTCGTCGAGGAAGAGGGCTGCCATAGAACGAAGCATCGGGTGCAGCGCCAAATCGCCCTTGGCACCACGGTTTCGGAGGTTGTGCCGTATCCCGCGAACCTCGACCTTGGAGAACATTCCAACGAAGAATCTGCAGACGTTGGACCAGTATGGGCGTTCCAGCAGGGCATCCAGGCAGTCGTCGCGCGAATTGCCGATGCCCTTCGGAGGTGCATTCTCGAAGATGAACAATGCGGCGAAGTACTCACGTAGGGATTGAACCTCGAACTGGAATTTGCCTGTGTCCCTCTCGACGAGGCAAAGCACTCGGGTGGCGATTGCCGAGAACAGACGGTCGGCGAGGTCTTGGCCGTACTCCTGGCCCTCTAGGTGATCTCGGACCAATGCTTTCAGCTCGACGCGTGAAATCGCACCGGCGCCGCCCTCTTCGGCGCGTGTCTGAAGGTACCAACCCAGGTACGCGTGGACGCTGACGATTACATCCCGTTGCTCGGAGAGAAGTGGCTCTTTGTCCTCGCTCTGCTCGCGGTCCAGAAATGTCTTGAGGTACTCGGCGTAGAGCTCGGTTCGTTGCTGTGGAAGCAGCTGACGCCGATAGAGCAGATGCAGCAGAATGGCGAGTTGCATTGGATACGAGGCAAGTTCACGAATATGAGGCACGTGGTGGTTATCCATGAAGGTTGTTTGGAGGCGGTCTGCGGCTTCATCGTTGAGGCCGGCTGCTCTCGACCACTGGCGTAGATATTGAACTCGCAGTCCCTGCGACAATCGACGCAGGTCGAATCTTGGGAATTCTCGGGATGACCACAGGCTGGACGTCGTCAGCCCAGGCCGGGTCGCAACTAAAACGACAAGATCACGTGCGTCTGCTTTAAGTCTTGCGTTCGTACTGACGATTTCCTCGCTGACGCGAGACCTCTGCTCGATGTTCGCCACCTCATCGAGTCCGTCCAGTGCTATCAGTACCGGTTCCGTTGACGTCAGTGCAGCGAGATCCTCCAGCGTGAACGCGTGACCGCCGCTGCCCTTCTTGATATCTGAAACGATGAATTGCTCGATACTTCGCCACTGGCGTTCATTCTCCTTGCCCTTCCTTGAGGAGGACGCCTTCTGCGTGGCCCACTCGGCATATCTGCGCAAATCCAGGCGGATTGCGACCCTGACGACACTCGTCGCCGGCGACAGCTTTTGCTGAGTCCCGCTGTAGGCCGCGTCATCAAGCATCCGCGCTCTGTGAAATTGGCAAACATATTGCAGGAGTGTTGACTTGCCCTGACCGGGCCCTCCCACCAGAAGGGCGTTGCCCGTCCAGTCGGGATGCAGGATCGCCTGGGCAGCGCCCGTCACGATCTGGCGGTCGTCGGATTGGGTCGCCTCTTGATCGCCGGGTTGGG
Organism: Mycobacterium sp.; assembly: GCA_023264765.1. Lineage (GTDB taxonomy): Bacteria > Actinomycetota > Actinomycetes > Mycobacteriales > Mycobacteriaceae > Mycobacterium. Next base: position 5,625 of record JAHFVC010000305.1, on the reverse strand, counting down.
CCGCCGCAATCCTCTCCATGATTTCCGCGATCTTGGTGTCTGGCCGGCAAGCGAAGGGGACGTCGACGAACATGACATCCACACTCGGACCGTGAAGTTCTACCTGCTCGAAGAGAACTCTGTCATCGACGTCGTACTGCTTGCCTATGTATCCGCGGATGGTCTTGGTGATGCGGTCGCGGTGATCCTGACGCTTCTCGTGTGTGCTCTTGATCTCGATGAGCGTCTTGACATCGAATCCGTCGCCATTGCGCTTATCAATCAAGCTGTGGTGGGTCGGGCACAGAAGAAGTAGATTGTCGTACCCGTCGACGTCGCCGCTGTAGGTCGGGTCGTGCCGAGGTCCGCCCTGTCGAGGGGATCGGATATGTGCCTCTTCGCCGTTGACGACAGCGAACTTCTCGCCGGTGGCTTCGTCAACCTGGTCTGCGGTCAAGGCTTGCCAACATGAGGTGAACGAGCAAATGTCGTGAGCGCGCGACCACAGCAGCTTGCGCGTCTGGGCGCTGATCGTCATGGTTCCCCGCTCAGGGCATCGGGTGCTCAAATACTGTCCCTGGACATCGTGTCAGACGGGACCACCATCAACGGAAATTCCGTGCCGAACACGGCAGGGAGATGGTGCTGGGTGTTGAGACACGCCGCTCTCTGTCGGCAAAGCTTCATGTAGCAGTTCGATCCTGGCGTGAACTACCGCCAGCGCGCGTAGTCGACTCCAGCCTGCTCGGAGACGCGGTCCGCGCCCGTCTTCGTCCACCTCGTCGTCAAGTCCTCATCGTCCGCGGGATTCAATCGGGCCGGGTTGAACTTTCACAATCAACTGCGGATCGGCGACGCGGCAGCAGCCGGGCCGCTTGGTACGAAGCGCCCAGGCGCAGCTGTTGCCGGCTACAGAGGCAAAGAGCCATCGCCTAGCCGTTGGCGCCTGCCTTCACGATATTGGAGCCATTGCTCAATGACGATGGCACCAGCTTCGCGCAGCCGGTTCAGGAGTGCGCCGTGCGCCCGTGAGTTCTTCGCCTTGAGCACCTCGTGATGGACTCTGTACTGGTTTCTTTCGGCCGGAGTCGCGTGTGAATAGCAATGGGCACCGACCACACCGCCACCCAGATGAATGACCGCGCTGACGCATTTTTCGCCCGTCGTGCGTACCGTTCCGGCGCACCTAGGCCGTCTTGCCGCTGCTACGGCCTCATCGTCCATTCGCAGGTGCCAAAGGGCTCGCTCGAGATCGCCCGCCATCGTCACCAGCGGATCGACCCTGTGAGCACCCTGGCGCACGGCGGCACTGTGGCGCGCAAAGATCGCTCGGGGGCGCGATGGCCCGTCGGCCCACGGTGACTCCAAAGTCGCCCCCTGATGCACCAAGCTGGCGGCCTCGAACGCCTCACGAGCGGCATCCTGAACTGCTTGCAGGTCCTCGTCTAGCTCATCGAAGTTCAGTTCTGCTTCCGCAGTCAACGCCTGCAGCGCCAAGCGACTCTCCATCAGTCGTATTCGAAGCTCGTCGAGTACCTCCAATGCAAAGCCGGACACATTCTCCGATGCCTCACTGCGCGTCGTCGAAACCACGAACAGCAATGTACTACTAGTACGACATGCGCAGGTTCTGCGGACGGTCCTGCCCCTGTGTCGCCTGGATCCACACTCAGCGGGTCTGCCGGAGAGTTGGTCGCGGAGTTCGCCGCGCGTGAGGCTCGCCGCCCCACGTCGCGGCTGCGGGGCGGCCACGAGTCGGTACGCCTACGAGACGGCTACGCGAAGTCCTTAGGTGGCACGGGGGCGTAGCCGAGTGGGTCGGCGCAGGAATGGCACAGCGCCTTGGCCCAGTATTGGGTTCTCTGCAGCACACCGGGTTGGCCGCATCGTTCGCAGGTGATCGCGGAAGTGCGTTCGGCGTCCTCGGTAATAGCGTCCATGGCGTCGAGCAGCTCCGGGCTGGCGTCCTCGCTGCTGGGCCAGTAGTAGTAGCGCAGCGTGCCAAATTTTTCCTTGATCTGGTGCACGACGTAGTCGGCATCGAGCTCGGCGAGGCGCTTGTCGGTGGCGATGACCAGGGGGTACCAGCCGGCGTCGACGCTGATCCAGCGTCCCCAGCCGTCGGGGATGCGGCGCAGGATGGTCTCGATCACCCGGGCATGGCGCCCGGCATCGGCTGGGATGTGTAGGGCGTTGCGATGTTTCTGGGGGTCGATGTCCAGAGACATGAAGCGGGCGAACGCTCCTTCGACGTCCTCGGGCGTGGCGGTCCCGTTGCGCAGCGCATCTCCCATAGCGGCGAAGTCCGATTCCGTTGCCCGAATAAGAATCCGCTCCGTTTCGGTCAGCTCGGGAATGCCATCGTCGCCGTCGCTCATCAGAGGTACATGCCGTTCGGGGCGGTGGCGCGGTAGCGTCCGCTACTCGCCTCGGCCAGCAGCGTCGCGGCGGTCAGTTTCCCAGTGTCGTCGGCGGACAGGACGGCCCGGCGGACGATTTCGCGCAGGCCGCTGCCGCTCGTCTGCTCCGGCGCGGCGTCGGCCACGACGCGGTGCCTACGGTCATCGCATGTCCGCATCCGCCGACGACTGACTTGAATCGTGACATCTGGTGCATGACTAGAAATTCCATCGGTCGCGAACGTGATAAGCGAGCTCAGCCCTCTCAGGCAGAGGAACCCCGGGCCCTAAGAACAGGCCGTCAATGTCGATCCATCGCCTCCATCGACGCGACGCGGCTGGAATGATCTTGGTGACAGATCCAGTCGCCGCAGCTGAGTCGAGATCCCGTAAGACTTCGTCACAGCGAACTAGATTTGGGGGAATAAGCAGATTCCCGCAGGGGTCGCCAGGACTCATAGCAACGCTTTTCACAATCGTCCAAATCCACCAAGGCACACATAACTCACACTGGCACTGTAATACTAGTAGTACAGACATTCGAGGCACGCACGGCCTTACTGGTGGGCGTGCCTACGCGACCTAGTCAGAACAGTCCGGAGCGCGTGGCTGCATGGGAGCGTCGGCGGGCGTCCGTCGGCAGACGAATCCGCGAGTTGCGGCAGAAACGCGGCCTGACCCAGGAACAGTTGGCGCTGAAGTCTGGCGTCACGCGGCCGATACTCAATGAAGTCGAGAACGGTAAGCGCGGGCTGCTCTTCGAGCGGCTGTACGACATCGCCGAAGCACTTGATGTGCCGGCGAGTGAGCTTATGGCGGAGTAATTCGAGCCTAGACACAACGGCTCGTAGGCATAGAGCGCTGGTCGCAACATTGCACCGTCTGCAGCCTCATCTGGCACCTTTGCCGATGCGCTGCAACCGCAGGTCGAGCCCGCAAGCGTGAAACCCTGATCAAGGTGCTGATCCACACTGAACGCGGGTAGAACCATCATGGGCTTTACGGCAGACCCGATAGTCCTGTGGGCGCAGATATGCGCTCGCCGCCGTCAGCATGTTTTTCCATCAGGGATGCGAGGACCGGTACATGGCGAAGAGAGACGATGTCGAGTTACAGGTTGAGTCTCCGATCGCGCCCGCGCGGACTCTACGTGTCTCCAGCGCAAGTCGAATCGTCTTCCCGGCAACCGACATCACGCCAGCGATCACGAAGCTCGAGCTAGTCAAATACGTGATTGCGGTAGGTGAACCCCTTCTTCGTGTCTTGCGTTCGCGTCCAACAACATTGGAGCGATGGCCGAACGGCGTGCAGCCTGGGATGCACTTAGGGCGAGGCGCCGACGACGGCGGCTTCTACCAAAAGCGCATGATTCGACATGCGCCGGATTTTGTCGACGGAGTCGAGATTACTTTCCCCTCTGGCAGAACCGCTGCTGAGGTCTGTCCGACCGAACCCGCGGTGCTCGTCTGGTGCGCCCAGATGGGGACCATCACGTTCCATCCGTGGCCGGTCCGGCGCACGGATGATCCGGCTTCTGTCGACAAACCAGACGAATTGCGTATCGATCTAGATCCTGAACCTGGAACCACATTTCGTGATGTCGTAAGGGTCGCGCTCGAGGCCCGTGACCTACTCGGAGAGTTTGGGATGACCGGCTACTGCAAGACCTCAGGCGGCCGTGGCGTGCACGTGTTCGTGCGGATCAAGCCTGATTGGGGATTCGACGACGTACGTCACGCAGCTATCGCCTTCGGGAGGGAGTTGGCGCAACGCGACAAGGGAGTAACCACCGAATGGTGGAAGGAACTTCGCGGCAGGAGAGTGTTCATCGACTACAACCAGAACTGTCGGGACAGAACGATCGCCGCCGCTTGGTCTCCCCGGGCGCGCGCCGGGGCCCCGGTCTCGACGCCGGTCACTTGGACTGAGCTTGAGCGGGTCTCCGATCCCCGGGAGCTCAATGTGTCCACTGTGCCGGCGCGCTTGGCCGAGGCAGGCGACCCTTGGCAAGGCCTCGATGATGACCAACACTCGATCGATCAGCTGCTCGATCTATGGAACGCGAATCCAGTTGAGATGAATTTCCCTCCCGATTACCCCAAGATGCCGGGCGAGCCCCCGCGGGTGCAGCCAAGCCGAAAAGTGGCCGCAAACTGGGCAGATGAGTAAAAGTGTCGCGCACCGCCGCTGCTTACCTGCAGCCAACGGGACGGTAGATTTTTCGACGGATGAGGCCCGTGGAAATGCCTGTACAGGCCCATCCCGATGCCCTTAATCCGCTACTTTGGTTTGATTGACGCGCCGCAGGCAGGTCAAAGGCTTACTCGCAGCGATCAATTCGACGGCGCCTTGCCTTGCCAGCCCTCGACCACCCGATCAAGGCGGTCCGCGAGGCGGATACTTTCTCGGCCCCTCCCCGGGTGCACATGAAGTCCGGGCCGCGGTACTTCGGGGAGTCATCGACATCCCGCACGCGGACGGCGACTGGCACGCCGGTCTGACACCGGTGAAAGCGCATGTGCCGCATGCGGTTGAAGTGGAATCGCCTCGTGGCCTTCCGCGCTGACGGAAATCTGCGCTTGGACATGTCGAGGAGCACCAGCCGCCGTAGGCGGCGACGCGAGAACGCGGCGACCCGGAGCCGCTCACATTGTCAGCTTTGCTCGCAACGGGTTCGGCAGCAGGCCGCCGAACGGCAACGCAGCATCAGCGAGCATTTGCACGCAGCCGTGACGACGGTTACGACGTCAGCCTATAACCCGGCGGCGAACTGGCCGTTCACGTGGGCGCGCACTCTCGGATCAGGCTGTCGAGGTTCTCTTGTACCCGTTCGGGAGGGACGCCGACTGACGGCGAGTACAGCATGATGTGGTCGAGGATGCCTTCGTAGCGTTTCAATCCGTCGCGGACGTGGGCTGCGGTTCCGGCGACACCCATGGTGTCGATCATGGTGTCGGAGACCGCGTCGAACATGGCGGGGAAGTCGCGTCGGGCGAATGCCTCTCGGATTGTTCGGCCTTCGGTGGCGAAGCCGTTCACGTCGAGCACTGCTTCGTAGGACTTGACCGAGGAGTAGAACGCGATTTGTTGGGCGAGTTCGCGTCTGGCGGTGGCGGGATCGTCGTGGATGGAGCACATGACCATGGAGATGACTTCGACGTCGTTGGGGTCGCGGTCGGCGTGGGCGGCGCCTTTGGCGATGGCGGGGCGCACGATCTCCTCGACGTAGGTGGTGGTGAACAGGGGG
>JAHFVC010000548.1 GCA_023264765.1 Mycobacterium sp. | reverse complement strand
GGTTTGGCGCTGACCATCATGCAAGGCATGTACGCCGGTACCCCGGAGAAGGAGGCGACCCGCGATAGCTACCACGGTTACGTCTTCCCGGAGATCACCAAGGTGATCACCGCAGCCTCCGAAGAAGTCGACCCGGTTCGCCGCGACGGTCTACTCGCCGACGCGCAACGCCGTATCTGGGAGACGTGCCCGATGATGTGGTCCTTCGTACCCAAAGCGGTTCTGGGTCGTCGCACTCGCATCGACGGAATCAACCTGCGCCCCACCAACTCCTACGATCTCGCTGCCGTGACCCTGAACGGAACGCAATGACCACCGCCACCGCCGGCACCACCACGTTGCACCCGGACGGGGTGCTGCGCGACCATCCGGAACCGGGCCGCCGCGAAACGCTGCTGCCCCCGCCGCACATTCAGAACCACGCCGCCAACCTGTGCGTGCTGCCCGACGGTTCGCTGGCGTGCGTGTGGTTCTCGGGCACCCAGGAAGGTGTCGCCGACATCAGTGTGTGGTACTCCCGGCTGCCCTCGGGCGCCGCGGCCTGGACCGCCCCGGTGCAATTGTCCGACGACGGCACCCGCTCGGAGCAGAACCCGGTGCTCCATGTTCGCAACGGCGACGAGGTGTGGCTGATGTGGACCTCGCAGCATGCGGGCAACCAGGACACCGCGCGCGTGCAGCGGCGCATCTCCTACGACGGCGGCACCACCTGGGGGTCGACTCATACTTTGCTGCCCGAAACCCCGCAGGCGGGAGTGTTCATCCGCCAGCCAGTGACTGCGTTGCCCACGGGCAGACTGCTGCTACCGGTCTTCCATTGCGTCCGCACACCGGGCGAGAAATGGGTCGGCAACTACGATTACAGCGCCGTCATGGTCTCCGACGACGCCGGATCGACCTGGCGCGAAGTCGACGTGCCAGACAGCGTCGGCTGCGTGCACATGAACATCGGTCGGCTGTCCAATGGCACCCTGATCGCGTTGTACCGCAGCCGCTGGGCCGATTCGATCTACCGCAGCGTGTCCACCGACGACGGTGAGTCCTGGTCGGCACCACAGCCCACGGAGCTGCCCAACAACAACTCCTCGATCCAGTTCGTGGTGCTGCCCGGCGACCGACTTGCACTGGTGTTCAACCAGTCCAGCGCCGCTGACGCCACCGCCCGCCGAGTGTCGCTATACGACGAGATCGACGACGGCGGCATCGCCGACAAGCCGCTGCCTGGCGCGGAGGTCGCCGCCCCGGCGGTCACGGATACCAGCCGCACGGCGTTCTGGGGTGCGCCGCGAGCTCCGCTGACGTTGGCGATCTCCACCGACGCTGGGCTAACCTGGCCCACCCGCAGGACCGTCGAGGACGGTGACGGCTATTGCCTGTCCAACAACTCGCGTGACGCCCTCAACCGCGAACTCTCCTATCCCACGATCTGCACCGACGGCAACGCGCTGCACGTCGCCTTCACCCGCTTCCGTCAAGCGATCGAGTACGTCGACCTCACCGGCTCATGGGTGTACGAAGGCACGTCGTGACCCAATCGAAGCGGGCCGTGGTGACCGGCGCCAGCTCCGGCATCGGCGCTGCGGTCACGGCCCGGCTGCTTGCCACCGGCTGGAACGTGGTGGGCCTGAGCCGCCGCAAACCCGGCCTCCACGACGACCAGTTCGACTGGTGCGAAACCGATGTGGCCGACTTCGGCCAGCTCCAGCGCAACGTGGCCGCGCTCGACTCCGTCGACGCCGTCGTCCACGCTGCCGGCGTCCAGTTCTCCGCGCCGCTGGGCCAGCTGGATCTCGAACATGGCGCCCACATGTGGCGCATCCATATCGGTGCCGCAGAAGCACTGGTCAACACCCTGGCGTCCAGGATTGCCGACGATGGCCGCATCGTCCTCGTCGGAAGCCGCACGATGGTAGGAAACCCAGGAAAGAGTCAGTACGCGGCCACCAAATCGGCACTGGTGGGCATGGCGCGCTCCTGGGCATCCGAATTGGTCAGCCGCAGGATCACGGTCAACGTCGTTGCCCCGGGGCCGACCGACACGCCGATGCTGTCCGACCCCAACCGCAATCGCACGCCGCCCAAGGTGCCGCCCATGGGCCGGCTCATCGACGCCGACGAGGTGGCCGGTCTCGTCGCGTTCCTGCTCGGTGCCGATGCACGCAGCATCACCGGCCAGGTCATCACTCAATGCGCGGGGCTGTCCCTATGACACCAGCCATCGACGTCCTCGTCCTCGCCGACGACCTCTCCGGCGCCGCCGAGGCTGCCGCCACCTTCCTCGGTCGCACCCCAGCTCCGACGCTCGTGCTGCACCCGGCGCAGGCGGATCAGCCCGGCATCACCGTCGTCGACCTCGATACCCGGTCCATGCGACGGCCGCAGGCAGATTCCACGTTGCGATCAGCGCTCGACTTCGGCAGGAGGGATCGCCTCGTGGTGATCAAGATGGACTCGCTGTTGCGTGGCCATCTCGGGGCAGTGGTCGAGACGCTGGCCGAACACGGCCCGGTCATCGTCGCGGCCGGTCTGCCCATCCTGGACCGAACGGTGCGGGACGGCGTGCTGCACGTCGAGGGCGTTCCGCTGCACCACACCGACCTATGGCATCTGGAGGCCACGGCGGCCCCCACCTCGATCGCCGAACTCATCGGTCGCCCAACCCAGGCCTGCTCGTCGCCCGAGGAGCTCGTCGCGGCTCTGGTGGACGGCGCAGTGGCGATCTGCGACGTCACCACCGACGCCGACCTCGATGCCGTGGTGGCCACCGCACGCCAGGTTCGCGGCGCACAACTCGTCGGGACCGCCGCGCTCACCGCGGCTCTGGCTCGTACACTGCCAACTGCCGCCGCTGTGAAGGGCGCTGACAACCGTTGTCGTACAACGATTGTGACCGTTGTCGGTACCGGTGCGCTCAGCGCG
>JAHFVC010000547.1 GCA_023264765.1 Mycobacterium sp. | reverse complement strand
GGACCACGGCCGCATCGTCGAATCGGGCCGCCTGGTGGAGCTGCTCACCGATCCCGATTCGCCGCTGGGTGCGGACCTACGTCCCCAGGGGCCGGCGGCGGAACCGACGACGGGCCAACGAGTGTGGCACGTGGTGTACGACGGGCCGGACGTGCCGGCGGACTGGATAGCGCGGGCCTCGGCCGAACTCGGTGCTCCGTTGGCCGTCTTGGGGGCCTCGGTCCAGCAGGTCGGCGGCGTCACCGTCGGGGGCGCGACGCTGGGCATTCCGGATCGGGTCAGCGGTCGAGTCGCCGACGTGTTGACCCGCTACGGGTTGGCCACTACCAGCGCCGAGCCTGCCGATCCCGGGCTGGAGGTGGTGGCGTGACCGAGACGCTGCTGGCCAATGCCACGGTGCCGGTGAACGAACTGCCGGGGTTGCTGTTTCCGGCGCTGCTGGACACGCTGATCATGGTGGGGATCGTGATGAGCATCGTGGTGCTCGTCGGTGTGCCGCTGGGTGCGCTGGTCCACAATCTGGCCCCCGGCGGACTATTCGAAAACCCCTTGCTGCACACGATTCTCGGCTGGTTCGTCAGCATCGGGCGGTCACTGCCGTTCCTGATCCTGATGGCGGCGATCATGCCGTTCACCCGCTTCGTCACCGGCACCAACATCGGCATCGCCGCAGCGGTCGTCCCGATGTCGCTGGCGGGAACGGCATTCTTCACCAGGATCGTGGAGAACTCGTTGCGCTCGGTGCCGCCGTCGGTGGTGCAGGTGGCCCGCGCGTCGGGCGGGTCGCGGCTGCAGATCATCCGCACCGCGCAGCTCGCCGAGGCGGTCCCGTCGATTCTCGGCGGCCTGACCATCAACGTCATCGCGATGATCGAGTACTCCGCGATCGCCGGCACCATCGGCGCAGGTGGTATCGGTTACGTCGCAGTCACATACGGCTATCAGCGCTTCGATCAGGGCGTCATGTTGGCCACCATCGTCATCTTGGTGGTCACCGTCGCCGCCGTACAGATCGTCGGCGATGCGCTCGTCCGCTTCACCACGCCGCACCGCCGCATCGGCACCGGCACCAACCCGCTGCTGCGCAAGCGCGCAGTCACCGCTTGAGAGGAATGTCATGGCCACCACTACCACCGTCGAGGGCACCGGCGATCACGGGTTCGAGTTGAAACGGCGGCCCACGTGGCTCTGGATCGCGGTGAGCCTGGTGGTCGTCGTGGCCGTGGTTGTCGGCGTGCGGCTGTTGTTCTTCGGGAAGACGCAGTCGGCCAACGACATTGCCGGGGCAACCTTGGTGGTCGCGACCAACGAGGGCAATTCCGCCGAGCAGGCGCTGATCGAGTACATCGCGAAGGACGTCGCCCCGCGGCACGGAATCAAGATCGCGTTCCGCGGCCTGTCGGATAGCAACACGATCAACCGTGCGGTCAGCGACGGCGAGGTGGCCGGCACCATCTATCAGCACAAGCTGTGGCTGGGCCAGGTGCTGGAGGCCAACCCGGACTTCCGCGAGCAGGCGGCCACGCCGGTGTTCCGGTGGGGCTTCGGGCTCTGGTCGGACAAGTATTCCGATCCCGCGCAGCTGCCGGACGGGGCGAACGTCTCGCTGTACTCGGATCCGGCGAACGAGGCGCAGGGGTTGTGGCTGCTGGAGCGCGCCGGCCTGATCAGTCTGAACCCGGCCGTCGACAAGTGGACGGCGACGCAGAAGGACATCGTCGGCAACCCGAAGCACCTGAAGTTCACCCTGCTGGACTTCGCCGCTCAGTCCCGTTCGCTGCCGGATCTCGATGCGGCCGTCGGTTATACGGAGTACTACCTGGCGGCCAAGGTGCCGATCAGCCGGCAGATCTTCGCGCCGCCGGCTCCTGACGAGTTCGCCGGACAGCTGACGATCGGCAGCAAGTGGGCCGGCACCGACAACATCAAGAAGTTGGTCGAGACGTTCCAGGACCCCGCGGTGCAGCAGTACTTGGCCAACGATCCGAGCGTGAAGAACATCCTGCTGCCGCTGTAGTGGCGGGTCGGGGTCGGCGCCACCCTGGCATCATCGAATGATGGACCGGCTCGCAGTAATCGATTCCGAAGCCCGCCGCTTTGCCGAGGTGATGGCCGGCACCGATCCGGGCGCCCGCTGCCCCACCTGCCCGGACTGGTCGGCCTCGGATCTGTTGTGGCACCTGGTCAACGTGCACTTCTTCTGGGCCGGCGTGCTCGAACATCGGGTTCAGAGTGGTGCCGAGCTCCCGGCGATCGAAGCGGCCAAACCGGCCCGGCCCGATGCGCTCGCCGACCTGTTGGAGCTGCGCGAGCGCGCGACGGGCGCGCTGCTGTCACAGCTCGTGAAGCGCGACGACGCCGAGCCCTGCTGGTCGTGGTGGCCGCCCGACCAGACCGTCGGATTCACCCGGCGCATGCAGACCTACGAGGCGACGATGCACCGGGTGGACGCCGAGTTGGCGGCGGGGTTGCCGGTCACGCCGCTCGCGCAGGACGTGGCCGCGGGGGCCATCGACCACGCGGTGGACGTGATGTGGGGGTGGTTGCCCGACGGGGCGACTTACCGGTCGCAGGCCGTGGTGGAGTTCGTCGCGACCGATACCGGCCAGCGGTGGCTCGCGGACGTCGGCGCGTGGACCGCCCCGGACGCGGCGGCCGAAGTTGGCTCCGGGGCGCCGCGGGCCGTGCGAGCCGCGGGAGGCGAGCCGGCGGCCTCGGTCAGTGCGCCGGTGGGCGAACTCGCACTATGGGCGTGGACGCGCGGCAAGGGGGTTGTGCCCTCGGGGCAACCGCATGCGCTTGCCGCGCTCGATGCGTTGCTCGCCCACGGGATGGAGTAACCGAACTGCCCGGCTCTGAGCGACAACTCTCGCCCACACGCTCGCCACGCTGGACGCGTCGCTCACCCACCGGAAGCAGTAAC
>JAHFVC010000304.1 GCA_023264765.1 Mycobacterium sp. | reverse complement strand
TCGGTGAAGGCCGGCCAGACGGTCGACCCGGATTCCGGCATCGTCACCGGCACACTGACGTCCACCGATCCGGCGGGCCACGCGTTGACGTACTCGCTCACCACCCAGGCGGTGGGCGGGAGGGCAACCGTCGGTGCGGACGGGACGTTCAGCTATGACCCGACGGATGGCTCCCGCGCGGCGTCGTATCTGGCCGGTGGACTGTCGGATGCCTTCACGGTGACGGTGTCCAACGGTCTGTACAACGCCATGAACGTCATCACGGTGCCGATCAGCCCGAAGTCGCCGTTCTGACGGTTGGACCGCTGGCGGCCGACGGCCGTCAGCGGTCTAACTTGCCGTCCAAATATGCTGCGCGGCAGGCACTTCGGGCCAACTTGCCGGAGGTCGTGCGGGGGATGACCCCGGCCGCGACCATCCGCACGTCGGCCACCCGGACCTGGTGGTGCCGCGATACCGCGGCGCGGATCGCGTCCAGGATGGGGCCCGGCTCGGCTTTGCCCCAACGGGGGGCGCGCTCGGCGACGATCACCAGTTCCTCGCCGGAGGCGCCGGGCACCGAGAACGCCGCCACGTAACCGGAGCGCACCGCAGGCGAAGACGCACTGACCGTGGTCTCGATGTCTGTGGGGTAGTGGTTGCGGCCGTCGACGATGATCATGTCCTTGATCCGGCCGGTGAGGTACAGCTCGCCGGCCAGGTAGACACCGAGGTCGCCGGTGGCTAGCCACAGTGCGTTTTCGGCCACATCCTCGGCGTGGCTGCCCGCCGGGAGCCGGGTCTGGAGCTTGTTGCCGAACACCCGCAGGGTCTCCTCGGTGCGGCCGAAGTAGCCGCGGCCGACGTTGTTGCCGTGCAGCCAGATCTCCCCGATGGCACCGTCGGCGAGCTCTTCACCGTCGTTGCTGGCGATCACCGCCCACTGATTGGGGATCGGCTGGCCGCAGGACACGTGGGCGACCGCATCGGCGGCGTCGGCGTCCACCACGACGGCACGTCCCGCGTTGAGCTCCGCGCGGTCCAGGAAGATCGCCTGGGCGGATGCGGACGGAGCGATGCTGGCCACCGACAGCGTGGCCTCGGCCATGCCGTAGGACGGCTTGATCGCGCTGACCGGTAACCCGTACGGCGCGAACGCCGAGGTGAACTTCTCGACGGATGACAGGGTGACCGGCTCCGAGCCGTTGAGCAGCGTGACGACGTTGGTCAGGTCCAGGGTGTCACCGGCCGGCGGCAGCCCGCGCTCGGCGGCCAACTCGAAGGCGAAGTTCGGGGCGGCGGCGAAGGTGCGGCCGTAGGCCGATTCGATGCCCAGCTGCTTGATCCACCGGTACGGCCGGCGGACGAATGCCATGGGGTCCATCAGCGTGATGTGCGCACCGCACAGCGCCGGGAACATGATCATGATCAGGCCCATGTCGTGGTAGAGCGGCAGCCAGCTGACGCTGCGCACGCCCATGTCCAGGTCACCGGCGAGCACCATCTGCAGCACATTGGTACAGACGTTGCGGTGGGTGATCTCCACGCCGGCCGGTGTCCGGGTCGAACCCGAGGTGTACTGCAGGTAGGCGATGTCGTCGGTGTCCAGCGGAACCGGGGTGAAGGTCTGGGCGACCGCGTCGGGCACCGCATCCACGGCGATCATCCGGGGACGTTCGGCCGCGGGCAGGGTGCGCAGGAAGTTGCGCACGGCCTCCGAACCGGCGGTGGTGGTCAGGACGACGGTGGGCTTGGCGTCGGCGAGCACCGCGGCCAGCCGCTCGGTGTGCCCGGCCAGGGCGGGCGCGAACAACGGCACCGCGATGTTGCCCGCATGGATGGCAGCGAAGAACGCCGCGACGTAGTCCACTCCTTGCGGGGCGAGGATGGCGACCCTGTCGCCGGGGGAGGTGACCTGCTGCAACCGGGCACCGACTGCACCCACCTTGGCCCACATCCCGTTCCAGCTGAGTTCGACGGCGCGGCCGTCGGCATCCTGCGAGTAATCCAGGAATCGATAGGCGGGGGCTTCGCCGTAGGCGGCGCGGTTGCGGTCCAGGAACGAGGTGAGAGTTATGCCATCGGGTATGACGATGCTGCCGTCGGCCCGAACGTACTCTTCGATACTCGGCACGGCAGTTTCAACAATATTGTCACTCAACGCTTCCCGACCCATAGCACAAATATAATAGCAGCGCTAACTATTCAGAGAATCGAAGCGGGATGGGAGTTATCACTCCGGAGCCGCTCTGTGACGTGGGCTGCATATCGAGGAAGCGTACCGCTGGGCCGCCCACCCGCAGCCCGGGTGCGTTCGTTTCGTGGCCAGGGCTGCGCGGTTCGCTCCAGTCTTGGATGCGCGGGGCAAAGCACATTGCGGCGGGTACGCCGTGTGGATGCCTGTTCAACGGATCGCCTCCCGATCCGTCCGCAAACCGAAGACCTTGTGGTATGGATCGCAATGTGTGCGATAGGTCACTATCCTGATGGGAAAGTTGAACCAACAGCTTGCTCTGAAGCACCACGTGCGGACGGCCGGCTGATCTTGCGGGCGTCCCGGAGTCAGAAAGGCGCCGATGACGCACACCCCGAACCGGCCCGCACCCCAGCGGCGGGCCCAGCGCCGAGCGGACACGGTCCTGTCCGTCACCACGCGGTGGTACGACCCCGCGGTCACCGTCGTGGTCATCGACGGTGTCATCGACGCCGCGAACACCGACCACCTGATCGACGTCGTGCTGGACCGGGCCATGCTGTGCTGCTCGATGATCGTCGACCTGCGCGGCGTCAAGTACATGTCGGTCTCGGGGTTCGAGGCGCTGCGACTCCTGGACGTCCGTTGTGCACTCGCCGACACCCACTGGACCGTCATTCCGTCGACTTCGGTCCGGCGGCTGTTGCGGCGGTTCGATGCCGACGGCGCGGTGCCCACCACCGACTGCCTCGAGGAGGCGTTCGCCGCCGCCGAGACCCACGTGCCGATCGTGCAGGTGGCCCGTCCCGGCGATACGGGCCAGATCGCCTAGGGTCGGCCGGCCGCGACGCGAAAGCTGTTCGCTGCGTGGATATCCCGATCCACCGAATGAAGCAGTCCCCCGCGCGCGGTGCGCGATGGGCGTTGTGGCGGAGTGCTTTCCGGACGCATCTGGTGGCCGTGCGTTGCCCGGCCGTTTCGCGGTGGGCGGATACCCGGCGCCGCCGAACTGAACACGGCCCGCGCAGACAGGACGGTATGCTGAGTGTGGTCCGGCTGAGCAAATGCCGTCCCGGCCCTGTCTGCCTCCGGTAGATGGGGCCGCTGTCACTGGCCACATTTGTCAGAGCGGACCTTTGGTGAATCTGGATTCCTCCCTGCACTTCCTCTCCCCGCCGCAGCCGTCGGCCGACGGGCGCAACGGCGCCACCACCGCGGACCAGGCGTTTCTGAACGAACTACACGGCCAGGTGGCGATCGTCGAGGGCGCGGGCCCGAACAGCGAGGTGACACATCAGCGCACCGTCGCCCCCGGATTCGCGGTGCACCAGATCGGCATCCGAGCGCGTGGCCGGGTCGTGGCGCGTCCGAACAGCGGGCTGATGATCGCGACTGTTCTCGACGGCACGGTGCCCGTGATCGGCGGCGAGCAGATCGGCACCGGCGAATCGGCACTGGCCGACGAGCGACGCGGCTGGGAGGGTGTCATCGATGCGGGCACCATCGCCGTGGTCACCATCGAGGCGTGGTTGCTCCGCAGGGCCGCGGACGAACGTCCGAGCGCCGCCGACCCGTTGCGGGCGCTGAATCTGCGTCCCGTCACGCCGGAGTCGGCCGCGGCCTGGAAGCGGACCGTCGAGTACGTGTCCGCGACGATGGCCGCGAAGGCGCCGCGCGCGCTGATCGATGCGTGCGGTGAGTTGCTTGCGGCGGCGGCACTGTCGTGTTTCGCCGCGACGGGCGCAGCGGCGGCGCCCGCCCGAGACGGCACCGACATCCCCGTGTCGCTGCGCAGGGCGATCGCGTTCATCGCCGCGCGGGCTCGCGATGAGATCGGCGTGCAGGAGATCGCCGGCGCCGTGCACCTTTCGCCGCGCGCCGTGCAGTACCTCTTCCGCAAGCACCTGAACGAGACGCCCACCGAGCACCTGCGCCGGGTGCGACTACAGCGCGCGCACCAGGACCTGGTCGCCGCGCATCCGAGCAGCACCACCGTGTCCGAGGTGGCCCGACGGTGGGGGTTCGGGCATACCGGGCGTTTCGCGGTGCTTTATCGGCAGACTTATGGCGTCAGCCCGCATATGACGCTGCGTGGTTAGTGAGAAGGTGTGCACATGACTCACAGTTACGACGACGCCCTCGCGCGGGCGATGGAGGAACTGGCCGGCACCGCTGTGGACGGGCGCAAACCCATCGAGGGCACGTTGGCCGAGTTGACCGAAGCCGCGGTAGCGCTCATCGACGGCGTCGACTGCGCGGGTGTGCTGCTTATCAACGACGGTGAGTTCACTTCCCTCGCAGGGACATCCGATGTGGCCCGCACGCTCGACCATGCCCAGCGGGACACCGGGGAAGGCCCCTGCGTGGACGCCGCGGAACGCGACGTGATCGTGCGGTGCAACGATCTGCGCAGCGACCGCCGCTGGCCGCGATTCAGCGAGGTCGCCGTATCGGCCGGGGTGCTCAGCGTGATGTCCTTCCGGCTCTACACCAAGGGCGTCGACAGCGGCGCGCTGAATCTGTTCGGGTTCGGCACCGGATCGTTCACCGCCGAGCCGGAGGCACTGGGGGCAATGCTGGCCACCCATGCGGCCATCTCGCTGGTGGCTGCCAACCGTCAGCAGCAGTTCGAGTCCGCGCTCGCGAGCCGCGACCTGATCGGGCAGGCCAAGGGCATCATCATGGAGCGCTTCAACGTCGACTCGGTGCGGGCTTTCGAGCTGCTGCGCCGGGTGTCGCAGGAGTCCAACACCCCGGTGAAGGTCATCGCGGCCCGGCTCGCCGACCGGGCCGCGACGAACGGCGACGGTTCGGTCGTCGATCTGGTTTGAAAGCCGTCCGCAACGGGCATTTCCGTTGAGCGCGCCACTGGGGCGCACGCGTACGGACAGGAGTACGACCATGATCGGGACCATCATCAGCGCCCTCGTCGTCGGGCTGATCATCGGGGTGCTGGCTCGGCTGGTCATGCCGGGCAAGCAGGACATCGGCATCCTCATGACGATCGTGCTCGGCGCGCTCGGCTCGCTGATCGGGAGCTGGGCGACCTACCAATTCGGATACCAGAACGCCAACGGTGGTTGGCAGATCATCCCGTTCGTCGTCGGCGTCGCCGTCGCGGCCGGACTGATCGCCGTATACGTCGCCATCCGCGGCGGTTCGTCGCACCGCATGACGCACTGACTTCGTTGCCCGAAAGCCCCGGCCGGCGGTCGGGGCTTTCGCATGTCCGGACGTCATCCGATGTTCGTCAACCTTTTTCTTGACTAATTCCAGATAACGGGTGAGACTCGTCTTCGTGGGTACGGCAGAGGAGTTCGCGCAGATGCTGCGGGATGCCTCTCTGCGCGTCACTCGTCCCCGGGTCGCGGTGCTGGGCGCCGTCCACGGTCACCCGCACGCCGACACCGAGACGGTCATCCGGTCGGTGCGGGCGGAACTGTCGGAGGTGTCGCATCAAACGGTGTACGACGCGCTCAACGCGCTGACTGCGGCCGGCCTGGTGCGGCGAATCCAGCCTTCGGGTTCGGTGGCCCGTTACGAGTCCAGGGTCGGGGACAACCACCACCATGTGGTGTGCCGAAAGTGCGGTGTGATCGCCGATGTCGACTGTGCGGTCGGCGAGGCACCGTGTCTGACTGCATCCGACGATCTCGGTTTCGCGATCGATGAGGCCGAGGTCATCTACTGGGGTGTATGCCCCGATTGTGCTCTGGCACAAAGTGTTTGATCAACTGTAATCCGTCAGCCCCGGAAAGGTTTCCCATGCCCGAAACATCCCCGCCCATCGGTGAAGCCCAGACAGAGCCCGCCGAGAGCGGTTGTCCGATGCGGATCAAGCCGCCCGTCGAGGGGGGCAGCAACCGCGACTGGTGGCCCAACGCGGTCAACCTGAAGATCCTGCAGAAGGATCCCGACGTCATCAACCCGCTGGATCCCGACTTCGATTACAGCGCGGCCGTGCAGACGCTGGACTTCGATCAGCTCGCCGCCGACGTCGACGCCGTGATGACCGACTAGCAGGATTGGTGGCCCGCCGACTTCGGCCACTACGGCCCGTTCTTCATCCGGATGTCCTGGCACGCCGCAGGCACCTACCGCGTCGAGGACGGCCGCGGCGGTGGCGGTAAGGGCATGCAGCGCTTCGCCCCGCTGAACAGCTGGCCCGACAACGTCAGCCTGGACAAGGCCCGCCGCCTGCTGTGGCCGGTGAAGAAGAAGTACGGCCAGAAGCTGTCCTGGTCCGATCTGCTGGTCTACGCCGGTAACCGGGCACTGGAGAACATGGGCTTCAAGACGGCCGGCTTCGCGTTCGGCCGCCCGGACTACTGGGAGCCCGAAGAGGACATCTACTGGGGCGCTGAGCACGAGTGGCTGGGCAGCCAGGAGCGCTACGCGGGTTCCGGCTCCGACCGCACCAAGCTGGAGAACCCGCTCGGCGCCAGCCACATGGGCCTCATCTACGTGAACCCTGAAGGCCCGGAAGGCAATCCGGATCCGGTGGCCGCGGCCATCGACATCCGCGAGACGTTCGGCCGGATGGCGATGAACGACGAGGAGACCGCAGCGCTGATCGTCGGTGGCCACACCTTCGGCAAGACGCACGGCGCCACCGAGGTCGAGAACGGCGTCGAGCCCGAGGCCGCACCGCTGGAGGCACAGGGCCTGGGCTGGGCCAACTCGGGTCTGGGCAACGACACCGTCAGCAGTGGTCTCGAGGTGACGTGGACCCACACCCCGACCAAGTGGGACAACTCTTTCCTGGAGATCCTCTACGGCAACGAGTGGGAGCTGTTCAAGAGCCCCGCGGGCGCCAACCAGTGGAAGCCCAAGGATGGTGGCTGGGCCAACTCGGTGCCGATGGCCCAAGGCAACGGCAAGACGCATCCGGCGATGCTGACCACCGACCTGTCGATGCGGATGGACCCCATCTACGGCGCGATCACCCGCCGCTGGCTGGACCACCCGGAGGAGCTGGCCGAGGCATTCGCCAACGCCTGGTTCAAGTTGCTGCACCGCGACCTGGGTCCCGTTTCGCGTTACCTCGGACCGCTGGTGCCCCAGCAGACCTGGCTCTGGCAGGACATCATCCCGGCAGGCACCAAGCTCAGCGACGCCGATGTCGCGACGCTGAAGTCGGCCATCGCCGGCTCGGGTCTGACTGTGCCGCAGCTGGTTTCGACCGCATGGAAGGCCGCCGCGTCTTACCGGCACAGCGACATGCGCGGTGGCGCCAACGGCGGGCGGCTGCGGCTGCAGCCGCAGCTCGGCTGGGAAGCCAACGAGACCGACGAGCTGGTGCCGGTCATCGCCAAGCTGGAGGAGATCGCGGCCTCGGCAGGCGTCAAGGTGTCGTTCGCCGATCTGGTGGTGCTGGCCGGTAACGTTGGTGTCGAAACCGCCGCCAAGGCAGCCGGATTCGACATCACGGTGCCGTTCACCTCGGGCCGCGGCGACGCCACCCAGGCGCAGACCGACGTCGAGTCGTTTGCCTACCTGGAGCCCAAGGCCGACGGCTTCCGCAACTACGCGGGCAAGGGTCTGCCGTTGCCGGCGGAGTACGTGCTCATCGACCGGGCCAACCAGCTCAACCTGTCCGGTCCCGAGATGACCGTGCTGGTCGGTGGCCTGCGCGTGCTGGGTGCCAACTACCAGGGCAGCGACCTCGGTGTGCTCACGGACAAGCCGGGCCAACTGACGACGGACTTCTTCGTCAACTTGCTGGACATGAGCACCAAGTGGGCGCCGTCACCGGCCGATGACGGCACCTACGTCGGCACCGACCGCAGCAGCGGTGCGCCGAAGTGGACCGCCAGCCGGGTCGACCTGCTGTTCGGGTCGAACTCGCAGCTGCGCGCGCTGGTCGAGGTGTACGCCGAAGACGACGCGAAGGAGAAGTTCGTCAAGGACTTCGTCTCAGCGTGGACCAAGGTCACCGACGCCGATCTGTTCTAACTGCAGCCCCTAATCCAGGCCGGTCCCGCAAGGGACCGGCCTGGACTGCTTTCCGGCTAGAAGTAATGCCCCTGCACCAGGTCATCCAGTAGACCGATCTCGGTGGGGTTCCAGCCCAACGCCTTTCGGGTGAGTTCGCTGGACGCGGCCATGTCCAGGGAGAAGAAGGCGCCCAGCCAGCCGAAGTGCTCCGGCGCCGCCGAGCGCACCGGCAGCCCCAGGCCTGCGCCGATACTCTCGGCGATCTCCCGGGTGGGGATGCCCTCCTCGGCCACGGCATG
>JAHFVC010000303.1 GCA_023264765.1 Mycobacterium sp. | reverse complement strand
GATCCACGACAAGCACATCGAGGTCATCGTCCGGCAGATGCTGCGTCGCGTCACGATCATCGATTCGGGTGCGACGGAGTTCCTGCCCGGCTCGCTCACCGAGCGGGCGGAGTTCGAGGCCGAGAACCGTCGCGTCGTGGCCGAGGGCGGCGAGCCCGCGGCCGGACGTCCGGTGCTGATGGGTATCACCAAGGCATCGCTGGCCACGGATTCGTGGTTGTCGGCGGCGTCGTTCCAGGAGACCACCCGCGTGCTGACCGATGCGGCGATCAACTGCCGCAGCGACAAGCTGCAGGGTCTGAAGGAGAACGTGATCATCGGTAAGTTGATCCCGGCCGGTACGGGTATCGCCCGTTACCGCGACATCCAGGTTCAGCCGACCGAAGAAGCCCGCGCTGCGGCGTACACGATCCCGTCCTACGAGGATCAGTACTACAGCCCGGACTTCGGCCAGAGCACCGGCGCTGCCGTGCCGCTGGATGATTACGGATACTCGGACTACCGGTAAGTCGTAACGGAAAAGGCCCCCTGGCGCTCCGCGCCGGGGGGCCCTTTTTCATCCGCCCAATTGATCAAACGGGCGCGAAAGTGCGAGTAAACGAGACCATTTCGTCGAACTCGGTGACGCGGTCCGCTATCCGGAGACCTTCTGCTCCTGGCGGCCGAACTCGACATCCTGGCCCTTGAAGTCGCCGTGGCAGGCCACCACCACGTTGTAGGTCTGCCCGATCAGCGGTGCCAGGAAGGTCAGCGTCGTCGTGCCACGCGCATCGATGTCGAAATCGCGGTCCACCGGGATGCCGACGCCGTGCACCTCCCGCGCCGAGTAATGGCACGAGCCGGGGATGTTCGCGATGCTGGAGACGTTGACCTTGATGTTCACCCCGGACCGCGTGATGAGTACCCGAATGGCGTCGGTGGGCGGCTTCTCGGCCGGCGGCGGGGGCGTCGACGACGGTGCACTCGAACTCGGAGCAGCGGAGGAGGCCGGCGCGCGGCCGATGCACTTGAATCCGCCGTCGATGGTCCAGCCGTTGGAAGCGCCCCGGTTGTTGGTGGTGGTACCGCTGGCGCCGCCGCCGGAGTTGATGGTGCCCGTGTAGTGGTTGGTGAACGCGTCGGGATTGGACGTCGGGCTGCCGCCGAACGAACCGCCCGTCGGGCTGAACGCGATGGTCAGGTCGAGCTGATCGGTGCCCTTGACCGGACCACCCGTGACCGGGCCGGACATCGTGACGCCGTTCGAGTCGTAGCTTGCGGTGCCGCCGCCGCGTGAATTCCACGAGACGTGCACGTTGACCCCGTTGTCCTGCCTGATCGTCGAGTCGGTGTTGAACACGATCCAGTCGCAGTCGGGGGCTGCGGCTGCCTGTGGCGCGGCGGCGAATAGCCCCGCGCACGCGACAACGGCGCCGATCAGCGATGAGGTCCTGGATGCAGGCATATCGGCTCCCCGAGGCGAGTTCCGCAAATTCACGGTCCAGTCAAACAGAGTCTGTGAGTCCAGGCAGCGCCAACTGAGCAATCGCTGTGCGGACGCCGCTGTCGGGGCACCCGCCTAGACTGGGCCGCGTGCTGATCGGTTCCCATGTCGACAACGTTGATCCCCTGGCCGCCGCAACCGCTGACGGCGCCGATGCGGTGCAGTTCTTCCTCGGCAACCCGCAGAGCTGGAAGAAACCCGCACCCCGGGAGGACGCCGAGACACTGCGCGACTCCGCCGTGCCGTTGTACGTGCATGCGCCATACCTGATCAACGTCGCCTCGGCGAACAATAAGGTGCGCATCCCGTCGCGCAAGATCCTGCAGGACACCTGCGATGCCGCGTCGGCGATCGGCGCGACCGCCGTCATCGTGCACGGCGGCCATGCCGACGACAATGACATCGAGGCCGGATTCGAGCGCTGGGTCAAGGCCCTGGACGCGCTCAAGACCGACGTGCCGGTGTACCTGGAGAACACCGCGGGTGGCGATCACGCCATGGCACGTCACTTCGACACCATCGCGCGACTGTGGGATCACATCGGCGACAAGGGAATCGGCTTCTGCCTGGATACCTGCCATGCATGGGCGGCGGGGGAGGCGCTGGTGGACGCCGTGGAGCGGATCCAGTCCATCACCGGGCGGATCGATCTGGTGCACTGCAACGACTCCCGCGACGCGGCCGGCTCGGGTGCCGACCGGCACGCGAATTTCGGTCTCGGACAGATCGATCCGCAACTGCTGGCGGCCGTCGTGAAGGCAGCCGACGCACCCGTCATCTGCGAGACCTCCGAAGAGGGCCGCAAGGACGACATCGCCTTCCTTCGCGAGAACGTCTAGGGTCGTGCGGCTGGCCGCGCTGCTCGCCGTGGTCCTGCTCAGCTCGGGTTGCACCGGACTCAGCGCGGCGGCCGCCGGATCCACCGTGCACCACCTCGGCGACCGTACCTATCTGCTCTACGTCCCCGACGGTCTGCCGTCCGACGCGCCGCTGGTGGTCATGCTGCACGGCGGATTCGGCAGCGCGGCCCAGGCCGAGAGAACCTACGGGTGGGACCGGCTGGCCGATACCGCGAAGTTCGCCGTCGCCTACCCCGACGGACTGGGTCGGGCCTGGAACGCCGGTGGCGGCTGCTGCGGCCGGCCGGCTTCCGACGGTGTGGACGACGTCGGGTTCATCACTGCGGCCGTCGCCGACGTCGGCCGGCACGTCGGCATCGATCCGAAGCGGGTGTACGCCACCGGGATCAGCAACGGCGGCATGATGACGTACGCCTTGGCCTGCAACACCGCCGTATTCGCGGCGATCGGGCCCGATTCCGCGACCCAGTTGGATACGTGCGGGGCCCCGCACCCGACCTCGGTGCTGCATATCCACGGCACCGCCGACACCCGCATCCGCTACGACGGTGGCCGCGGCGAAGGGTTCGCCCATATCGACGGTCCGCCGGTATCGCAGGTGAACACGTTCTGGCGCAATGCAGATCGGTGTGCGGCACCGACCGTCACCGTCGACGGAGCCGTGTCCACGTCGGTGGCGGAGTGCGCCGACGGTCGCGGGGTGCAGTTGATGACGGTCGACGGCGGCGGCCACGAGTGGCCCGGATTCGCCACCGACCGGCTATGGCAGTTCTTCGCGGCTCATCCGGCCAGGTAGACCTTTCGCAGGGTCTCGGTGACGGTCCACACCGTCTCGGTCCCAGCGGCCAAGCGGACCACGTCACCCGGGCCGAGAGTCAACGGCGCCGTGCCGTCGGCGAATTCGACTGTCGCAGAACCGGACAGCACCACGAACACCTCGTCGGCCTCGACATCGGTCATCACTCCCGGCGTCATCTCCCAGACGCCGACCTCCAGTCCGCCGAACTCGGTCAGCGCGAGGGTGCCGGCGCGTGCCGACCCGTTGGTCGATTCCAGTGTCAGTTCCAGCTCGGCGGCGCTGACCGCGGTGTTGGGTCGCATGGGGGCATATTACAGATCTTGTGCGGTTGTCGGAAAAGTGTAACAGTGGAGAGATGCCAGACACCCATGTCGTGACCAACCAGGTTCCGCCGCTGGAGAACTACAACGCCGCCACCTTCCCCGCACTGGCCGAAGCCCTGATCCGCGAAGGCGGCGAGTGGGGTATCGACGAGGTGCATGAGGTGGGCGCACTCGGCGGCAGCCGACAGGCTCAGCGCTGGGGCGACCTGGCCGACCGCAACGTCCCGATCCTGCACACCCACGACCGCTACGGCCACCGCATCGACGAGGTCGAATACGACCCGGCCTACCACGAGCTGATGAATGCCGCCGTCACGCACGGCCTGCACGGCGCTCCGTGGGCCGACGACCGACCCGGCGCACACGTGGTCCGCGCGGCCAAGATGTCGGTGTGGACGCCCGAACCCGGGCACGTCTGCCCCATCTCGATGACATACGCCGTCGTGCCCGCGCTGCGCTTCAACCCCGATCTCGCCGCGGTGTACGAGCCGCTGCTCACCAGCAGGGTGTACGACCCCGAGCTCGGCGTGCCCGCCACCAAGGCCGGCCTCACGGCCGGCATGTCGATGACCGAGAAGCAGGGCGGTTCCGACGTACGGGCGGGCACGACGCAGGCCACCCCCAACGCCGACGGCAGCTACACGCTGCGTGGCCACAAGTGGTTCACCTCGGCCCCGATGGGCGACATCTTCCTGGTGCTCGCACAGGCCCCGACCGGGCTCAGCTGTTTCTTCCTGCCCCGCGTGCTACCCGACGGCACCCGCAACCGGATGCACATCCAGCGGCTCAAGGACAAGCTGGGCAACCACGCCAACGCCTCCAGTGAGATCGAGTACGACGACGCCACCGCCTGGCTCGTCGGTGAGGAAGGCCGTGGGGTCAAGACCATCATCGAGATGGTCAACCTGACCCGGCTGGACTGCACGCTGGGCAGTGCCACCAGCATGCGCGTCGGGTTGACCCGCGCCGTGCATCACGCCCAGCACCGAAAGGCGTTCGGCGCCTACCTGATCGACCAGCCGTTGATGCGCAACGTACTCGCCGACCTGGCGGTGGAAGCCGAGGCGGCCACCATGCTGGCGATGCGGATGGCCGGTGCCACGGACAAGGCCGTACACGGTGACGAGCGCGAAACCCTGCTGCGCCGTATCGGTTTGGCCGCAGGCAAGTACTGGGTGTGCAAGCGCGCGACGCCGCACGCCGCCGAGGCCATGGAGTGCTTCGGAGGCAACGGCTACGCCGAGGAGTCCGGCATGCCCCGGCTGTACCGCGAGGCGCCCCTGATGGGCATCTGGGAGGGCTCTGGCAACGTCAGCGCGCTGGACACGTTGCGCGCGATGGCCACGCGGCCCGAGTGTGTGGAGGTGTTGTTCGATGAACTGGCGCAGGCCGGCGAACCACGACTGGACGCCCACGTCGCCGGGCTCAAGGCGGCGCTGAGCGATTTCGAGAACATCGAGTACCGAGCCCGCAAGATCGCCGAGGACATCAGCCTGGCGCTGCAGGGTGCGCTGTTGGTCCGTCATGGCCATCCGGCCGTCGCCGAGGCGTTCCTGGCCACCAGACTGAACCGGCAGTGGGGCGGTGCATTCGGCACCCTGCCGGCCGGCCTGGATCTGGCCCCGATCATCGAGCGGGCCCTGGTGAAGGGGTGACCGACCCGAAGACGGCGCCGTTGAAGACGATGACCTACGAGGTCACCGACCGGGTTGCCCGGATCACGTTCAACCGGCCCGAGAAGGGCAACTCGATCGTCGCGGACACCCCGCTGGAGCTCGCGGCGTGCGTGGAGGCGGCCGACCTGGATCCGGCCGTGCACGTCATCCTGGTGTCCGGCCGTGGCGAGGGATTCTGTGCGGGCTTCGACCTGTCCGCGTATGCCGACGGCACCTCCTCGGCGGGTGGCTCCGGTCGCTACGACGGGACCACCCTGGATGGCCGGACCCAGGCCGTCAACCACCTGCCCGACCGGCCCTGGGACCCGATGATCGACTACCAGATGATGAGCCGATTCGTCCGCGGCTTTTCCAGCCTCATGCGGGCCGACAAGCCCACGGTCGTCAAGATCCACGGCTACTGCGTCGCCGGGGGCACCGATATCGCGCTGCACGCCGACCAGGTGATCGCTGCCTCCGACGCCAAGATCGGGTATCCGCCGATGCGCGTCTGGGGTGTACCCGCCGCGGGGCTGTGGGCACATCGTCTCGGTGACCAGCGTGCCAAAAGGCTGCTGTTCACCGGTGATTGCATCACCGGGGCGCAAGCAGCCGAATGGGGCCTGGCCGTGGAGGCACCGGAGCCCCAGGACTTGGATGAGCAGACCGAGCGCCTGGTGGCACGCATCGCGGCGATGCCGGTGAACCAGCTCATCATGGCGAAGCTGGCCTGCAACACCGCTCTGCTGCAGCAGGGGGTGGCCACCAGCCAGATGGTCAGCACGGTGTTCGACGGGATCGCGCGCCACACCCCGGAGGGGCATGCGTTCGTCGCCGACGCGACCGCACATGGATTCCGCGAGGCGGTGCGCCACCGTGACGAACCGCTGGGGGACTACGGCCGCCGGACGTCCGGGGTCTGAGATGCTGCGCCTGACGGCCCGCTCGGTGGTGCTCAGCGTGTTGCTGGGTGCGCATCCGGCGTGGGCGTCGGCTGCCGAATTGATCCATCTGACATCGGATTTCGATATCAAGGAGCCCACGCTGCGGGTGGCGCTGACCAGGATGGTCGGCGCCGGTGATCTGGTCCGTTCCGATGACGGCTATCGGCTCTCGGAGCGGCTGCTGGCCCGGCAACGACGCCAGGACGATGCCCTTGCCCCGAAGGCGGTGAAGTGGAAGGGGGACTGGACCACCCTCGTCATCACCGCCGTCGGGGCCGATGCCCGAAGCCGGGCGGAACTGCGGAACACGCTGGTGCAGAGCAGGTTCGGTGAACTGCGCGAAGGTCTGTGGCTGCGGCCGGACAATCTGGGCCGGCCGGTGCCCGCCGCGGATCGGGTGCGGGTGCTGCACTCCCGCGACGACGATCCTGCCGGTCTGGCGGCCTTGCTGTGGGATCTGCCGGCGTGGGCGCAGGCCGGGCACACGCTGCTCGACGAGATGGCGGCAGCCGGGGATGTCCCGGCCCGGTTCGGGGTTGCCGCGGGGATCGTCCGGCACCTGGTGACCGACCCGGTGCTGCCTGCCGAACTGGTGCCCGCCGGGTGGCCCGGGGATGCGTTGCGCCGGGCATATCAGGACTTCGCGGCCGAACTGGCGGCGATGCGCGAAAGGGTGGAAGCGACATGACCGGTGCCGACGGTGGCGTACGCGTCGAGCGGAACGGGCCGGTCACCACGGTGATCATGG
This sequence comes from Mycobacterium sp., assembly GCA_023264765.1. Classification (GTDB taxonomy): domain Bacteria; phylum Actinomycetota; class Actinomycetes; order Mycobacteriales; family Mycobacteriaceae; genus Mycobacterium. The sequence continues at coordinate 1,600 of JAHFVC010000303.1, read as the reverse complement.
ACCGGCCGCAGGCACGAAACGCCGTGGACGGCCCGACGGCCGCGCAGTTGTACGCGGCTTTCGACGAATTTGACACAGACGAGTCGGCGTCCGTCGCGGTGCTCTGGGGTGACAACGGAACCTTCTGTGCGGGAGCAGATCTCAAGGCATTCGGCACACCGGAGATGAATCAGACCCACCGGACCGGGCCCGGTCCCATGGGCCCGACGCGGATGGTGCTCAGCAAGCCGGTGATCGCCGCGGTCAGCGGCTACGCCGTGGCGGGCGGGCTGGAGCTGGCGTTGTGGGCCGACCTGCGGGTCGCCGAGGAGGACGCCGTGTTCGGGGTGTTCTGCCGGCGGTGGGGCGTTCCGCTGATCGACGGCGGCACGGTGCGGCTGCCACGACTGATCGGGCAGAGCCGGGCCATGGACCTCATCCTCACCGGCCGGGCCGTCGACGCCGCCGAGGCGCTGGCGATCGGTCTGGCGAATCGGGTGGTCCCCAAGGGTGATGCCCGCCGGGCGGCCGAGGAGCTGGCGGCCGATCTCGCGGCGCTTCCTCAGCTGTGCCTGCGCGCGGACCGGCTCTCGGCCCTGCACCAGTGGGGTGAATCAGAAGCGGACGCAATCGATTTCGAGTTCGGCAGTCTGCAGTCGGTGGCCGCCGAGTCGGTGGCCGGGGCGAAGCGATTCGCCGACGGCGCAGGTCGCCACGGCGCCCGCGCCTGATCGGCTAGCTCTTGCTGACCTTGTTGCCGGAACCGAGGTCGTCGACCTTGGGATCGCCCTCCTTATAGACGACGGTGTTGTTCAGGCCGACCACGCTGATCGACTTGTCGACGTGGTCGAAGGTCAGTTTGTTGTCCGCGCCGCCGACGTTCACGGTCGAGCAGGTGCCTTTCACGGTCAAGGTGTTGTTGGAGCCGCCGATGTTGAGGGCTTTGCCTTCGGCACAGTCGATTTCGGCAGTGGTGCCGAATGACCCGTAATTGATGGTGTTGCCGATCTGCACCTGCGCGCCGGATGTGCCCGCCGTGGCCGTGGGTGCCTTGGTGCCGGTGTCGTCGGCACCGCAGCCGACCGCTCCGAAGGCGAAGGCCGCCGCCACCAGCGGCCCGATGATGTGTAGACGCATGACTCCTCTATCCATCGGTGGTCTGTCCAGACTAGGTGACGGGCACGTTGATGATCGGTCGTTGCTCGCCTGCGCCTGGACCGTCGAAATGCCACCATTCGCCCGCATAGGGGGCGAAACCGCCCGCCACCATCGCCGCGCGCAGCTGCGCCCGGTTCTGCTGGGCGGCCGCGCTGACGCCCTCGGTCGCGAAGGCGTGTGCGACGGCTCTGAAGTCGTCGAAACCCGTTCCCATGTCGGTCAATCCGGCCGCACCCGCGGTCGTCACATCCACCGACCGGCCGGACTCGTGGCTCTTCGAGTACGGGCCGGGTTTGGCGACCCACGCCGGGTTGGAGACGACGTCGAACATGCGGACCTGGACATCGTGGGGCCGGTAGCAGTCCCAGAACACCAGCACCAGTCCCGCGGCGCGCAGTTGGGCCGCCGCGGTGGTCAGGCCGTCCGTCAGCGATTCGTGCACCAGACAGCGCGCGCCGGCCGG
>JAHFVC010000546.1 GCA_023264765.1 Mycobacterium sp. | reverse complement strand
ATCGACGAGCCCACCGCCGCTCAGACCACACCAGTTCACCACCGTTAGGCGCCGCATGGATATTCCGCTTCACCCCGCAGTCACCGCCGAGATCGCCCGTGGCCGTGAGCTTTTGGAACGCGTACGCACGGCCCGCCGCAATGTCGCCGCGCTCAAGGTGACCATCCCCTGCCCCGACGGCGACAACACGATCACCTTCGCCGGGGACGGGATGGTCACCGACGCCGCCTTCGTCGACGACATCTTCGACCGCTACCCCGGCGCCGAGCTCCGCGAGCTGCTGCTGGACATGTCCGCCGAAGGGTACGCGCAGGTGTCGAGCAAGGTCACCGGGGAAGTGGCGGCCGCGCTGGAGCAGCGATGACCCTCATCGAACAGTTCGAGCACAGCTGCATCGCGCTGGGCGCCGAGGTGTACGGGCGGCGCCAGATTCCCGATAAACGCGTCGCGCGCAACGCATTTGAGCGCCTGACCGCCCAACACCCTGACCAGTGCGACGGCTGGCTGGGCCTGGCCGCCGCCGGCGGCGCCCAGCGCGACATACTCGAGCACGCCTATCGGGCGATCGACACCGCCGGTGAGCTGATCGCCGCGTCCGATGTCGCCGCCAACGCTCTGGACTTCACCTTCGACACCGGCCTGTACGTGAGCCTGCCGGCCCGCGGCGCCGACGGAGCAATCCTGGCGCTGGCCGCCGCCCGGGCCGCCGACGGCGAGTTCGCGGCCGCGCATGCACTGATCGATCAGCGGATACAGCACGCCCAGCCCGTGCTCGCGGGCTGGATGCTCGCTGTCATCTACTTCAAGGCCAAGCGTTGGCACGACGTGCGCCGGGTGCTGGCGCCACTGACCCCGAAGCTCACCCCGGAAAGCGACCCGTACCTGTATCAGGCGATGTCGGTGGCACAGGGCCTCGCCGAGGCGTATCTGGGCATGTGGGAACCGGCTTACGAGCGCTTGCGGCCGGTGGGCCGCGGGCCGATCGCCTCAGCGAGCGGCGACGCCCTGGTGACCGCCGCGGTGTCGGCCCGGGCGCTGGGCCACACCGACGAGGCCACCACGCTGCTCAACGAGGCCTATGCCGTCGATGGGATCGACGAATCGGTGCGCTCCACGATCGCCACCGCGCTCAGTGACCCCGGCTACGGGATCATCCCGACCACTGCCGCACGCATCGACGCCCGCATCGACTACTGGGATGCGGCCACCGAGCCCGGTGAAAAGGACTTCGTGCGCCAGCTCGGCGCTGACCGGCGGGCGGAACTGAACGCCGAAGCGGACGCAGAACTGGCCCAGCTCGTCGGCATGGCCGACGTCAAAGAGCAGATCGAACGGCAGGTGGCCAGCGCGGTCGCCGACGAACGCCGCGCCAAGCGGGGCCTTCCGGTGCGCCACAAGTCCAAACACCTGGTGATCAAAGGCCCGCCCGGGACCGGTAAGACCACTCTCGCCCGCGCGGTCGCCAAGAAATCCTGCGCCGCAGGCATCATTCCCGCCTACATGTTCCTCGAAGTGGGTCGCGCCGACCTGGTGGACAAGGTCATCGGCGGCTCCGAACACAAGATCACAGAAATGATCAACAAGATCGTCGCAAACGGCGGCGGTGTGCTGTTCATCGACGAGGCCTATCTACTGACCAGCACCAACTCCGAGAACGACTTTGGGCCGATTGTGCTCGGTATCTTGCTGCCCGCGCTGACCAACCACGCCGACATATTGATGGTGATCGTCGCCGGCTATGCCGACCTGATGGATCAATTCACCGACTCCAACGATGGTCTGCGGTCCCGATTCACGCGCAGCATCACCCTGCCGACCTACACCGTCGACGAGCTCGTCGAGATCACCGTCCTCAAAGCGACCCTGGGCGGCAGTGTCATCGAGGACTTGCAGCCGCTGCGCGACGCCTACACCAGCTTGTCCAAGTCCACGGCCCTGGACAGCAACGGACGGCGCCGGCCGGCGATCGATGTGCTCGGCAACGGACGCCTGGCCGAAAACCTCATCGGTTTCGCCGAGGAGGAGCGCGACTTCCGCCTGCATCGCGAAGGCAAGGGCGACGACGCCACCGACGAAGAGATGCAGATCATCACCAGCGCGGACCTCAAGACGGCGCTGACCCGCGAAATCGCCCGCGCCGAACACGAGAACCACATCGAATTGTCCAGTGACACAACGGGAGCGTCGCGATGACCATGCCCGACAAGCGGCCCCGCCGCGGCTTCAAATCCAAGAGCCCCCTGCTGAGCTCGGCCAGCAAGCGCGAGCAGCCCTGGGGCTTTGTCACCCGCCATCAGATCTCCGGGTGGAGGTTCCTGATCCGGCGGATCAGTAATGCCGTCGCCCTCAGGGACACCCGCATGCTCACCGACCCACTGCGCCGGCAGGGCCGGGCCTTGAGTGTCGGTGCCCTGCTCGCGGCGGTGATGTGCGCCTTCGCCTTCATCCTGTCGATCCTCAAACCCGCCGGCATCAGCGGCAACCAGGTGGTGCTCGCCGAACGCAGCAGCAACGAGTTGTACGTGCGGATCAACGACACCCTGCACCCCGTACTCAACCTGGCCAGCGCACGCCTGATCGCCGGCAAGCCCGACGACCCCACCCCGGTCAAACCCAGCGAGATCGACCGCTTCCCGCTGGGCAACAAGGTGGGCATCCCCGACGCCCCGTCACGCATGGTGCAAAACGCCACCCGCGATGCACGATGGCTGGTCTGCGATGCCGCGGGCGGGCCCGATGCCGGCACCACCGTGATCGCCGGCGACCCCGTACCGGGACCGGGCCACGCCAGCGCCATGGCCGCCAACACGGCGGTACTGGCCAGCATCGACGGCGGCAAGAGCACCTGGCTGATCTGGGGCAACAAGCGCAGCAAGATCGACCTGGCCAACGCACCTGTGGCGTCGGCGGTCGGCATCAGCATCGACACTCCCCT
>JAHFVC010000302.1 GCA_023264765.1 Mycobacterium sp. | reverse complement strand
GGCGGCAGCGGGGTGTTCTCGCTGTAGGCGTTCGGGGGGCCGGGCAGGTTGCCACCCGGGGGCACGCCGAAGGCAGGCGGTGCGGGCGGCGCAACGATATCCGGTCCACCCATCAACTCCGCCAACGATTCCGGGGTCAGCATGTTCTGCGTGAACGGCTGCACCTCGATGCCCTGCATGCCGGGCGCCACGATCCAGCCGGGCTCGTGGTTGCCGTGCGAGAACAGGGTGTCGCGGGAGAAGATGCCGGGCACCGTGGTGTCCTTGTAGCCCGGAGGCGGCTGCAGGCGCGGCTCGGAGTAGGCGATCTGCTTGGGCAGCGTCATCGCGGTGCTGGCCAGGTTCACGCCGAACGGCAGGAAGTTGAACTTGATGGCGTCCAGGATCGGCGCCAGGTACTGGGCGCACAACTCGGCGGACTCCTGGTAGCCCAGCCGGCTACCCGCCTGGATGGTGCTGCAGATGAAGTTCAACGGATTCGAGAAGTTCGTGACACCGGGCAGCACCGGGACCGCGACGATGCCGCCCTGGTTGGGTGCCACGATGTTCACCACGTTCGACACCAGGTTCGGGTAGGCGTGCAGGCCGGTCTCCAGGCCGTTTCGCGGTTCCGGTTGCAGGATCGTGGTGGTCACATCCGACAGGTTCTTGATGTCGGCGGTGAGCGGCTTTCCGTTCTCGTCCAGGAACTTCCGGGTGGTCGCGAGAACCTTGTTCAGATCCTGAAGTGCGTTGGCGACCTCACGGTCGGTGTTGGTGAACGAGTTGGTGAACTGCGCCAGGTTGTCGTTGAGTGCCACGAACTGCTGGTCGTTCTTGTAGAGCGCGTTGACGAACGTCGCGAGACTCTTGATGACAGTTACGATGTCGCCGCGGCCCTGGTGCAGCGCGTCGAGAGCCTCGGAGAGCCCCTGGATGGTCTTGTTGAACTGCTCGCCCTTGCCGGCGAAACCGTCGGCGAAGGACTCGATGATGTCGCCGAACGGACCCTTGGGCTGTTCTTTGGACGGACCCAGATCCGCCAGAAGGCGGGTCACCTGGTCGCGCAGTTCGTCGTACTCGACCGGAATCTGGGTGCGCTCCAACGGGATCGTCGCGCCGTCGGCCATGGCCGGCCCACCGGTGTAAGGCGGGGACAGCTGGATCACGCGGGAAGCCACCAGGCTGGGGTTGAGCACCGAGGCCGACGCGTTCTCCGGAACCTTGTACTTGCTGTTCCAGTGGAAGACGACCTTCATCTTGTCGCCGTCGGTGCTGATGGAGTCGATCTTGCCGACCTGGACGCCCATGATGAGGACCTTGTCCCCGGGGTAGAGCGCAAGCACCTCAGGGAAATACGCGGTGACCGTGGTGGTGGTCAGTTTCTTGTAGACGTTCCAGCCCACCAGGCCTGCACCGATCGCGACCGCCACCACGATGGCGGTGAGGACCACCGCCGTACGAGAGAAGTGCGGCAGCTTGATGTTTCGGATGTTGAAGACGCTCGACATTACGGCGCCACCCCCTGGGATCCGGGCGGAAGGAACGGCGGGTTACCGGGCAGCGGCTCGGTGCCCACCGGTGAGAGCTGTTGGCCGGGCCCGGGCGGGGGCGGCGGTCCGGGCAGGATCGTCGCCGGAACCGCGCGTCCGGGGATGTCGCCGGGGGGCGTGGGCACCCCTGGCGGGCCGACCGGAACCTGACGCGCGCCGGGCGGACCCGGTGCGATCGGCACCGGCGTACCGGGCACGTCGGGGGACAGCTGTCCCGGGATGGCCGCGGACGGCACACCGGGGCTGGGCCCCATCCCGTTCGGATTCGGTGCCGACGTCACGACATTCGGCGGCGGGAAGCCACCGGGCACCGGACCGTACGGTCCCTGGTCCAGATGTGCACACGGCAGCGGGTCGGCCGGCGTCGGCAGACCGTCGGCCGGTGGGGTGTAGGAACACGGCGAGCCTGGCCCGACAGCGGGACCGGGATTCTCCGGGGTGCCCTCCAGCGGCGTCGGTGCGGGCGGCGGCGCGCCGTTCTCGAACCGGGTGCCGTTGGGGTCCGGGAACCGGAACGCGGGCAGACCGGAGTTACGCCAGAACTGTTCGGGGTCGATACCGCGCTTCTTGAACGCCGCATCGACGAACGGCTGCAGCAGGGTGGGCGGCAGCAGGTTGGCCAGCAGCACCTTGAAGTACGGGCCCGACGCCAGCGCCTCTGCCAGCGAGATGATGAACTTGCCTGCCAGACTGAGGGTGTCGGCGAGATCGTTCTTGCGCTCGTTGAGGATGTTGCTGACGGTCTGCAGCTGGGTGAGGACATGGTTGATGTTCGGGTTCTCGTTGATGAATCCCGAAATCTGCTGCGACACCGTCGAAATCCGCTCCAGCAGCATGCTGACGGCCTGGCGGCGCTCGTTGACGGCGGCCAGCAGGGTCTGCGCGTTGACCAGCAGCGCGTTCACCTGACCACTGCGATCCCCGAGGACGGTGGCGATCTTGCCCGCGTTGGACAGCAGCGCCTTGAGCTGATCGTCACGCTTGCCCAGTGAATCGGAGAATTCCTGCACACCCTTGAGCGCGGCGCTCAGGTGCGGCGAGGTCTGATCGACTGTCTCGGACAACACGTTCAGCGACTGTTTGACGGCCTTGGTGTCCCAGCCCTGCGAAGCACGGGTGACGTCGAGGAACGCGTCGTAGATCTGATACGGCGTCTGGGTCTGCTCCACCGGCAGGGACCCGCGCGGCCTGAGGATCTTGTTGCCCCGCGGTTCCACCTGAATGTTCTTGCGGCCCAAGATGGTGTCGGTACGGATGGCAGCCCGGCTCTCGGTGCCGATCTCACGGCCGCCGAGGGTGTAGCCGATCTCGACCTTGTCGCCCTTGATGTCCATGCTGGTGACATCGCCGACGTCAACGCCGGCGATGCGCACCTTGTCCCCGACATTGAGGCCGCCGGTGTCGTTGAACTGCGCGTAGTACGTGGGGACGGCGAACAACATCGGCACGCTGGTGAGGCTGGAGCCGACACCGATGACCAGCGCGACGGTGAGCACACCCATCACGCCCTTACGGACCCGGTCAGAACCCTGGATCGTCCTCATTTCGGCGTGCACCTGCCTGACGGCTGGGTGACGACCCGCACGGTGCGGACCGGTCCGCCCGGCTGAAGGCCGTTGAGCTTCAGCGACAGGTCGCAGACGTAGAAGTTGAAGAAGTCACCGTAGAGGCCGCCGGCGCGGCCGATGATCTTCAGCGACGCAGGGATCTGCTGCAGGATGCTGTTCACCTCATCCTTCTGATCGATCAGCGGCTGTTGCGTTGTCTCCAGGTACCCGAGGGTGTCCCGCAGCAGCGGCCGGTTGTCGGCCAGCAGGTCACCGAGCGACCCGGCGGCATTGCTGATGTCGGCGACCGACGAAGCGATCGGATCGGCCCGGTTCTTCAGGCTGGTGATCAGTGTCTCGAAGTTCTTCAGCGTGTCGTCGAACTGGGTCTGGTGCTTGACGGTGGTGTCCAGCACGGTATTGAGGTTGGTGATCACCTCACCGATGGCCTGGTCGCGGCTGGCCAGCGCGGACGTCAGTTCCGCGGTCTGGTCCAGGATGTCGCTGATGGTGCCACCCTGCCCCTGGAAGATCGTGATCAGGGAGTTGGCGATGTTGTTGACCTTGTCCGGGTCCAGCGATTTGAACAGCGGGCGGAATCCGCCGACCAGCGCGTCGAGATCCAGGGCCGGCTCGGTGCGCTCGCGCGGGATGGTGCCGCCCGGCGGCAGGATCTTGTCGCTGTCCCCGCGGCGCAACTCCAGGTAGCGGTTACCGATCAGATCGAGATAGCGGATCGCGGCAGTGGACTCCTGGAACAGCTGCAGGTCGTTCTGCACCGCGAAATCGACGCGGACGTGCTTGCCGTCGTCGATCAGCGTGACGTCTTTGACCTTGCCGACCTCGACGCCGTACGCGCGGACGAACTGCCCGCTGCGCAGGCCGCTGGCGTTGTCGAACACCGCCGAGTAGCCGGTGGTCTTGTCGAAACGCAGCTGGGCGAACACCACGAAGATGATCGCGGTAAAGGCGAGCAATACCGCCGAGATCGCACCCAGTTTGAAGATCGTGCCTTTGATGCTCATGCGGTTCCCTCGCAGGCTCGGGTCCCGCATGCCGTCTGTTGTGTATTCGCTGCGCTCATGGGTTGATCGTGTTCTCCCCCACCTGGCGGCCCCAGACGTATTCGGAGGCAAGCGGCTGGCCGAGCTCGAAGTGGTTGTACGGCGCGATGCTGGCACCGGTGTCCATCACCAGGTACGGCATGGGCCACAGATCCCGGGTGATGGGCTGCCAGCAGCCCGGACGCCCCTCCGGACCACCACTTGCGTTGACCCGCGGCAGGTTGTCCGGGAAGACATAGGGGTTGCCCGCGCCGAGCAACTCGGTGTTGGTGAGCAGGGAGTAGCCGTTACCACCAAGGGCGGCAGCGAGTTTGGGTGCGGCATCGTGGAAATTACGGATGGTGCACAGCAATTCAGGGCTGTAGTAGTCCAGCAGCTTGCTGGTCGGCAGCAGATCCTGCGCACCGCGCACCAGGTACGGGCCGCCGCGCTCGAAGATGTCGCCGGCGTTGTTGCCGAACCCGACCGCCGACATCAGCGCCTGGTCGATGTTGCCGCGCTCCGCGTTCAGCGTGCGGGCCGTGGTGACCGCGTGGTTGAGGCCGTCGAACAGATCCGGTGCGGCGTCGGCGTACACGGTCGACAGATCGGCCAGGCCCTGGGTGTCCCTGCGGATCTGGGGCATCCGGCCGTTCAGGTCGCCCAGGATGTCGTTCCCGTTGACCAGGGATTGGCCGAACTTGTCACCGAGGCCGTCGAGTGCCTGGGCGGCGGCGGTCAGGGTCTGGTTCAGCTTCACCGGGTCGAGTTGCTGCGAGATACCCATGATGGTTTCTAACAGCGTGTTGAACTCGGTGGTGGTGCTGCCCGCGTTGATCACCGCGCCAGGCTTGAGCTTGTCAGACGACGGGTTGGCCGGCGACAGGAACGAGATGTACTTGTTGCCGAACACCGTCGTGGCGCGCAGTTCGGCGTCGACGTTGGCCGGAATCATGTTGAGGTACTGCGGCTCCACGTCGAGCATCAACTTCGCCCGCGACTCCTCGCCGTCGGTGACCACACCGGCGGACTTGAGCCGGCCGATCGGCACACCGTTGAAGGTGACCTTGGAACCCGGATCCATCGACAGCCCCGCGCGTTCGGCCATCACGACCAGCGAAGCCTTGCGGTCGAAGTAGCCCCGGAACTGTGCCCAGGTCAGGCCGAGCACCACGGCCACCACGAGCAGCAGGACGATGCCGGCCAGCTTGTAGGGCGGGGTCTTGGACTTGTTCTCTGCGGTCATCGCGTCACACCGTGAGATTGAAGTTCGGGTCGGTGCCGTACAGCGCCAACGAGGCGAGCAGCACCACCATCACGATCGCGATCAGCGACGTACGCATCGACCTCCCCACCGCTTCACCCACACCCACCGCGCCGCCACTGGCGAAATAGCCGAAGTAGCAATGGTTGAGCATGATGATGACCGACATGATGATGACCTCCAGGAACGACCACATGACGTCGTCGACCCGCAGGAACGTGTGGAAATAGTGGTCGTAGGTGCCCGATGACTGGCCGTAGAACAGCGTCGTCACCGATTGCGCCGACAGGAACGACAACAGGATCGCCATCGCGTAGAGCGGGATGATCACGATCGAGCCGGCGATCAGGCGCGTCGACACCAGGTACGAAATCGACTTGATGCCCATGACTTCGAGCGCGTCGATCTCCTCGCTGATCCGCATGGCGCCGAGCTCGGCGGTGGCGCCGGCGCCGACGGTTGCAGCCATGGCCTGGCCGGTCACCACCGGGGCGACGACGCGGATGTTGGCCAGTGCCGCGAAGAATCCGGTGAACGCCTCGACACCGATGTTGCCCAGGGAGGCGAAACCCTGGATGGCGATCAGCGAGCCCGCCGACAGCGTGACGAACCCGATGATGGCCACGGTGCCACCGATGACCGCCATGGCGCCGGTGCCCATGCCGATCTCGGCGACCAGCCGAAGGGCCTCACGGCGATAGTTCTTGAACGCGTGCGGGATATGCCCCACCGCGGTGACGACGAACCAGGCGACATGCCCGATGCTGTCCAGGAATCGGCCGGGCGCGCCGGCATAACCGGAGGCGCGGCCGAAGGTACGCGGGAACCGTGTCCGAAGAACCGCAGCGGTGCTCATGCGCAATCCGCCTTCTTGCTGGCCCTCATGTCGTCGTCCCGAATCGCACGCCGATGGTCGTCAGCACCACGTTGACCGCGAACAGCGCCACCACGCAGAGCACCAGCGTCTCGTTCACGGCGGTGCCCACGCCCTTGGAACCGCCGGCCACCGTCAGGCCGCGATAGCAGCCGACTAGGCCGGCGATCAGACCGAACAGCGTGGCCTTGATCACCGAGATCATGACCTCCGGGAATCCGGTCAGCAGGGTCAGCGTGGAGACGTAGGCGCCCGCGTTGACGTTCTGGATGTACACGCCGAAAAAATAGCCGCCGACCAGACCGATGGTGATGACCGCGCCGTTGAGCAGGAAGGCCACGAAGGTCGACGCCACCACCCGCGGGGCGACGAGTCGTTCGATCGGATCGATGCCGAGCACCTCCATGGCGTCGATCTCTTCACGCACGGTGCGCGCGCCGAGGTCGGCGCAGATGGCCGTCGAGCCGGCGCCCGCGACCACGAGCACCGTGACCAACGGCCCGAGCTGGGTGACCGCACCGAGGGCGGCACCGGCACCGGAGACGTCGGCGGCGCCGAACTCGGCCAGCAGGATGTTGAGCGTGAAGATGATGAGCACGGTCAGCGGGATGGACACCGCGAGCGTCGGGAGGAAGGCCACCCGGATGAGGAACCAGCTCTGAAGGACGAATTCCTTCCACTGGAAGGGCCGCGTCAACAAGGCCTTCCCGGTCAGCACGCACATCTTGAAGAAGCCACCGACCATTGTCAGAGGCTTCTCAAGCTGATCACGGAAGTAGTCGACCAGGCCGTTACTCGCCGTCACCCTCGCGTACTCCTGTCGAGATCGTCATGATCCTCACGGAGCGGCATCACGTGCTGCACGTCCCCTCCCTGCCCCTTCCGGCCCCGGCCCCGACCATGTGATCTCCGCCTCCCTACTCGTGGGTAGTAAGACGGACCACAGGACTGTACCCGATCCGGTACCGGCGGTGTTGGGCAAACGATTTATTCACACCGCAACTGTTAGCAAAGCCGCGCCGATTGGTTACTTGTTCGAAGCTGTGCTAGAAACCGTTGCCGCAGTAGTACTTTCGTCCGCGTCAATCTTGGTTTCGGCACCGAAAGCAGTGCGCAGTTCGGTTTTCAGCACTTTTCCGGACGGATTGCGGGGCAATGCGTCGACGATCTCCAGCGCCTTCGGGTGCTTGTACCGAGCTAACCGCTCGGTGAGGAAGTCGTCGAGTTCGGCAAGGGTCAGACCTGTCGCGGGCGCGGCCCCCAGCGCGACGATGGCGACGGGCACCTCACCCCAGTTCTCGTGTGGGCGCCCGATGACCGCGACCTCCGCAATCGCGGGATGAGCAGCCAGGACATTCTCGACCTCGGCGCAGTAGATGTTCTCGCCGCCCGAGATGATCATGTCCTTCTTACGATCGACGACCCAGATGTAACCCTCGTCGTCCTGGCGTACCAGGTCGCCCGAGTGGAACCAGCCGCCGGCGAACGACTCAGCGGTGGCCTTCGGGTTGTTCCAGTAGCCGGACATCAGAGTGGGCGCCCGGTAGACGATCTCACCGACCTGGCCGACGGGGACGTCGTTCATATCCTCGTCCACGATGCGGGCGGAAACGGTAGGGATCACCCGGCCGACCGAGCCGAGCTTGCGAATGGCGTCCTCACCCAACAACATACAAGTCACGGGAGACATCTCGGTCTGCCCGAACGCTGCCAGGATGCTGGCCCCAGGGAAGGCTTCGGCCATCTCCCTCAGCAACGTGTCCGATGCCGGAGCCGCACCCCAGGACAGGACACGCAGCACCAGGTTCCGCGGCTTGGCGCGCTGGGCGGCACACACGGCCTGCCACTGTGCGGGCACCAGGAAGATCCCGGTGACCTTCTCCGCCTCGAGCACATCCAGCAGTGCGCCGGGGTCGAACGCACCCAGGGGGTAGAGCACCGTCGGGCGGCCGAGCAGCAGGCCGGTGATCATGTTGCCGATCCCCGCGATGTGGAAGAGCGGGACGCCGATGAAGCCGATGTCGCTGTTGAGGTCGGCGCCGTTGGTGAACAGGTGGGTCAGCGCCTGCCCGGCGATGTTGGTGTGGGTGAGCACCGCGCCCTTCGGGCGGCCGGTGGTGCCCGAGGTGTACATGATCAGGGCCGGAGAGTCGTTCGGGATATC
>JAHFVC010000301.1 GCA_023264765.1 Mycobacterium sp. | reverse complement strand
CTGGCGCCAGTCGGGGCCGGCGTGATCGGCGACGAGTATTACTCCGGTGGGGCGATCGACGACGCACACCGGAATGCCACGGCAGCAACGCAATTCCGGTACCCGAACAACCCGTTCGAGCCTGGCGCGCGGCTTTACCGGACCGGTGACCGCGCACGCTGGAGCGACACCGGGGTACTGGAGTACGTCGAAAACGGCGACCTGCGGGTACAGGCCGCCCTCGAGGCGGTCGACGGCGTCGCCGCGGCACAAACCCGACATTGGCCGACCCGCACCGGCGCGATGCTCGCCGGCTACGTCGTGCCAGCCGACCCGAATACCGACGTGGTGGCCTTCGCCGACAGTGTCCGGGAGGCGCTGCCCGAAGACCTGGCGGCACTGCGTATCACGGTGCTCGACAGCCTCGACGGCGCCGTCCTGACCCGTCCCGTGCTCACCGCGTCGGGTCCGTTCGAACCGGCCGCGACCGACACCGAACGCAGCCTGGCAGCCATGCTGACCGTGCTGCTCGGGGTCGAGGAGGTCGGCAGGCACGACGACTTCTTCACCCTCGGCGGGGACAGCATCCTGGCCGTGCAGCTGGCGGCGCGAGCCCGCGACAACGGGGTCGCGCTGACCGCGCGGATGGTGTTCGAGTCCCCGGTGCTGGCCGAACTCGCTGCCGCCGCTGACGTGAAGGCCGGGCAGGTGCGCGCCGAGGACACCCACCACGCACCGATGGCGGCGTCCGGGCTGTCCGCGGACGAGCTCGCGGCCTTGACTGCGGGGTGGAACCAGGGATGAGTGAAGCTCCGGCCATCCTCGATGTGATGGCCCTCAGCCCGCTGCAACAGGGGCTGTACTCGCTGGCCGGTCTCACCGACGGCGGCGCGGACCCGTACTTCATCGCGATGGCTGCCGACGTCGAAGGCGATCTCGATGCAGCGCGCCTGCGCGCCTGCGCCGAGGCGATGCTGGAGCGCCACCCCAATGTACGGGTGAGTTTCTTCCAGGGCACGTTGAGCAAACCGGTCGCGGTGGTGCCCGCGACATTCGAATTGCCCTGGCAGCACGTGCTCGTCGACACCGACGAGGAAGTGGCGGCGCTGGAGGAGGAGACCCGTCGCCGACCGTTCGATCTGGCCAAGGGCCCCGCGATCCGGTTCCTGCTGGCCGAACTACCGCATTCGCGCTGGCGCCTGGTGGTGGTCGCCCATCACATCGTCATCGACGGCTGGTCGCTACCGGTGTTCGTCAGCGAGTTGATCGGGCTGTACGTCGCCGGGGGCGACACGGGTGCGCTGCCCGCCCAGCCGCGGCCCTACCGCGACTACATCGGCTGGCTGGCCGGCCGGGATCCGGAGGCCAGCGCGGCCCGGTGGCGTACCCATCTGGCCGAACTGAACGGGCCCACCATGCTGACGCCCGCGCTCTCGGGTCGCGAAGCCGCAGCGGGCCTGCCGCAACGCACCGAGGTGCTCCTCGACGAGCAGAGCACCGCCGACATCCTGGATGCGGCACGCACCCGCGGTGTCACGATCAGCACTCTGTTCCAGATGGCTTGGGCGGCAATCCTGTCCGCGTTCACCGACCGTACCGACGTGGTATTCGGGGTGACAGTGTCGGGCCGCCCGGACGATCTCGCCGGTGTGGAATCCATGGTCGGGCTGTTCATCAACACGGTGCCGCTGCGGATCCGCCTGGATCCGGCCGAGCGGGTCGAGTCGCAATGCCTTGCGCTGCAACGTGAAGCAGCCGAGCTGCGGGACCACGGCTACCTCAGTCACACCGAACTGCGCGCGGCCGGCGGCATCGGAGAGCTGTACGACACCCTGCTGGTCTACGAGAACTTCCCACCCGGCGGCCTGGTCGGCGGCGGAGACTTCGATCTCGGCGGTGCCGTGATCCGCCCGTCCGCGCTGGAAAGCCTGTCGCACTTCCCGATCACCATTGCCGCCCACCCCACCGGCGGTAGGCTCACGGTTCTCGTCGAAACCCTCGACGGGGCACTGGGACTGCTGGACCCCGAGGTCCTCGGTAATCGCGTACTGGCCGTCGTGCGCGGCCTGCTGGCGCAGTGGGATCAGCCATTGCGCGATGTCGCCGTCACCTTCGACGACGAAGTGCGAGCCCTGCCGCCGAAGAATTCCACCGTCTACCAGGGTGGCTTCCACACCGCGTTCACCGAGACCGCCGCCGACCGGCTCGGGTCGGTCGCGTTGAGCTGGGAGGGCGGGGAGCTCACCTACCGTGAGCTCGACGAGTTCGCCGACCGACTGGCCGCCGAACTGGTACGGCGCGGGGTGAGCACCGAGACACCGGTACCGATCCTGTTGCGCCGCGGACCCGATTACGTCGTTGCCATGCTGGCCGTGCTCAAGGCCGGCGGACTGATCGTCCCGCTGGACCCGGGCATGCCCGCCGAACGGATCACGGAGATCATCGGACAGACCGCGGCCACGGTGATCGTGGACGACGCCGTCATCGCCGCGGTGGCCGACCTGCCGATCCCCGAGTTCGAGCCCGCGCCAGTGCGCCCCGGGCAGGGCGCTTACATCGTGTTCACCTCCGGCACCACCGGAAAACCCAAGGGCGTCATCGGAACTCATCAGGCCCTGCTGGCGTATGCCGCCGACCATGCCCGCAACGTGCTGCAGCCGGCCGGTCGACGGCTGCGCATCGCACACGCCTGGTCCTTCACCTTCGATGCCGCCTGGCAGCCGTTGGTGGCGTTGTTGGACGGACACAGCAATCACATCATCGGCGACAGCGTGCAGCGCGACGCGGATGCCCTGGTGGCCGAGATCGCCCGGTTCGGCCTGGACATGATCGACACCACCCCGTCGATGTTCGGCCAGCTCCGCGCCGCCGGTCTGCTCTCCACCGTCCCCCTCGCGGTACTCGCCCTCGGCGGCGAGGCCATCGACAGCACGGCATGGCAAGGCATCCAGGACGAATGCGCGCGCACCGGTGTGCGGGCCCACAACTGTTACGGCCCCACCGAGACCACCGTGGAGGCCGTCGTCGCCAGGATCGCCGACCACGAACAGCCGTGCATCGGATATCCCACCGACCCGACCACCGCCCACGTGCTGGACAGCTGGCTGCGCCCGGTACCCGACGGCATCGCCGGCGAGTTGTACCTGACCGGTGGCCAACTCACCCGCGGATACCTGGGCCGGATGGGGGAGACCGCCGGACGGTTTGTCGCCGACCCCTTCAACCCAGGTGGCCGGATGTACCGCACCGGTGACGTGGTCCGCAGGAATGTGTCGGGCGCCTACGAGTTCATCGGCCGCAGTGACGACCAGGTGAAGATCCGCGGCTTCCGGGTCGAGCCCGGCGAGGTGGCCGCCGCCCTGTACCGCCTTCCCGAGGTGTCCCATGCGCATGTCGCGGTGCGCCGGCACCGCAACGGCCCACGGTTGACTGCCTATGTGGTCAGCAGTACAACCCCCGCCGCCCTGCGCCGCGCCCTGGCGGCAAAGCTACCGAGATATCTTGTCCCACAGCACATCATCGAAGTCGACGAGATACCGTTGACGTCCCATGGCAAGGTCGACGACGCCTCCCTCGCAAACCTGGACGCCCGCGAACGGACCGCCGAGATCACCGGGCCCGCCGGTGCCACCGAAGCGGTCCTGGCGGAGGTGCTCGGTGAGCTTCTCGACGTCGCGCGCGTCGACGTGACCGCCGACTTCCTGGACCTCGGGCTGGACAGCATCGTGGCGCTGTCGGTGGTGCAGGCCGTGCGCCGCCGCGGAATCCCGTTGCGCGCCCGGTTGATGCTGGAGTGCACCAGCGTCCGCGAGCTCGCAGCGGCCCTCGACGACGATGCACAGGCCGAGCAGATCGACGCGGACGACACCGGCCCGATCCCGCTGCTGCCCGCCGGTCATTGGCTGCTGGCGCACGGCGACTCCCGCCGGTTGGCGCAGACCGAGGCCATCCGGCTGCCTGCCGGCGTCACCCGGGACCAACTGGACCGGATGCTGCGGTGGGTCATCGACGGGCACGAGGCGCTGCGCAGCAGGCTGGACCGCGACACCTTGACCCTCGTCGTGCAGCCCGTCGCCGACATCCTCGACGAGGCGCACGTCACCGGTGATCTCGCGGTTGTGGTCGGCGTACACACCGAGGCGTCACTGGAACGGCTCGATCCGGAACAGGGTGTTATGTTCCGGGCGGTGCTGCTGCATCACGACAGCGGGGCCGACGTCCTGGTGCTCACCGCCCACGTGCTGGCCATGGATCCCGCGTCCTGGCGCATCGTCCTCGGGGAGATCGAAACCGGCTGGCTTGCAGAGACATCCGGTCATACCCCGCCCCCGGTTCGTGAGCACACCTCGTTGCGGCAATGGTCCAGGATCCTGGCCGAGCGTGCCCTGAAACTGGACTCCTGCGAATTCTGGGAAACCCAGCTCGCCGGTGCCGACCCGGATCTGGGCGCCCGCCGGGTCTGTCCCGACACCGACCGTGTCGGCGACGTCGAGGTCACCATGTCCTTCACCGATCCGGACGTCACCGCCAGGGTCATGGCGGGGCCGGTGCCCGAGCTGCTGGCCGCCGCGACGGCCCGGACGCTCACCGCCTGGCGGCGGACCCGCGGCCAGGCGACTCCGGCGCCGCTGCTTGCCCTGGAGACCCATGGCCGCGCCGATGCCGTCGTATCGGAGGGGTTTGCCGACAACTCGCGCCTCATCGACACGGGCGACACCGTCGGATTGCTCAGCGCGATCTACCCGGTGCGGGTCGTCGACGGCGCCCTGCCGCAGATTCCCGGCGACGGTATCGATTACGCGCTACTGCGCTACCTACGTACCGACACCGCCGAACGCCTCGGTGCACAGCGTGATCCGCAGGTACTGCTGAACTACCTCGGCCGCATCCACCACGCCGTCGGCTCCGACGCCCTGCGGCCGGACCGGGCGCTGCTGGCCAAGTTGTCCCCGACGCCGGAACCCGACCTGGCCGTACGCCACGAGCTCACGCTCAACGTGGCTCTCATCGAGCGGAACGGGACGCAGGTGCTGGGCAGTCAGTGGCGCACCCTGCCCGAGATTCTGTCCGCCGCCGACGTCGCCGCACTGCAGGCGTTGTGGCAGGACGCATTACGAGAGGTGATCGCATGACACAGAAGCTCGCCATCATCGGCGCAGGCGCAAAGGCGGTGGCCGTCGCGGCCAAGGCCGCCGAACTGCGCGCCATGGGTGTGGACGCGCCGCAGGTGATCGCGGTGGAACGCACCGCGATCGGCGCCAACTGGCAGGCCGCCGGCGGCTGGACCGACGGAGCGCACCGGCTGGGCACCGGACCTGAGAAGGACATCGGCTTCCCGTACCAGTCGGCCCTGGTGCCGCGCCGCAACGCCGAGTTGGACGAGCGGATGATGCGGCACAGTTGGCAGTCCTACCTGGTGGGGACAGGTCAGTTCGCCGAATGGGTGGACCGCGGCAGGCCGGCGCCCACGCACCGGCGGTGGAGTCAGTACCTGCAGTGGGTGGCCGAGCGGGTCGGGATGTCGGTGACGATGGGCGAGGTCACCGAGATCGGCGTGCGCCACGGCGATCTCGGGACCGGCTGGGAACTGACGACCCATGAAGGCGCCGTGCACGCGGATGCCCTGATGGTCACCGGGCCCGGTCAGGCCGAGAAGTCGATTCTGCCCGGGAATCCGCGGGTGCTGTCCATCGCCCAGTTCTGGCATCGTGCCGCGGCACAGGAACTGATCGCCGCCGATCGCGTCGCCGTCATCGGCGGCGGCGAGACGGCCGGCACCATGCTGGATGAGCTTTTCCGGCACCGGGTTTCGACCATCACGGTGATCTCGCCCCAGGTCACGCTGTTCACCCGTGGCGAAGGATTCTTCGAGAACACGCTGTACTCCGATCCCATCCACTGGGAAGGGCTGACACTGGCGGAGAAGCGGGACGCGATGAACCGCACCGACCGTGGTGTGTTCTCGGTGCGGGTGCAGGAGGGGCTGCTCGCCGACGACCGGATCCGGCACCTGCGCGGCCGGGTGGCGCACGCGGTGGCCCGCGATGAGCGCATCCGGTTGACGTTGCAGACAGAGCGCGGCGGTGAGCGGCTGGAGACGGTGCACGGTTTCGATCTGGTGATCGACGGCTCCGGTGCCAACGCCATGTGGTTCCAGCCGCTGCTCAACCAGGAAGCCCTCGACGTCCTCGAACTCGGTCTCGGGTCGCCGCTGACGAGCGACCGGATCCAGGAGGCGATCGGGCACGATCTGGCCGTCGAAGAGGTCGAGCCGAAACTGTTCCTGCCCGGCCTGGCGGGCCTGACCCAGGGGCCTGGGTTCCCCAACCTGAGTTGCCTGGGCCGGCTGTCCGATCGGGTCCTGGGTTCGCCCGCTTTCACCGCCCCCGCAAGGAGGAGTCATGAGCAACAATCCGTTCGATGACGAGAACGGCACGTTCTACGTCCTGCTCAACGACGAGGAGCAGTACAGCCTCTGGCCGGCGTTCGTCGATGTGCCGGCCGGCTGGCGTGTCGTGTTCGGGGAGAGCACCCGCGCCGACTGCGTGGCTTACGTCGAGGAGACCTGGACCGACCTGCGGCCGAAGAGCCTGCGCGACGCCATGTCTTGACAGCGATCTCGGCGCGTTCGCGTTCGCTCAGCGAGCGTCAGCGCACCGAAATCACGCCGGGACGTCGTCCATGTCGTACACCCGGGCATGCAGCACGGTGCGGTTGCGCAGCGCGGCCCGAACCGCGCGGTGCAGACCGTCCTCCAGATAGATCACGCCCTGCCAGCGCACCGCGTGCGGGAAGAGATCACCGTAGAACGTCGAGTCCTCGGAGAGCAGACGGTCCAGCGCCAGCACCGTGGTGGTGGTGACCAGTTCGTCCAACCGGATCTGCCGGGGCGGGATCTGCGACCACTGCTTGTAGGACAGTCCATGCTCGGGATAAGGCTTGCCGTCGCGAACTCCCTTGAAGATCACCGGCGGGCTCCCATGCGACGAGATTAGTGCCACGCGGCGCACGGTGTCCTTGCCAACGTGAATACCTGCACTCGGTCGCCGTAAAATGGGCAGATCATGAGCCAACGCCAGGTGAAGAATGAGTAGCGCCGATGATCGCCGCTTCGAGGTGTTGCGTGCCATCGTCGCGGACTTCGTGACCACCAAGGAACCCATCGGGTCCAAATCGCTGGTCGAGCGTCACAACCTCGGGGTTTCCAGCGCCACCGTCCGCAACGACATGGCGGTCCTGGAGGCCGAGGGCTACATCGCCCAGCCCCACACCAGCTCCGGTCGCGTCCCCACCGAAAAGGGCTACCGCGAATTCGTGGACCGTCTCGACGACGTCAAACCGCTGTCGAGCAGCGAGCGGCGCGCCATCCTGCAGTTTCTGGAATCCGGCGTCGACCTCGACGACGTGCTGCGCCGCGCCGTGCGCCTGCTGGCGCAGCTGACCCGGCAGGTCGCCATCGTGCAGTACCCGATGCTGTCGGCATCGACGGTGCGCCACCTGGAGGTCGTGGCCCTGACCCCGGCCAAACTGCTGCTGGTGGTGATCACCGACAGCGGTCGCGTCGACCAGCGGGTCGTCGAGCTCGGGGACGCGATCGGCGAGCACGAACTGTCGCAGCTGCGCGAGCGACTCGGCAGCGCACTGGAGGGCAAGCCGCTGGTCACCGCATCGATCGCGGTCGCCGACCTGGCAGGTGCCTTCGACGGTCACGGCGGGCTGGGTGACGCGATCGGCCGAGCCGCCACCGTTCTGGTCGAGACGCTGGTCGAGCACACCGAAGAACGCCTGGTGCTCGGTGGCACCGCCAACCTGACGCGCAACACAGCGGACTTCGGGGGATCGTTGCGGTCGGTGTTGGAGGCGCTGGAGGAGCAGGTTGTGGTGCTGCGGCTGCTGGCCGCCCAACAGGAAGCCGGTAAGGTCACGGTGCGTATCGGGCACGAAACCGAGGCCGAGCAGATGCTCGGGACTTCGGTGGTGAGCACGGCGTACGGAAGTTCGGGCAAGGTGTTCGGCGGCATGGGTGTGGTCGGTCCCACCCGGATGGACTATCCGGGAACCATCGCGAATGTCGCCGCAGTTGCTCTCTACATCGGCGAGGTTCTGGGCACCCGGTAGGGGACGGCCGCAACGGGCGGCATGAAAGAGGTTTGTACGTGGCACGCGATTATTACGGCCTGCTCGGCGTGAGCAAGGGCGCCAGCGATTCGGAGCTGAAGCGCGCCTATCGCAAGCTCGCGCGCGAGCTGCACCCCGACGTCAACCCTGACGAGGCGGCGCAGGCGCGCTTCAAAGAGATCAGCGTGGCCTACGAGGTGCTGTCCGACCCGGAGAAGCGCCGCATCGTCGACCTGGGTGGCGACCCGATGGAGAACGGCGCCGCCGGTGCGGGCGGCGGTGGATTCGGGGGATTCGGCGGCCTGGGCGACGTGTTCGAGGCCTTCTT